>NZ_NYVD01000101.1 GCF_002684405.1 Parvibaculum sp. | reverse complement strand
GACAAATCCGGCAAGCGCGATCGCATGACGCTGCTGACCGCCAACTACCGCAAGCTCGCGCGCGAGGCGCTGCTCGCCGAGCTTGGCGTCGATCCCGCCAACCGGCCGATGCGCCGCAAGGCGGAGGCGCTGTTGTCGCGCGGGGCGGCGATCCAGCTCCGCAACATCGTGATGGACGATCCCTCCGTCATCGGCACCACGCGGAAGGTCTGGCTTCTGGCCAGCGGCAATGCGGATGCGCTGATGAAGGGCGCCATCGACCGCGACGTGCCGGAGAGCCGGCGTCAGCTCGACAACCAGCAGGTGGCCTGGCTCGATGAGCTGAAGCAGAAAGACATACTCTCCCTGACCTTCAACACCGGTCTGTTCACCTATGGCGCCTCCTCCCAGCCGGAAACGGCGGGTATCGGGGTGGCGGCCATCGGCTCCTTCTTCATGATGCTGATCGTGGTCCTGCTGGCGGTGCCGCTCGGGGTCGCGGCCGCGCTCTATCTGGAAGAGTTCGCGCCGCAGAACCGCTGGACGGATCTGATCGAGGTGAACATCAACAACCTCGCCGCCGTCCCCTCCATCGTGTTCGGTCTTCTGGGGCTTGCCGTCTTCATCAATTTCGCCGGCTTGCCGCGCTCGTCCTCCTTGGTGGGCGGTCTGGTGCTGACGCTGATGACGCTCCCGACCGTGATCATCGCCACGCGCGCGGCGATCCGCGCCGTCCCGCCCTCCATCCGTGAGGCGGCGCTGGGGATCGGTGCGTCCAAGATGCAGACCGTAACCCATCACGTCTTGCCGCTCGCATTGCCCGGTATTCTCACCGGCACGATCATCGGGCTGGTGCAGGCGCTGGGCGAAACGGCACCGCTTCTGATGATCGGCCTCGTTGCTTTCGTCGTCGATTATCCCGCGACCCCTATGGATCCCGCCACGGCGCTGCCGGTGCAGATCTATATGTGGGCGACCGCCGCCGAGCGCGGTTTCGTTGAGCGCACGGCAGGCGCGACGATCATCCTGCTGGGCTTCCTCATCCTCATGAATTCCACCGCTGTCATCATGCGCAGAAAGTTCGAACGAAAATGGTAGAAATTTCCGCACCCGTTTCGTCGGCCCCCAAGGGTGCAAATCAGGCCGACACCAGCAAGATGAGCGCGCGTGACGTTTGCGTCTACTACGGCGAGAAGCAGGCTCTTTTCGGGGTGAACCTGGAGATCCCAACCAACGAGATCATGGCGCTTATCGGCCCGTCCGGCTGCGGCAAGTCCACCTTCCTGCGTTGCCTGAACCGGATGAACGACGTCATCCCGATTGCGCGCATCACCGGCGATATCGAACTCGACGGGGAAGACATCTACGCCCCCGATCTCGACGTGGTCGAACTCAGGGCGCGTGTCGGTATGGTGTTCCAGAAGCCGAACCCCTTCCCGAAGTCGATCTTCGATAACATCGCCTATGGACCGCGCATCCATGGCTTCTCCTCCAACAACAAGGCCGACATGGAAGAGCTGGTGGCGACCAGCCTTCAGAAGGCCGGCCTCTGGGAAGAAGTGAAGGATCGCCTGGACCAGCCGGGCACGGGTCTTTCCGGCGGTCAGCAGCAGCGTCTGTGCATCGCGCGCGCCATTGCCGTGAAGCCGGAAGTCATCCTGATGGACGAGCCCTGCTCGGCGCTCGATCCGATCGCGACGGCGAAAATCGAAGAGCTGATGGACGAACTCCGGTCGGACTACACGATCGTGATCGTGACGCACTCCATGCAGCAGGCGGCACGCGTGTCGCAGCGAACCGCGTTCTTCCACCTTGGTGTGCTGGTGGAAGAGGGGGATACCGACAAGATCTTCACAAATCCGGACGACGAGCGCACGCAGAACTACATCACCGGCCGTTTCGGTTAATTTCGACGCCGGTCACTCGGTGAGGGGCCAAAAGGAGGATCAGGCGTGACGACAGAACATACAGTGAAGTCCTTCCAGGAGGAGCTCGAGAAGCTCAGCACCGGGATCGCCCAGATGGGCGGGCTGACCGAAGCTCAGCTATCGGCAGCTCTTGAGGCCGTTCAGCGGCGCGATAATCAGCTGGCCGAGCGCACCGTGCGCGAGGACGTGCGGATCGACGATCTCGAAACGCAGATCGAAACTCAGGCTGTGCGTGTGATCGCGCTCCGCCAGCCCATGGCGGCCGATCTTCGCGAGGCCATTGCCTCGATCAAGATTTCGAACGATCTGGAACGCATCGGCGATCTGGCGAAGAACATCGCCAAACGCGCCATCGTGATCGGTTCCGATTTCAATATCGAGAACCGTCTCATCCAGAGCATCGGGCGCATGGGCCGGCTGGCTCAGGGGCAGCTCAAGACGGTGCTGGATTCCTATTCCAGCCGCGATGCGCAGGCTGCCATGGATGTCTGGATGCAGGACGAAGAGATCGACGAGATGTACAACTCGATCTTCCGTGAACTGCTGACCTACATGATGGAAGACCCCCGCACGATCGGCGTCTCCACCCATCTGCTCTTCATTGCCAAGAACCTGGAACGGATCGGCGACCACACGACCAATGTCGCCGAGACGGTCCGCTACCTCATCACCGGCGAACGTGTCGTGGATGACCGCCCGAAGGGCGATACGACGAGCATGACCTCGATAGAATCGGATGATTGAAGGAGGCCACAAGGGAAATGCAGATGTTGACCACGGCGGATGAGCTACGGTCTCACGCGTCCTTTGAACGAAGAATGAAACCAACCGTATTGATTGTGGAAGACGAGGAGGCTCTATCGACCCTCCTCCAGTACAATCTGGACAAGGAAGGCTACCGGATTCTCTCCGCGTCGGATGGCGAGGAAGCGGCGATGATGGTTCGGGAAACGACCCCCGATCTCGTCCTTCTCGACTGGATGCTGCCGGGACTGTCCGGTATCGAGCTTTGCCGCAGGCTTCGCGGACGGCCCGAAACCCGCAACCTGCCGATCATCATGATCACGGCGCGTGGTGAGGAATCGGACCGTATCCGCGGCCTCGACACGGGCGCCGACGATTATGTGACCAAGCCTTTTTCCATGACCGAGCTTCTGGCGCGGATCAGGGCGGTCATGCGGCGTATCCGGCCCGCGCTGACCGAGGACCTCGTGACCTTTGGCGACATCGTGATCGACCGGGCGGCCCATCGTGTGCGGCGCGGCGAGCGGGAGGTTCATCTGGGACCCACCGAATACCGCCTGCTCGATCATCTGATCCAGCATCCCGGGCGCGTCTTCAGCCGCGAACAATTGCTCGATGCGGTCTGGGGCTCCGATGTCTATGTCGAAGCCCGTACCGTGGATGTGCATGTGGGCCGTTTGCGCAAGGCGCTCAACGACAGGGGCGAGCGCGATCCGATCCGCACCGTCCGCTCCGCGGGCTATGCGCTGGACGAGCAGTTCCGGGCCTGAACGCTTTCGAGCCCGAGCGCTTTATGCCGAAAAGAAAAAAGCCGGTGTCTCTCGACACCGGCTTTTGTTTGCGCCCCGTCCCCCGGGGCCTAGACGGGAAGGCTCCCCTCCGAAGGGGTCAGCCCGTAAGCCGTTCCGTCCGCGCACGTTCGCGATTGCGGCGGCTCTGCGCCGGCTGGTAGGCCTTCCGCGCATGTTCGGGGCAATAGGGCATGCCGTCTTCGGCGGCGCGGCCGCAGAAATGGAAGCCGGCCTTGCCCGGCTCGCCGATCGGCCATTTGCAGGTCCGTTCGGTCAGCGTCAGCACCGTGGCGCGTTCCGAAAGCGGCAGGTCGGGCAGCTCGCTTGCGCTCGAGGCCCGGCTTTCCTTCGGCAGATTGTCCTCGCTCCGGCTCTGAAGCTCTTCTTTCTGCTCACGCGGGGTGGCCGGCTCGGGCCGGGCCCGGACCAGCGTGCGCGGCGCCGCGGGGCGGCTCGTGCGCGCCGGGCGGCTCGGTGTGGCACGGCCGGAAAGACCGAGCCGGTGCACCTTGCCGATCACCGCATTTCGCGTCACGCCGCCAAGCTGCTTGGCAACCTGACTGGCGCTGAGGCCTTCCGACCACAGCTTTTTCAGGAGTTCTACGCGTTCCTCAGTCCACATCTCGGTTCCTTCCCCCTTATTGGCCCGGAAGACCCTGCGATCCGGCAGGACCCGGCCTCGGCCCGGCCAATGCCCGCAAATTACGCCCGTCAGGCACACCAGATTTCGTATGTGTTCATGAAAAATATACTAGATGGGGGTAGTTGTTAGCAAGGAGACATGCGCCTTCGATTCGGCTTATCCACAGAAAAGGGTGGGGGCGCCGCGTTTCTCTCCCTATATATGCCCCTTGCGCGGCCAGAATGGCCCTGTCCGGGACGGATATCCCCTTGAAGGGCGGGTTTATGCCGTTGCTGCCCATCCGCGACGGTCCTTTGGCGAGGGCCTGTGACAATTTTTCGGGGCGCGATTGTCACGGGGGCGGCGGTCCCCTATTGCTTGCCCGTAAATCAAGCGTGTGCCGGGCGCCTGTCGCCGGCGGCACCGACAAAACGTCAAGGGAGCCTTGCCCATGAGTGTTTCGACAGATCGCAAGTCAATGCAGCCCATGGTCGGTGCGCGTCGGTTCGGCTCGGTGAACTGGCTCGGCGTGTGGACGCTCTACATGAAGGAAGTGCGCCGCTTCATGAAGGTCATCACCCAGACGGTGGCGGCGCCCGTGGTGACCACGCTTCTTTACCTTGCGATCTTCGCGCTTGCCATCGGCAAGTTCCGGCCGGATGTGCATGGCGTGCCCTTTATCGAGTTTCTGGCGCCGGGTCTCATCATCATGACGATGATCCAGAACTCCTTCGCCAATACCTCCTCCTCGATCCTGATCTCGAAAGTGCAGGGCAATATCGTCGATATCCTCATGCCGCCCCTTTCGCCGGGCGAGCTGAATGTGGGGATTGCGACGGCGGGCGTCACGCGCGGCGTGGTCTGCGGCCTGGCGACGGCGCTGGGCATGTGGCCCTTCATCCATCTGGAGATCGATCATCTCTGGGCCGTGGTCTTCTTTGCCGTGGGGGCTTCGCTCATGCTGTCGCTGCTCGGCATGATGGGCGGCATCTGGTCGGAGAAGTTCGATCATCTTCAGGCCGTGACCAACTTCCTGATCCTGCCGGCGACCTTCCTCTCGGGCACCTTCTATTCGGTGACGCAGCTTCCGGATTTCGCCTATCACATCACCCAGTACAACCCGATCTTCTATCTGATCGACGGCTTCCGCTATGGCATGACGGGCCATGCCGACGGCTCCATCGAGATCGGCGTGGCGGTCGTGTTGGCGGTCAATGCGATCCTCTGGGCGGTTTGCCACATGATGCTGAAGCGCGGCTACCGGCTGAAGGCCTGACCGGCCGGTCAGGGGGAGGCGGAAGACACGCTAACCGCCCGCATGACTTCACTTTTTTGCGTTGGGAGAGGCCGTCTGCGATTGACAGCGAGGCGGCCTCTCCCTAATACTTCGAGGCTTCTCGCAACGCCGCCGGATTTGGGCGGCTTTTTCTATTGGGGCCTGTCTATGGAAAATGACAGGCGCAGCCGGACGGTCTATCGACACAAGCGGCCGGTGCGATCCCCCGCAGGAGCGCAGTCGTGATCACGCCAGTTCTGCCGACCTATGCACGGGCCGACCTCGAATTCGAGAAGGGCGAGGGCTCATATCTCCTCACCGCCTTGGGCGAGCGATATCTCGACTTCGGCGCCGGGATCGCCGTCAACGTGCTCGGTCATGCAAACCCCGGTCTCGTCGCCGCGCTGAACGAGCAGGCGCAGAAGGTCTGGCACACCTCCAACATCTATCGCATTCCCGGACAGGAGCGGCTGGCGCAGCGCCTGGTCGAGGCGACCTTCGCCGATACGGTCTTCTTCACCAATTCGGGCGCAGAGGCGCTGGAATGCGCGATCAAGATGGCGCGCAAATATCACGCGGTGAACGGCCATCCGGAGCGCTACGAACTCATCACCATGGAAGGGGCCTTCCATGGGCGGACGCTGGCGACTATCGCCGCGGGCGGCCAGAAGAAATATCTGGAAGGCTTCGGCCCGGCGATGCCTGGTTTCCCGCAAGTGCCTTTCGATGATCTGAATGCGCTCAAGGAGGCGATCGGCCCCGCGACCGCGGGCATTCTCATCGAACCCATTCAGGGCGAGGGCGGTATCCGTCCCTTGCCCTATGGCGATCTCCGGCAGATCCGCGAAATCTGCGACGAGGCGGGCATCCTGCTCGTGCTCGACGAGGTGCAGACCGGCATCGGCCGCACGGGCAAGCTCTTCGCGCATGAACTGGCCGGCATCACGCCCGACATCATGGCGATTGCCAAGGCGCTGGGCGGCGGCTTTCCGGTGGGCGCCTGCCTTGCGACGGAAGAAGCGGCCAAGGGCATGACGGCGGGCACGCATGGCTCGACCTTCGGCGGCAATCCGCTTGCCATGGCGGTCGCCAATGCAGTGCTGGATCAGGTGCTGGCCGACGGGTTCATCGAGCATGTGAACGAACTCGGCCGCACGCTGCGCCAGAAGCTCGCGCGGCTTGCCGACGAGCATCCCGACATCATCGAGGGCGTGCGCGGCGAAGGCCTGATGCTCGGCATCAAATGCAAGGTGCCGAACACCGATCTGGTGGCCGCCGCGCGCAGCGAACATCTGCTGGTGGTGGGCGCGGGCGACAATACGATCCGCCTGCTGCCGCCGCTCAATATCGGAGACCAAGAGGTGGAAGAAGCCATCGACAAGCTGTCGAATGCCTGCACCGCGCTGGACGGACACGCGGGCGGGAAGCGGGAGGGCGCAGCATGAGCCGGCATTTCCTCGATCTGCATGAAGTCGCGCCGGGCGAATTGCGCGCCATCCTCGACGACGCCCATGCACGCAAGGCCGCGCGCAAAGGCAAGGGCCAGGCCGAGCCCGATGACGACATGCCGCTCAACGGCAAGCTGCTCGCCATGATCTTCGAGAAGCCTTCGACGCGAACCCGCGTCTCCTTCGATGTGGCGATGCGCCAGCTTGGCGGTCAGACGCTTCTGATGAACGGGCAGGAAACCCAGCTTGGCCGCGGCGAAACCGTTGCCGACACGGCGCGCGTTCTGTCGCGCTTCGTCGATGCGGTCATGATCCGCACCACCGACCATGCCTCGCTGCTGGACCTCGCCGAAAATGCGAGCGTCCCCGTCATCAACGGTCTCACCGACAAGTCCCATCCCTGCCAGCTCATGGCGGATGTGATGACCTTCGAGGAACACAAGGGCGCTATCGCCGGCCGAAAGGTCGCCTGGGTGGGCGACGGCAACAATGTCGCCGTCTCCTGGATCCATGCCGCCGGTCAGCTCGGCTTCGAACTGCGCCTGGCCTGCCCGCCGGAACTGAGCCCGGATGCCGATGTCATGGACTGGGCGAAGAAGACCGGCGCGAAAGTGACGCTCGGCACCGATCCGGGCGCGGCGGTGGACGGCGTCGATTGCGTGGTGGCCGACACCTGGGTCTCCATGGGCGACGATGTTGAAACCAAGACCCGCCGTCACAATCTATTGGCTCCGTTCCAGGTGAACGAGACGCTGATGGGCAAGGCGGCCCCGGACGCCATTTTCATGCATTGCCTGCCCGCGCATCGCGGCGAGGAAATGACCGCCGACGTGATCGACGGTCCCGCCTCGGTGGTCTGGGACGAGGCGGAAAACCGGCTGCACGCCCAAAAGGGTGTGCTCGCCTGGTGCTTCGGGTAACAGCCCGAACGGCCAGGCGGTGGTGTGAGACAACACGCCCGACTGACAGGAAGTAGAGATGAGTGACGCAAGCCAGAACAGGGGCGGCGGCGATGGCCGCCGCTTCGACATGCCGGGCGACGACATCGTGCAGCCCTTCCAGATCGAGGATCTGGGCATAAGGGGCCGCCTCGTGCGTCTCGGGCCGCTGGTCGACGAAGTCCTGAAACGCCACGATTACCCCGAGCCGGTCTCCCGCCTCTTGGGCGAAGCGCTGGCGCTGACGGTGATGCTTGGCTCCGCCCTCAAATTCGAGGGCCGCTTCATCCTGCAGACGCAGAGCAAGGGCCCCATCTCCATGCTGGTCGCCGACTATGAAAGTCACGGCGACGGCACCGGCAAGGTGCGCGGCTATGCGCATATGGACAGCGATGCCGTGAACGAAGCCATCGCGGCGGGCAACGCGTCATCCGCCGAGCTGATGGGAGAAGGGCATATGGCCCTCACCATCGATCAGGGCGGCGACATGGACCGCTATCAGGGCATCGTCGCGCTCGACCCGGAAGGGCTCACCCATTCGGCGCATGAATATTTCGAGAGTTCCGAACAGGTGGCGACCCGCATCCGCATCGCCGCCGGGCCGCTTTATAGCCGCGATGCGGAAGGCCGTAGCGAGAAGCATTGGCGCGCCGGCGCGATCATGATCCAGCATGTCGCGCGCGAGGGCGGTCTCACCGGCTATCGCGAGGGAGACGACGACAGTCCCTATACGGAGGAAGAGGAAAGCTGGAACCGCGCCTCCATCCTGCTCGACACGGTGGAGGACCACGAGCTCCTCGACCCCGCGCTGGAGCCGCAACGTCTGCTGTTCCGCCTTTTCCATGAGGATGGCGTCCGCGCCTTCCAGACATCCGGTGTGGAATTCGGGTGTCGCTGCTCGCGCGAGCGCATGAGTTCGGTCCTGCGCTCATTCGGCGCGGAGGAAATCGACAGCATGGTGTTGGACGACGTCATCACCACCAAATGCGAGTTCTGCAGCTCGGTCTATGTCTTCACCGCCGACGAGCTGAAGGAAGGGCTGGAGGAGTAGCTCTCAGCCCCCCACATGCTCCGCGAGCCGCATCATGAAGCGCTCGCATTCGGCGATCTGAGAAAGCTCGATGAACTCGTCCGGCTTGTGGGCCTGCGCAATGTCGCCGGGCCCGCAAACCAGCGTCGGCACATCCGCCATCTGGAAAAGCCCGGCCTCGGTCGCATAGGAGACGGCTTCCGTCTCGTTGCATTGCGCGAGCTTCAGGATCAGCGTTTCCGCCGCCGACCCGGTTTCCGGCACGAGGCCCGGCGCTTTGGCGCGTTCGCGCGTTTCGATGCGGGCCTGCGGATAGACCTCACGCATGCGCGGCAGCAATTCTTCTTCGGCAAAGGCGGTGAAGCGGTTGATGATCTCGTCGGGATCGTCGTCGGGCAGCGCGCGGTATTCCCAGCCGAATTCGCATTGGCGCGGAATGATGTTCACGGCCGTACCGCCTTTCAGCACCCCCACATTGATGGTGGTGTAGGGCGGCGCGAAGCGGCAGCCCGCCGGTGCGCGCTCGCGCATTTCCTGCGCGAGCCTGTCCAGAAACGCGATCAGCTCCACCGCATAGGAGATCGCGGAGACGCCTTTGTGCGTTTGGCTGGAATGGGATTCGAGACCCGTCACGGTCGTGAAATAGGACTGGATGGATTTATGCGCATTGACGACCTTCATCATCGAAGGCTCGCCGACAATGGCGACCGCCGGGCGCGGAAGGGTGCGCACGATGCCGTCGATCATCGGCCTGACGCCGAGGCAGCCGATTTCCTCGTCATAGGAAAAGGCGAGATGCACGGGGATGGTCGGTCCGCGCTTCAGAAACTCCGGCACCATGACGAGCGCAATGGCGATGAAGCTTTTCATGTCGCTGGTGCCGCGCCCGAAAAGCATCCCGTCCTTTTCGACCACGCGGAAGGGATCGCCCGACCAGTCCTGCCCGTCCACCGGCACGACATCGGTATGGCCCGACAGCACGATGCCGCCCGGCTTCGACGCCTCGCCGATAGTTGCAAAGAGATTGGCCTTGGAGCCGTCCTCGTTCACTACGCGCTGCGAGGCGACGCCGTGACTGGCCAGATAGTCCTCGATAAAGGAAATCAGCTCGAGATTGGAATTCCGGCTGGTCGTGTCGAAGGAGATGAGCCGGTCGATCATCTCCCGGGTTGAAAGCCGTATCGGCGCCATCGCGTCCCCCTGGGTGAGGGCGCATCCTAGCGCGGCTTGGCGATCAGTTCATCAGTGCCTTGGTGTGGGGGCAATCGAGCGAGAAGGCGGGAATGTTCACCTCGAAGGTTTCGCCGCCGCCGGTTTCCATCTGGTACTTGCCGAACATGATGCCCGAAGGCGCACCGAGCGGGGTCCCGCTGGTATATTCGAAGCGCTCGCCGGGATGGAGCACGGGCTGCTCGCCGACCACGCCGTCGCCGCGCACTTCATGCACCCGGCCGCCCGCATCGGCGATCTGCCAGTAGCGCGAGCGCAGCTGCACCGTCTCGCCGCCTTCATTTTCGATGACAACGCGATAGGCCCAGACGAAATAATCGTCATCGGGCTCCGACTGGTCTTCCAGATAGGTCGGTTCTACGCAGACTTTGATGGATCTTGTCTTCTCGCTGTACATCGGCTGTCCTGCTCTCCGGTACGCCCGGCGTGAGGTCTTCATTCTGAATGCCCCGCGGCACTGGATATGACCCGGCCATGTTCTTGGCAAGAGGTGTCCCAGCGAGTTCCGCAAGGCAGACTTAGCAGGAGAGGGGCTAAATTCCCCTTAATGTTCACCTGTCCGGAGTGGATCAATCTCAGATGCGCGCAAGTGCCGCATCGAAATCGGCGATGAGATCGTCGGCCTCCTCGAGCCCGACGGAGAGCCGGACGAGCCCTTCCCGGATACCCAGCTCCTCTCGCGCCTCCGGCGAAAGCCGCTGATGGGTCGTCGTCGCCGGGTGTGTGATGAGGCTCTTGGCATCGCCCAGGTTGTTGGAAATCTTGACGATTTCCAGCGCATTGGCCGCCTTGAAGGCGCCGGCCTTGCCCCCCTTCACCTCGAAGGCGACGATGTTGCCGCCCATCTCCATCTGGCTCATGGCGAGATTGTGCTGAGGGTGGGATTCGAGGCCCGGGTAAAATACACGTTCCACTTTTTCATGGCCGTCGAGGAAGCGCGCAACGGCCTCTGCATTTCTTGCATGCTGACGCACACGAAGGTCCAGCGTCTCGAGGCTTTTGAGCATGACCCAGGCATTGAAGGGGCTGATGGCGGGGCCGGTCTGGCGCAGGAAATTCGCCAGATGCTCGTCGATGAAGTCCTGGTCCGACAGCACCACCCCGCCGAGGCAGCGGCCCTGGCCGTCGATATGCTTGGTCGCGGAATAGACGACGACATCCGCGCCCAGCTCCATCGGCTTCTGGAGAACCGGCGTCGCAAACACATTGTCGACGATCAGGCGCGCCCCATTGGCATGGGCAAGCTCGGCCACCGCCGCGATGTCGATCACTTCCAGCGTCGGGTTGGAGGGCGATTCCAGAAAGAGCACCTTGGTCTCGGGGCGGATGGCCGCGCGCCATTCGTCCATGTTGCGCCCGTCCACGAAACTGGAGGTCACGCCGAAGCGCGGCAGCAGCGTCTCCACGATGTAACGGCAGGAGCCGAAAAGCGCGCGCGAAGACAGTACATGGTCGCCCGCCTGCAGATGACAGAGCATGGAGGCGGTCACGGCAGCCATGCCGCTTGCCGTCGCCCGGGCATCCGCCGCGCCCTCAAGCGCCGCGATGCGCTCCTCGAACATGCGCACGGTGGGGTTCGCAAAGCGGCTATAGACGTAGCCCGGCTCTTCGTTCTTGAAGCGGGCCTCCGCCGATTCCATCGTCTCGTACACATAGCCCGACGTCAGGAACATCGCCTCGCTCGTCTCTCCGAACTGGCTGCGCATGGTGCCCCCATGGACGGCGGCGGTGCGGGCGCTCCATTTGGCGGAGGAGGGGGTCTTTTCGGTCATTGGCGTGTCCCCAAAACAAAAAACCCCGACCGGGAAGGACGGGGTTTCACAACCCGACCTTTTTAGCGGGTTGTTTTACGTGGCCGCAAGCCGGTCGGCTCAAATCACCACGGGCCCGACCGGCCCTGAGCCGCCCGAACGCGGCGCATTAAAAGCCGGGCAGGGCGTCCAGTCAAGACGCAGCCGGGCAGAAGTCCGGCCCGGCCTGTTTCGGGACCGCAATCGCGGGGCTTCCGCCAAAAGCCCGGCCACCTTATAAGGGCAGGACCATGACGACACCCGCAGACGACCTTTTTCCCCATATTGAAGATCCGGAGCCCCGCAGGGTCGGCCCCGGCCAGACCCATGCGACCGGTATCCTGCCCGCCCATGCGATCCAGTCGCTGATCCGGGAAAAGGAAATCTGGGGCAGCCCCGAGATCGAGCCGGCGCAGATCCAGCCCGCGAGCCTCGATTTGAGGCTCGGGACCACGGCCTATCGCCTGCGGGCGAGCTTCCTGCCCGGCCCCCATCGCGGTGTCATGGAATGCGTCGAAGAGCTGACCCTTCACAAGATCGACCTGACGGAAGGCGCCGTGCTGGAAACCGGCTGCGTCTATCTCGTCCCGCTGGTGGAAGCGCTGGCGTTGTCGGAGCGCACCTCGGCTGCCGCGAACCCGAAAAGCTCGACGGGCCGTCTCGATGTCTTCACCCGCGTCATCACCGATTTCTGCGCCGAGTTCGATCAGGTGGAGCCCGGCTACAAGGGCCATCTCTATCTGGAGATTTCGCCGCGCACCTTTCCGATCCTGGTGCGGCCCGGCTCGCGCCTGTCGCAGATCCGCTTTCGGCGCGGCACGCCGACCCATTCCGACGCGGAACTGAAGCGGCTGCACGAGCAGGTAAAGCTCGTGGAGGGCGAGGCGGATATCGATGGCGGCCTCGCGCTCACCGTGAACCTGAAAACCGACCGGGAAGACGGCCTTGTCGGCTATCGCGCCAAGCGCCATACCGGTGTGATCGATGTCGACCAGCCGGACGCCTATGAGGTTCTCGATTTCTGGGAGCCGCTCTATATCCGCGACAACAGGGGCCTCATTCTGGACCCGGATGAATTCTACATCCTCGCCTCGCGCGAGGCCGTGCATGTGCCGCCCACCCATGCCGCCGAAATGGTGCCCTACAACCCGCTGGTGGGCGAGTTCCGCGTGCACTATGCGGGCTTCTTCGATCCCGGCTTCGGCGCGCGTGAAGCCGGCGGCGTCGGCAGCCGGGCCGTTCTGGAAGTGCGCAGCCACGACGTGCCCTTCATTCTGGAGCATCGCCAGATTATCGGCCGCCTCGTCTATGAGCGCCTGACCGACCGCCCGGGCAAACTCTATGGCGGCGATATTGGCTCCAACTATCAGCGCCAGGGGCTGAAGCTCTCCAAGCATTTCAAGGCGCGCTGAACCATGCGTGGGCTCCCCGGCCTCGCGCTCGCCTTTGCGCTGCTGGTTGTCTGCAACGAGGTGGGCAACTGGCTGTCCGATACGCTGGCGCTTCCCGTGCCCGGCACGGTTATCGGCATCTTGATCCTGTTGGCCGGGCTGCTCGCGACGGGCCATGTGCCCGACCCGTTGCGCCGCATGACCGCCTTCCTGCTTTCCCACCTCAACCTTTTCTACGTGCCCGCCGGTGTTGGCCTGATGGGCTATATCGCGCTCCTGCGCCGCGATCTCCTGCCGATTGCCGTGGCGCTTGTCGTCTCCACCCTGCTTGCCATGGCGGTCGGCGCGCTCGTTTTCCGCTGGGCGGCGAAAGGCGATGACGGAGAGGGGATGGAATGAGTGACATCGGTATCGACCTTGTCCCGCTTGATGAGATCGGCGCCATGGCCTTCTGGCTCGCGCTCATCGTCGGCATCTATCTTCTGGCCCGGCGCTTCCAGCAAAAGGTGAACGGCCATCCGCTGGCCAACACCGTGCTGCTGACAGCGCTGCCCGTCATGTTCCTGCTGGCGGTCGATAAACAGGCCATGCTGCAATATGAGCCAGCGGGCGCGCTTCTCCTCTGGCTGCTCGGTCCCGCCACGGTGGGCATCGCGGTGCCGCTCTACACGAATTTCCATCATGTGCGCCGCTCGCTGAAACCCATGGTGCTGGCGCTTGTGGCGGGTTCCACCACGGCGGTGGTGTCGGCTGTCGGCATCGGCTGGGCCCTCGGCGCGGAGGCGGAAACCATCCGCTCGCTGGCGCCCAAATCCGTCACCACGCCGATTGCGATGGGGATTGCCGACAAGATCGGGGGGCTGGCCCCGCTCACCGCCGCCTTCGTCATCGTGACGGGCATCATCGGCGCCATATCGGGTGCGATGCTCTTCAACGCGCTGGGCGTGAAGGACGAGCGCGCAAGGGGGTTTGCGATGGGCACGGCCGCGCATGGCATCGGCACGGCGCGCGCCTTTCAGGAACATGAGGTTGCGGGCACCTTTTCCGGCGTCGCCATGGCGCTGAACGGTATCGCCACGGCGATCGTCCTGCCTCTCATATGGCTCATTGCCGCCTGATCGTATGTCATTGCGGAAACGCGTTGGGCGAAGTGGCAGCCTGTCATCCATGCCTTTCGGACACGCTGCGTTAGAGACTTCTTAATCGGCCCCGACAAAAGATGGCGCCGCCGCATTTGAGAGGGCGGCGCTTGAGAGGTCGAGATGGAACCTCATAAGTCTTTGGATGATAGGTCCGGCGGAGATGCCCTGGCAGAGCTGAGGCATGCCCTTTATCGCGCCGATTGCGCGCATCCCGGTCTGGATTTGTATGGCCACTCAACCCGCGTGGCGATGCTGACGACAGGGTTAGGGCTTGCGATGGGGCTGCCCGCGCAAGAGGCGAGCCTGATCGGCGATGCCGCCTATTTCCACGACGTCGGGAAGTTGTTCATTCCGGTTTCCACACTCTGCAAGCCGGGCTCTCTTACGCTTGATGAGCGCAGCCTGATCGAGGCTCATTGCTATCTTGGGGGGCAGGCACTCGCGAAGGAAGCGGGGCCGTTCGCGCAAATGGCGCGCAACGTCGCGCTCCTTCATCATGAACGATATGATGGGAGAGGCTATCCGGCTCGGCTGAGCGGGAAGAATATCCCGCTTGAGGCGCGTATCGTAGCCGTGGCGGATGTCTATGACGCGCTGCGTTCCGTTCGTTCCTATAAGGCACAGCGCAGCCACGAAGATACCATCAGTCAACTGATGAAAGAGTGTCGGGGAGATCCGGGAGGCTTCGATCCATTGGTGATGGAAGCGTTTCTCGATACACAGGCCGATATTTGCGCTGTCTGGGACAGCTCGATGCTTTCCAATCTTGCTATGATGATGAAGGCTCGCTGAGGGGCGACAGGGTGTGCATCGTGATATGAAGGCCGGCGCGGCCTTCCATGTCGTCGCCGCCATCGCGGTCCGATCTGCCTTTACCTGAAAGAAAACGGGCGCCGCCCCATGAGGCCGCGCCCGCCTGTAATCCTGCGACCGCCATCAAAGATGGTCGGGATTTCCGTCATAGACTTTGAACTTGAGATCGGTCACGCCAACCGCATTGTAGCGGGTCAGCATGCCATCCTTGCCGATATTGTAGTCGAAGCATCCGCTGGAACGGCCGGAGCCCAGCGTGACGCAGAACTTCCCGTCCTTCACCTCCCACGAGCCGCCATAACGCGACCAGCTGCCGCTCATCCGGCAGGGGCGTTCGCGGCCGCGGATCGTGCCGTCGGGATCGTAATATTCCTGGAAGTCGTTCCGGTCGGCTGCGCATTCGCGATACTGGCCTTCGATCGTGTTGCCGACGATCTCCTTGGCGACCTGCTTACCAGTCATGAACACGTCGGCCGAGGCAGCGCCTGCCCACATGGCGAATGCGCTCGTGGCGGCAACCAGAGTGACTGCGATCTTCTTCATGGACGATCCTCCTCGTCTGGGGGGGTTATTGGAAATCTTGTCCCCGAGAAGAAAAGAATATCGCAAGGAGCGGATCAATAAGGAGGAACCCGTATACTTGTGAAAGAGGCCGAGGAAAATAAATAGATAAAATTTGATTTAAATCATTGCGCTTTGGCGCCGGCTCACGCAGTGCAGCTCCCGCCGCCCAGCACGCAGAATTTGGCGCAATGACGGTGGTTGAGCTTCACGGGGTGAAGCGCATCCGAGAGCCGCGGCCCGAAATCGAATTGAGGATCGTCGGGAAGCAGGGTGCAGGCGACGACACTCGGTTCCGCAGCACCTTTCCGTTTCACCACCATGCGGCTCGTCGCGCACATCACCTGCGCCGGGTCGACATGCAGGATGTTCCAGCAGGCAGTGGTGATCTCCGGCACATCGGCCTCGTCGTCCATCTCCGGAAAGAGGATGAGCGAAGCCGGGTCGAACGCATCGACGGGCAGCTCCAGCTGGCGGAAGAGCGAGGCAAAGCCCGCGCGCATGACACTTTCTTCCTCGCCCCACGCTGTTCGGCCCGCGACGGTGAGCGGAAAACTGTGGGCGGCAAGCCAGCGCAGGCCCGCAATGCTGCGCGCATAGCTGCCGGCGCCGCGTTCCCGGTCATGGGGCTCTTCCAGATAGTGGTCGATGCTGATCCGCAGCTTCAGGCGATTGCCGAAGCGGGCGCGGAGGTCGAGAAGCGCGGTTTTTACCGCTGGGCGCATCATGGGCTGCATGGCATTGGTGAGGATCAGCACCTCATGCCCGCGCGCGAGCGCGTCCTCCGCCATGGCGCACATATCCGGGTTCATGAAGGGCTCGCCCCCGGTAAAGGCGATTTCCGTCGTGCCGAGCTTCAATGCCTCGATCTCGTCGAGATAGCGCGCCGCCTCGTCGCGCGTGATGTAGGAAAGCCGGTCCTCGGTCGGGCTGGAATGAATGTAGCAATGCGCGCATTCGATATTGCAGAGCGTGCCCGTGTTGATCCACAGCGTCTCCAGCCGTCGGAAACCGACCGAGGCGCGGCGCTCCTCCTTGGCCGTCACATCCGGATGGGAAAATTTCTCGCGGGGCAGATTGTCGGGTTTCACAGTCATGCCTCAGAAACTAGCGCGGTCAGGCGCAACGGCAATTCACAAATCTGCGAGGCAGGCTATGCTCTTCGGCCGGAACGCAGGGGGATTCGATGCAGCATGAAATGACGAATGGCGATTTGCTCGACGCAAAGGGGCACCTCGTCGAACGGGGCTGGGCGAGGTCGGAGGTGCGAAGCTATCGCCGCTCGGCCATTCGCGCGCCCTGGTTCCGCATCAAGGAGTGGGACTATTACTGCGTGCTGGCGGGCGATTACGGCATTGCCATGGTGGTGGCCGACAATGGCTATATGGGCCTTCTCGGCACCACCTGGTTCGATTTCACCGCGCCGAAAGCGACCGAGGAAAGCATCGTCACCGCGCTGCCGCGCGGCAGGATGAAGCTGCCGGAAAGCGCCGACACGGGCGATATCGTCCAGCATCATCCCAAAATCGACATCTCCTTCCGGCATGAGCCCGGCGGACGGCGGCTGACGCTCGACTGTCCGGACTTCGGCAAGGGCGCGGGCCTCAAGGGCGAGATCTTTTTAAGCCAGCCGCCCATGGACCGCATGGTCATCGCGACGCCCTTCCCCGATGCGCCGCGCGCCTTCTATTACAACCAGAAGATCAACTGCATGCCCGCGAGCGGTGGCGTCACGGTCGGCGGCAAGAGCTTTGCCTTCGACCCGGCTTCCGCTGTCGGCGTGCTCGACTGGGGCCGGGGCGTCTGGACCTATGACAACACATGGTATTGGGGCTCGGCCTCGGGCCTCGTCGGCGGAAAGCCCTTCGGTTTCAATATCGGCTATGGCTTCGGCGACACCTCGGCGGCGTCCGAGAACATGGTCTTCGTCGACGGCACGGCGCACAAGCTCGACCAGGTGACCTTCCACATCCCCGAAGGCACGTTCGACGGCGCGCCCTGGAGTTTCAGCAGCAATGACGGTCGCTTCGAAATGCGTTTCGAACCCATCATCGACCGCAGCAGCGCCGTGGATCTCAAGATCCTGCGCTCCATCCAGCATCAGGTCTTCGGCCGTTTCTCCGGCCATGTGGTGCTGGACGATGGCAGCCGGCTGGAGGTGACGGACCTGCTGGGCTTTGCCGAGGAAGTGAAGAACCGCTGGTAGGGCCCTGCCGCTTCTCCCGACGCGATCCCTCTTGCGCGGGGCGGGACGGCTAAGCTACTAAGAAGGCCGCGCGGGTGTAGCTCAATGGTAGAGCAGAAGCTTCCCAAGCTTACGACGAGGGTTCGATTCCCTTCACCCGCTCCAGCCCTTCCTTCCGCCCACACTCGACCGTCGCCCGCCATGGCGGCGATCGGGAAACATGTCACTCCGTGATCGGGGGAGTGAACTCATCCTTTTGCGGATGTTCGCTGGTGGACTTCAGCGCGCGATATTGCTCATAGGTGGTGCGCCGGTTTTCCTCGCCCAGCTTCTGGGCCAGGCTTGCCGCAAGATCGGCATCCCCCATCCGGACGGCCTGACCGAGCATATTGGACAGCGTCAGAAAGCGCTGACGATGCGCCATGTCCTGCTTGGCAAATCTCACATAGAACAGGAATGCCTGACGGTCGATACGCTCTGCGTGCCGGTGCAGAACGGGATTGCCGCAATGTTTGTATATGAAGCGCGCCGCGCTCTGGCTCAGGCGGGCGAATTGTTCCGCCGGCGCGTCTTTGGCGGCCCATAGGTCCTTGCCGAAGGTCGCGTATCGGGCAATCGATTCCTCGCTCAGTTCGCCGTTATGCAGGCGGAGGGTGAATAGCCGGATGGCGGCCGCGAACAGCGCCGTCCGGACTTCGTAGAGATCGGACAGTTCCTTGGGGGTCAGCTCCGGCACGCAAGCGCCGAGATGGGGGCGTATCCGCACCAGATCGTCGCGCGACAGAATTCTCAACGCCTCCCGCACTGGCCCGCGGGACACCCCGAAGCGTTTGGCGAGAGCTTCCTCAATCAGCTTTGTGCCGGGCGGAATTGTACCCGCGCCGATTTCCTGCTCGAGCGCGTCGGCGATTTCCGCGGCGTGCGTGCGGCGACTGTCTTCGCCGGGGGGTGGTTCCTGGGAAGCGGCCATAGAGTTTCTGCCTCTGGCGTCACGAAAACGGGCGATTCACGATTGATTGTTGACAATCATACTCGATCATCTTCTATTGCCCTAGGATAATCGCCAATTTTCCGGTGTTTTGGTATCGTGCTGAGATAAATTGTCAACAATAAGGCTCGGATCGCTTGCGGCTACCCGATCGCGGAAAGGTTGGGGAACCGTGAGGGAGGCAAGGCGGGCATTTGGGTGGTTCGTTGAGCTGTGGAACCGGATTCATGACTGAAGAATATCGTTTCGACGCCTATCGCAGACCCGACGGATCGGTCGGGTTGCGCAATGACTTGCTCATACTTTCTCTGTCCGGGCTCACCACCCCCATCGCCCGGCGTGTCGCGGCGGCCCTTCCTCAGGCCAAGCTGATCACGATCCCCTATACGGGGGGAATTATCGGGGAAGATGCAGTGCTTCGCCGGCGGATGTTGTCCGGTTTCGCAACGCATCCCAATGTCGGTGCGGTCCTTGTGATCAGCTGCAATCCCATCGAGGGAAATTTGTATCACCGCATTGTCGAGGCGTCGGGCCGCCCCGCGGCGAAGCTGGTGCTGGATGATTACGGGCATGACGGTCTTCGGTTGACGGATGCCGCAATGCGGGCCGGGGCCAGGCTTCTGAAGGAGCTGTCCGCCGCGCGCCGTAGCCCTGCCAGCTTGTCGGAGCTATGCATCGGCGTCGAATGCGGGCGTTCCGATACCAGTTCCGGGGTCGCGTCCAATCCGCTCGTGGGCCGTATCGCCGACGCCGTTGTTGCCGGCGGCGGTCGTGTGATGGGCGGCGAGACGATGGAGTGGTTCGGGGCGGAACATCTTCTGGAGAAACGGGCGGCAACGCCCGCCGTCGCCGAACGTCTGAGAGAAGCCGTCGACCGGCGCATGAAACGGGCCGAGGCAGCCGGGATAGATCTGATCGGCAGCAATCCGGGGCCGGCCAACATCGCGATGGGGCTTTCCACGCTTGAGGAGAAGTCGCTGGGCGCCGTCATGAAGACTGGCAGCTCGCCTGTTTGCGGCGTGCTGCAACATGGCGAAGCCCCCGCCGGTCCCGGACTTTGGCTGATGGATCAGCCCTTCTATTCCACGGAATCGCTTTCCGGTTTTGTCGCGGCGGGCGCGCATATGGTGCTGTTCACGACCGGTCCGGGCAACAGCTTCGTCAGTCTGCTGGCGCCGACGGTCAAGCTGTCGGCCAACGCGGTGGCGTGCCGCGAGCTGACCGAGCAGATCGATTTCGACGCCAGTGGAATTCTGACCGGAGAAACGACCTTCGATGACGCCACAAAGGCATTGCTGGAGCAGATGATGGATGTCGCTTCCGGGGCATACACCTTCGGGGAGATCCTGGGAGAAGGCGATGAAACGATCAGCCGAAACGGAGAAACGCTCTGATGGCCGGCGAACCTCGATATGCCGGATTCATGCTGCATACGGATGATGATGTCGCATTGGCCCTTGTCCCGTTGAAGGCAGGTGCCATGGTGCGCATTGTCACGCCGGACGGGGCACGTGAACTGGAAGTGAAAGAAGACATTCCGCTCTACCACAAATTCGCGATGCGGGATCTCGCGGAGGGAATTTCGGTGATCAAGGGAGGAGAGGCCATCGGCGTGACATCGGCGCCGGTCGGTTGCGGGATGCATCTCCACATCCAGAATTTGAAAAGTATGCGCTACGGGGTTTCCTGATACGGGTCGATTGAAGTGTTCCCGTATCGGCAAAACCGAGTGTCACGCCTCGACGAGAAGAAGGTTTGAAGAACCAATGACACGCCCCGCCGACAAGGCTCCGCAGCAAGCAGCGCCGCTCGCGCCCAATCTCGATGCGCCGAGCGATTTGGGAATCATGGTCGGTTTTCCTCCGCCGCCGGAAAAACGCGTCACGCGCGCAAACATGATGGCGCCCGGGCATTTGCGCTGGAGCTTCATGAATCAGTCTCGGCTGTTTCCCACGACGCGCGTTTCCCGAGGAGAAGAGGCAATCACCCCCTTCGGCTATGGACAGCGACTGGATGTCGATAGCCTGCCCATAGCCTTTGAGGGAAACGACACCCTTCCGATGCAGGATTTTTATAGGCGGTCGGCCGTCGATGCGCTCTTGGTTGTGCATCGGGGCGAGGTCGTTTTCGAGCGCTATTTCGGAGATATGACGGCATCGACGCTGCACGCATTGTTTTCCTGCACAAAGGGATTTGTCGGCCTGCTGGTCGAATGGCTCATCCAGGAGGGCGAGATCGACCGTGGCGCCGCCGCGGGGACCTATGTGCCGGAGCTTCAGGGAACGGCGCTGGGCGAGGCGACGGTGCAGCAGTTGCAGGATATGCAGGCTCACTTCGACTTCAGCGCCTTTCCGCCGCGCGTGCCGGGGCAGGTGCAGGTGGGGTACCTCGCCGCGCTTGGATTCATCGATGGCGGTCCGGATTATGCGGGGCCGAAAGGCGTCTATGAAACGCTGGCGACAAATACTGCAACGGTGCCCCATGGTGGCGCCTTTCGCTATGACAATGGCAGCACCGACATGCTTGGCTGGATCTTGCGGCGTGTCACCGGCAAGAGCCTCGACCAACTCATCGGCGATCGTCTCTGGTCGAAACTGGGCGCGGAGCACGATGCCTCGTTTTTCGTGGATCTGGGCGGCACCGAATGGGCCGCCGGCGGACTTTCCGCGACGGCCCGCGACCTGGCGCGGTTCGGCGAAATGCTTCGCTGCAACGGCATGTTCAACGGCACTCGAATCGTACCAGACAGCGTCATCGCGGAAATCGGGAAAGCCGGAGATCGCGATGTGTTCGAGGGGGATCCCATGTCCTATCCGGGGGGCTCCTATCACAATCAGTGGTGGTTCTTTCACGACGAGTTCGATTCATTCGCCGCTCGGGGCCAGTTCGGTCAACGCCTATGGATCGCGCCGACGGCCGAAACCGTGATCGTGCAGTTTTCCACTGATCCGGACCCGACCGGCAGCGAAGAGCCCTTGCGCCTGGCGGCCTGGCAGACGATTGCACGGGCCTTGGCGAGCTGAGTGTCGGACGCGGAATCCTGAGCGAATGGATGTGGCGGGCGACGCGCTAGGTGCTTTCGGCTTGCCGCGCCTGCCGGCGGTAATCGCGTGGCGAGACGCCGGTCCAGCGCTTGAAGGCATTTCGAAAATTGGAAATATCCTCGAACCCCAGAAGGACGCCGATTTCCGACACGCTGATATCGGTGTCGCGCAGATATTCGCAGGCGAGATAGCTCCTGACCTCGTTCACGATGGCCTGATAGCTCGTTCCCTCGTCCAGAAGCCGCCGGCGCAGGGTTCGCGGACTCATATTGAGCTTGTCGGCGATTTCAGCCGCGTTGGGCAGGCTCGAGCGGGACGTCATCAAAAGGCGCCGCACGATGTTCTGATAGCCGTGACTTTCCTCCATCCGCTGAAGCAGCTTCTCGCATTGGCGCAGATAGGCGTCGGCCGTCGAGATATGGGCGGCCGGAAGCGGGCGGTCCAGAACATCGGCCGGACCGATCAACCGGTTGGCGAGATGTCCATAGGTGGTCGGTATGCCGACGATATCGGAATATCGCTCTTCGGGAATGGACGGCGTGTAGGAAAGCTCCAGCTGCGCCGTTTCGAGGTGGCGGCCGATCAGTTCCCTCAGTGCCGTCGACACGGCGGAGAAAAACAGATCCGTGAGAAAGTTCGGCGCGCCGGGCACGCTGAAGGCCGGAAAGTAGGAAACCACCACCGACTCATCTGCGAAGACGACCTGCACCCGTCCCTTGTCGCCATTGATCGGGTTGTAGCGCACGAGAATCCTCGCCGCCTGCCGCAATGTCTGGCAGCTCATCAGCGCATGTCCGAACAGCCCATGCGTGCCCAGGTGAAATCCCGTGCCGACCAGAAGCGGCAGCTCCGCATGGCCGTGCGAGATGTCCACGGCGCGGCAGCACAGATCGTAGAGATCCTTCTCGCGCAACGGTTCGCTATAGGTCCGCGCAAATTCCGACGCGTCGTATCCAAGCTGCCTGAGTGTGGATTCGAGAACTGTGACATATGCGGGAGACAAATACATTGTTGGCCTACTCCTACCCCCAGATTGTCCGGAACCAACCTTCCGAAGGGCAGGTCGCCGGTTTCATTATGATTTCTGGATTGGGAGGCCCGCGACAGGTATGTGCAGAATCATGCGCGGGACAACGAAGTTGGCAGAGGGATACTAGCCAGAAGACAAGGTCGGGGAAAGAACTTTCAACATCCTTATACGGAGTAATGAGACAGGAACCGGCATATGTCTTCGGGCGGACGTTGCGGCGGGGCTGGTTGCGGCTTGCCGTGGCGTGTCCGGTGGCGCGTGCCACTGCCGTCTGCCAAGGCGCATGCGGGGAATGGCGCGGGGTGGCCGCTTTTTACCCCTAACTTGGCCTGTTTGAGGCCTGTCGCCTTAAGGCGTTCCCTCTAGGCTGCACCTTCGCAGATCGCTTGTCCTGAAGCTGGCTCGATACATGGAAGTGGCGGGGGCGAGACGTTACCAGTAACGAACAACAGGCCATTGCATCGCCTGAAAGGGGGGGAGGTTTCGATGAGGATTATGAAAACAGCCACGCTGTCGGCTGCCATCTTGGCGCTCGGCATGACCGCGTCCTACGCGAAAGTACCGGAAAACCAGGTCAATCGGTTGGGGCAGGACCTGACGCCGATCGGCGCGGAGAAGGCTGGCGATGGAGGGGATATTCCGGCCTGGACCGGGGGACTGAATTCGGTTCCCTCCAATGTCAGCTATCAGGTGGGCGATCATCTGGAGAACCCGTTCCCCGATGACAAGCCGCTCTATGTCGTGGACGGTTCCAACATCGACCAGTACCGGAAGTTCCTGACGCCCGGTCAGGCGGCGATGCTGGAACGCTATGACGACTACAAGATGAAAGTCTTCCAGACGCGGCGTAGCTGCGCCTATCCCCAGAACGTCTATGCAGCGACCAAGCGCAATGCGCGCGTCGGTGAGCTTGTGGGCGGCGGCAACGGCGTTTCGAAGGCCATCATGGGCTTCCCGTTCCCCATTCCGAACAACGCCTATGAAATCGTGTGGAACCACACGCTGCGCTATCGCTCCTTCAAGCTGATCCGTCAGTTCGCAGCCATGCCGGTCACGCCGAGCGGCTCCTACACGCCGCTGATCGTGCAGGACCAGGCGATCCTGTGGTGGTCCGACCCGACGAAGAAGAGCGCGGAAGATCTCAACAACAACTCGATCTACTACATTGCGCACACGATTGCGCCGGCGCGCGCCGCCGGTAACGTGATCCTGGTGCATGAAGCGATCAACGCGGCCAAGCGTCCGCGCCAGGCCTGGCAGTACAGCCCCGGCACACGCCGTGTGCGCCGCGCGCCCAACATCGCCTTCGACAATCCCGGCGTGAACACGGACGGCCTGTCCACCGCCGACAGCTTCGACGGCTATAACGGCTCGCTGGAACGCTACGACTGGACCGTGCTCGGCAAGAATGTGCGTTACATGGCGGCCAATAATTACGAGATGGGTCTGGCCGAATATGACGACCTCATCCAGGCGCGCCACCTCAACCAGGATTTCGTGCGCTACGAAAAGCATCGCATGTGGGAAGTGCAGGCCGATCTGAAGCCCTCCACACGCCACGTCTATGCCCGCCGCGTCTTCCATATGGACGAGGATGCCTGGCAGATCGCCGCGACCGAGCTCTATGACGGACGAGGCGACATCTGGCGTGTGCAGGAGCTGGAGCAGATCCAGGCCTACAACGTGCCGCTCTGCGCCTATGCCGGTCAGATGGACTACGACCTGCAGGGCAGCCGCTACCTTGCCTCGGCTCTGAACAATGAGGAGCCCGCGGTGAACTTCTTCGCGGATGAGCTGAACGGTGACGAGTACTCGCCCAGCGCGATCCGCCGGATGGGCGCCCGCTAAGGCACCGCAAACGGAGAACCGGGCGTCATGCCCGGTTCGACACCCCGCAATCGGATCGAAATTGTGAGCCTCGGGAGCGAACAAAGCTCCCGGGGTTTTTCCGTCGAAAGCCCTGAAGGAGTGTTTGGTTATGTCGGCTGAAGCGCTGTTGCATATCCAGCGGCGGGAGCGTTACTGAACGCGCAGCCGGGGCTTGCCGATCCCGTTGCCGATCCCGCCGCCGTTGTCGATGGCCGAGGGGAGAGAGACGATCGTCTCCCGCTCGTCGCCGGCATGGTCCGGCGGCCGCGCCCGGAACGCGCTGGGCGACATGCCGGTCCATCGTTTGAAGGCGTTCCGGAAATTCGCCGCATCCTCGAATCCCACAAGCGCGCCGATTTCGGCAATGCCGATTTCCGTCCGCCGCAGATATTCGCAGGCGACATGCGCGCGAACCTCGTTGCAGATCCGCTGATAGGACGTGCCTTCGCCCGTCAGGCGGCGGCGCAGCGTGCGGGGGCTGATATTCAGCATCGCGGCCACTTCGCCCTCGCGCGGGAATTGCGGTTTCATGCGCATCAATATCCGGCGCACCTGCGTATGCGTGCCATGCGCGCGCCCCATCTGCGCCAGCAGTTTCTCGCACTGCTCCAGATAAAGCGGCGCCGTATCGATCTCTGCGGCGGGCAGGGGAACCTGCATCGCCTCTATCGGGCCCAGAAGCCGGTTGGCCTTGTGGCCGAAGGTCGTCGGCATCTTGATGAGGTCGGAAAAGTGGTCCTCGTCGATCCGCGGCACATGCGCCAGCTCCAGGCGGGCGCCGCTCAGATCCGTACCCAGCAGTTCCCGCAGCGCATTGACGACGGCGGCGAAGAAAATTTCGCTCATCAGGCCGGGAAAGGACGGAATCTCGAAGGGCGAAACGAAACTCAGCACCACATTGTCGGCGGTATAGGAGACGTTCGCGCAGCGCGTTTCGCCGTCGAGCGGGTTGTAGCGCATCAATATCCGCGCCGCCTGGTGCAGTGTCCTGCAGCTCATCAGCGCGTGGCCGAATATGCCATGCGAGCCGAGGCTCAGGGAGCGGCCGATTCGCAGTCCGAGTTCCGGGTGATGGTCCGCGCTGATGGCGATCTGCCGGCACAGATCCGGCAGGTCGTCGCCGGAAAGTCCGAGCCCCTCGAAGGATTGCAGCGTCGATGAATCGAAGCCCAGCTCCTCGATGACCACACAGGCCGCTAGCGGATAGCTCTTCGTGACGCGCATGACCGTTCCCTCCCCGTAATGAAGTCTGGACACACAGTATTGGACTGTCAATCCGAAGAAGAAGGGAAAGATAAAACCACATAAGGATTACGCATATTTGCTGTCGGAAATCGAGAATCGGAGAAAGGTGAAAAATATGGGTATTTCGCGCTGCGAATTGGGCGTGCACCTCTTTGCGGAACGAAAAATCCGGCGCTGTGGCACTTCCGCCGCTCGGAAATCGGCTGCCGCGAAGGGGGTTTTCGAACTGGCCAGATCGAACCGTCACATTGGCCAGAAGCCACCTTCAACCGGCCTGCCTCCTTCACGCATACTCCCCTCGCTTCGAAAGGGAGGAGTTCGTTGCGTCATCGGGCATTTGTCGATGAGCGGGCGGCGCTCGCGGAAGCGAGAGAAACAAAAGCACGTAGTAGAAACGTAAAGGGGAAAAGGGGGGAAGGAATGACAATCCTGCATTCGCCCGCAAAAAGCGGGCGGCGCGCGCTTGTCGCCGCGTCACTGATATTGTCGCCGGCGCTCTTCGCGTCGTCGGCCGACGCTCTGGAATTCAAATTCAGCGATTTGACGATGCAACTGGACACCACGGTGTCCGTATCCGCCGCCATGCGGACGGAGGGACGGGACTGCTCCCATATCTCCTATTTCAACGGCGGTTGCCTCCAGTCGGATGGCTCCGGCTGGGACGTCAATAACGACGACGGCAACATCAATGTCGAACAGGGCGAGATATTCTCCATGCCCTATAAGGTCGTTTCGGAACTGAGCGGCCAGTGGCGCAATTACGGCTTCTACGTTTCCGGCAAGGCCTTTTTCGACCCGGCCGCCCGCGACATCGATGACGGCTATAACGAATACGGTCCTATAATCGGTGGCGCTGCGAACCCGCATGGCGGACGGCCTCTCAATGACGGGGCCCGCAGCGCCAAGAAATACGCCATGCGCGACATCAAGCTGCTGGACGCCTATGCCTATGCGGATTGGGACATTGCCGGCATGCCGCTCAATGTCCGTCTCGGCCGGCAGGTGGTGAGCTGGGGCGAAAGCACCTTCATCCAGGGCGGCGTCTCGTCATATCTGCCTTTCGACGTGGCCGCGCTCTACCAGCCGGGCCTGGAACTGAAGGAAGTCTTCCTGCCGCAGGGCACGGCCTATGCGAGCTTGGGTCTGCCGGGCGATGTCACGCTCGAGGCCATGTATATCTATGAGCATGAGAAGTCCGAGCTTCCGGCTTGCGGCACGCTTTTCTCCGTCAGCGATGCGCTGGGCCAGGGCTGCGCCTATGGCATCGCGCTTGGTGATTATAACCGCGGCTTGGAAGCTGGTGTATTTCCGCCGCCGAGCTATCTGCCGCGTATCGGCGATGAGAAAACGAAGGATGAGGGGCAATACGGCTTCGCGCTGCGCCATTATGCTGACTGGCTGGGGCAGGGCACGGATCTCGGTCTCTACTTCGTGAACTTCCATTCCAAGCTGCCCATCGGCACCTTCACGGCGCTGGATGACCCGAGTGGCACCTTGGGGTTGGCAAGTGCTGCGTGTGGCGGCAATTTGATGGACCCGGTAAACTGCGCCGGGCCCTCGCTGACCTTCGACTACCCCGGCTCGCCAATTGATAATTGGGCAATTGCCGGGACCACCTTTTACTATGGCATGAGCATTTATGGGGGCTCCCTCGCCGGCGGCGGTAAAAAACTGCTGGCTCAATATCCCGAAGACATCAAGATGATCGGGGCGAGCTTCAACACCTCCGTCACCATGTTGCCGGCAATCTTCGGCGATGGCACGGCGATCTCGGGCGATCTCGCCTATTACCCGAACATGCCGTTCCAGGTGGATACGACGGAACTCCTCGCGCATGACTTTGCAGCGGTTGGCTTTACGGCCAATCCGGGCGAGGCGCCGATCTATACCGGCGAAATGGTCGCGGCGGGCCAGGTCATTCCCGGCTACCGGCGGACCAAGGCGCTGCACGGCTCCTTGACCTCGCTGTCCACGCTGACGCCGTCCAACTGGTTCGTGCGTAATACGGGTGGCGACTTCACCGTGCTGCTCATCAATGCGGGCTTCCAGTACCTGCCGGATTCGGACAATAACCGCTTCGCCATCCCGGGGTCGAACAAGACGCATGCGAATCCCGGTGTCGGAATCGCGGTCGGCGATGTCTGTCAGGTGTCGAGTGGCGTGCCGACGCAGAACTGCTCGCTCTCAGCGCGCTATGCCTCGGCCTTTTCGACCGGCTACCGCATCTATGCCTTCCAGGACTATCACTCCGCCTTCAACACGGGGTGGACGATCGAGCCGCACCTCTACTGGTCGCATGACGTGTCGGGTTACTCCGCCGGTCCCATCGGCCCGGGCTTCGTGAAGGGCAAGAAGGTGCTGAGCCTCGGCGTCGATGCGCTCTATCAGGGCTTCAAGGCCGGCGTTTCCTACACCATGCATATGGGGGCGGAAAATCGGAACGTGGACTACGACAAGAACTTCGTGGCCATGACGGTGTCCTACGCCTTCTGAGCACTGACGAATGCTATCCGGTCCGGCCCCCTCCTCACTAAGGGCCGGGCCGGTATTCCGGACCGGCTGCTCCGTAGCATGTGCAGCCTTGTATCGGCATCCCACAATTTCGGTGTCACTCAGGCCGGTCAGGGAGCCTCCTGTCTCCCCGCGCTCTTTCCTCCACTGGCGTTAAAAGACAGGGGGAGGTGGCCCGGTTGCGTCTCTCACGGCGCACCGGGCCATTTTCATGGGCAGATACTGTCGCTGCGAGAGTGGCCGCCCTGGCCCCGCGCACAAAATTCCACCTAATTTACATTGCCCCCGGCGTTTGCGGCTTTTTCCATTGGACAGCGCTTGCCGGTGACGAGCCTGAGGCGCGATCGGGAAAATCGTTTTGCCTTTTCGGGGAGGGGCGTGTGAACAGGATATTGCTTGGCTGTGCGATTGCCGTGCTGGTGGCCGGCTGTGTGGATACCGGCACATTGGTGCTGCCCTCCGCTTATCGGTCCTCCACACCGCAGGAAGCGCCGCCGCCCTCGCCGGGGCTGGGGCTTTCGGGGCAGGACGGTGCCGTCACCGCGCTCGCAGGAAACGACCTGCTCGGCGCGACCCTCGGCACGGAGGGAGCCGTCAATACGCTGCTCGGCGGCACCAATGCGGTGAGCGAGCAGTTCCCCGCCGATAGCGTGCCCCAGCAGCCATTGGGCGATGCGCTCGGTCAGGCGGTCGGGGACAATCTGACCCCGCAACTGGCGCAGCTGGCAGATCCCGGCCTTGGCGCATCGGGTGAAGACAGCCCCGTCACGCAATTGCTTGGCGGCGATCCGGTTGGCGCGCTGATCGGCACCGAAGAAGGCGCGGTTCCGGTTTTTGTAGCCGGAACCGATGGCGGGGTTCTCGGAACGGCCCTGTCGCCCGTTACCGGCAGCCTGCCGGAAGGCGTCTCGCTCGCCCCCGTGACGACCCCTGTCATCGACGCGCTTTCAACCGTAAAATTCCCCGACACGGGCGGCTCCGGCGATAGCGGCGGCAATAGCCTGGCGCCGCTGACGGATGCGCTGGCAGGCGTGACAGGCGGTGTCCCCTCGGCGGGCGACAGCTAGGCGGCGGAGAAGGGCGGCCCCGTCAGCCCGCCCCGTCAGCCCGTCTTGGTCTTCGAGGCGATATAGGCGCGCCAGCCGCCAAAGCCGCTCACATCCTCCGCGCCCTCCACGGCAAAGGTTTCGCAGATGAAGCCCTTGGCGCTCGTCCCGTCGGCAAGCGTCAGCGTGCCGATGCCGAGCGGCGAGGGGATGTTCGACACGAACCTGCCGAAGCCTTCGGGCGTCAGCCGCCAGACTTCCGCGGCAATGGCGACACCGTTCTTCTCATCGCGGATGAGACCGGGTTTGGCCACCGGCGTTGTGGGAAGCGCGTAGAGCCGATAATCCGGCGTCGTCGATACCGCGCGGTCGAACACCGCATCGAGCTCGGTGAGTTCGCGATTGAGCGGCATGCCCGAAAGATGCGCCCCCACCACGACGAGCTCGATTTCGCCCGGCGCGCCAACGATCTTCGCGGGCTGTGTCTCGGGCAGGCTCCAGCCCGTCGCGCCCAGCGTCACGCCGCTTGCCGCGTGAAGATCGCGTGCGACGGCGGCGGTGAGCCAGTCCCGTCCGGCGCGCGCCAGCAGGGTAACGCTCGCCGGCAGCCCGTCGCCGCGTGTGCCGGTCGGCACTGCGAAGCCGCACATGTCGAGCAGGTTCACGAAATTCGTATAGGTGCCGTTGCGGCTGTTGGTGCCGATGGGGTCGGCGAGCACCTCGTCCACCGTGTAATGCGTCGGCGCGGTCGGCACGCAGAAAAGGTCGACGCCGCCGATGACCGGCGCGAGTTTGCGTTTTGCCGCCTGCAGCGCATAAAGCCCCTTGAAGGCGTCGACCGCGCCGAGCTTGCGTGCGCCGAGAATAATCTCCGCCGTTACAGGGTGCAGCGCGCTTTCATGCGCGGCGATGAAATCCTCGATGGCGGCATAGCGCTCCGCCACCCACGCGCCTTCGTAAAGGAGATCGGCCACGGCGTAGAAATCGCCGAACGGAATCTCCACGATCTGGTGGCCTTGCGAGGCGAGCGTGTCGAGCGCGGCCTCATAGGCGGCCTCCATGTCCGTGTCGCCGAAGAATTTCCGGTCCGCTTTCGCGGGCACGCCAACCTTCAGCACGGGCGGCGTGGCGCCGAGCGATGCCGTCGCAAAATGCCGTGAATAGGGATCGCTCTCGTCGAACGCGGCCATCACCTGAAAGGCTTCATAGGAGTCTTCCACGGTGAGCGCGAAAACGGAGACGCAATCGAGCGTCCGGCAGGCAGGCACCACACCGCTCGTGGACATCGCGCCCACCGTCGGCTTCAGCCCGACGATATTGTTGAGCCCGGCGGGCACGCGGCCCGACCCCGCCGTATCCGTGCCGAGCGCGAAACTGACGATGCCGCGCGCCACGGCGACCGCCGAGCCGGAGCTGGAGCCGCCCGGCACCAGAGAAGGGTCGACCGCGTTTTTCGGCACGGGGTAGGGCGTGCGCACTCCCACAAGCCCGGTGGCGAACTGGTCGAGATTGGTTTTGCCGATGCACAGGCCGCCCGCGGCCTTGAGCCGCGCGACCGTCTCCGCATCCTGCGAGGGCGTATATTCGAATTCCTTGCAGGCGGCCGTGGTGGGCATGCCGGCGACATCTATATTGTCCTTCACCGCGAAGGGAACGCCCCACAAAGGTTTGTCGAGGGGCGGTTTGTCGGGATCGGGCGTGCCGAGCGCCGCCGCCTCGTCGAGCAGGGCCTGCTTGTCCGCGAGATGGATGAAGATGCCGGGATCGTCCGCTTTCGCCAGCCGCTCGAAAACGGTCTCGACGACCTCCGCGGGCGTCAGCCCTTCTGCATAGCGTTTGCGCAGGTCCGCTATCGTAAAGGGCATACTCGTCACCGGCCTCGTCCTTTTCTTCTTGCAGCGCCGCGTGAAAGGCCCGGATTTCAGCCCTTTCCGCCGCGTTTTTCATGAGCGTATCTCCGGAGCCTAGCAAGCCCGGTGCCATGCGCGCCCGCGCATTTGGCTCATTTGGGTCATGCGATGCTAGCCGGCTTTGCGGCAGGTTGGCGTCATGGGATTTCGGGTTGGGAGCGCGTCATGACGGCACGGCATTATTTCTATTCTGCAACGCTTGGGTTTTTCATCTTTCTCATGACGGTGGCGGGCTCGCTCTTGGGCTGACGCGCCTGGCGGGCTGAAAAAAACATTTCCTCATCAGTGACTTCGGCCGGATTTTCACCTTGCATCACACAGCGTCCGGGGCCCGTGGGTTGGCCCTCGGCGTGCTGTATGCGATGGTGACGCCCGAAAATCACACGAGAACCGTCGGTATCCGGCCAGTGGGGGGGCATCCTGTTCTGGCGGGGTCCGCCATCCGCGGTCTCTCGTCTTTCCGCCAAAATAGCGAGAGGGTCATATATGTCCGAGAACGGCAACAGCGAGAAATCTTCTTTATTTCAAGCCAGCGCCCCGGTCTTTATCGGATCCGTCGTGCTGATTTTTTCCGTGCTGGCCATCGTCTGGTTCCGCGACGTTGACGATACGCTGGCCTTCGTGACGTCGATCCAGAATTTCATCGTCGGCAAGTTCGGCTGGTTTTACGTGTTTGCCGTTGCCGTCTTCATCGTCTTCGCGTTGGGCGTGGCGATGAGTTCCATGGGCAGCATTCGCCTTGGACCGGACGATTCGGAGCCGGATTTCTCGACCTTCTCCTGGTTTTCCATGCTGTTCAGTGCCGGCATGGGTATCGGCATTATGTTCTACGGCGTGGCGGAGCCGATCATGCACTATTCAAATCCGCCCGTGGGGCCCGCCGAAACGGTGGGCGCCGCGCGCCAGGCGATGGAACTGGCCTTCTTCCATTGGGGGCTTCACGCCTGGGCGATCTACGCGGTAATGGGGCTTTCGCTCGCCTATTTCGGTTTCCGTCAGGGCTTGCCGCTCACCGTCCGCTCGGCGCTTTATCCCATTATCGGCGATCGTATTCACGGCTGGATGGGGCATGTCGTCGACATCTTCGCGGTGCTGGGCACCATGTTCGGCGTTGCGACCTCGCTCGGCCTCGGCGTCATGCAGGTGAATGCGGGTCTCAGCTATCTCTTCGGCATTCCGCAAGACACCACGGTCCAGGTCATCCTGATCGTCGTCATCACGCTGATGGCGACGACATCGGTGGTGTCGGGCATCAATGCGGGCATTCGCCGCCTGTCGGAAATCAACCTGCTGCTCGCCGTGCTGCTCATGCTGTTCGTGCTGGTGATGGGCCCGACGGTCTTCCTGCTCACCGCGACCGTGCAGAACACCGGCGCCTATCTGAGCGATCTCGTCAACAAGACCTTCACGCTCTACGCCTATCAGCCGAATGAATGGATCGGGAACTGGACGCTCTTCTATTGGGGCTGGTGGATTTCCTGGTCGCCCTTCGTGGGCATGTTCATCGCGCGCGTGTCGCGCGGCCGCACGATCCGCGAATTCGTGATCGGCGTGCTTCTCGTGCCCTCGGCGTTCACCTTCCTGTGGTTCACCGTTTTCGGCAACACGGCGCTGGAGCTGCAAATGGCCGGCACCGCCGACATTGTCAGCGCGGTAAATGCCGATGTGGCGGTGGCCCTGTTCAAGTTCCTGGAAAATCTGCCCTTCGCCTCGATTTCGATGGGCCTTGCCACAATCTTGGTCGTGACGTTCTTCGTCACCTCGTCGGACAGCGGCAGTCTCGTGATCGACATCATCACCTCCGGCGGGCAGGAAGAACCGCCTGTCTGGCAGCGTATTTTCTGGGCGCTGACGGAAGGCGTGGTCGCCGCGCTCCTGCTTCTGGCTGGCGGCCTCGTCGCCTTGCAGACGGCGGCCATTACCACGGGCTTCCCGCTCGGCATCATCCTGTTGCTGGTTTCCTACGGCCTCTTCTTGGCCCTCAGGCGGGAAACGCAGCGTCGCGACACGCTGCAATCGGCACATGGCGTGTCGGCGGCCACGGCGCCCGCCGTGCCCTGGCGGCAGCGCCTCGGCACGTTGTTGAACCAGCCGACAAAGGAACGCGCCGTCGGCTTCCTCAAGGGCACGGTGATCCCGGCGCTGGAGGACGTGGCGGAAGAAATTCGCGGCCGCGGGCTCGATGCGCAGGTGGTCACCGAGGACGACAGCGCCATGCTGACCGTCTCGCATGGCAGCGAGGACGAGTTCCAGTACGGCGTCACGATGAAAGGGGTGAATATCCCGTCCTTCGCCATCACCGAACTGGAAGGCAAGAAGGCCGAGAGCCGCAAGGTGTGGCGCATCGAGGTTTCCCTGCGCGAAGGCGGGCAGCGCTACGACATCATGGGCTACACCAAGGAACAGGTGATCGCCGACCTGCTGGCGCAATATGAGCGTCACATGCATTATTTCCACATGCATGTCGTGAGCTGATTTGCGCTGCGAAGGAGGACCCAATGGCGGGAGAGGATGCGTCGCTCTATGCGTTGATGGAAAGCAACTTTCCCGTCGACCGCAATCGCATCGCGATGGAACTGCCGGATCGTGGCGGCAGCGCCTGGAGTTTTGACGACCTGTCGGAAGGCGCGGGCCGCTGTGCCGGGTTCCTCGACGCCCTCGGGCTGAAAAAGGGAGACCGGGTGGCGGTGCAGGTCGAGAAATCGCCCGAAGCGCTGCTCGTCTATCTCGCTTGCCTGCGCGGCGGCTTCGCCTTCATGCCGATGAACACCGCCTACCGTACCGAGGAGGTGGATTATCTCGTCGGCAATGCCGAACCCGCCCTCGTCATCTGCGATCCGTCCCGCGAAAGCGAAATTGCGGAGATCGCAAACCGGCAGGCCGGTGCGAAGGTTCTGACGCTTGATGCGGAGGGCAAGGGAAGCCTCGCCGATGCGCTGGCCGCGCATGGCAATGAACAATTACCGCCGGTTCCTTGCGCGCCGGAGGATCTCGCCGCGATCCTCTATACCTCCGGTACGACGGGCAAGCCCAAAGGGGCCATGCTCTCCCATCGCAATCTGGCCTCGAACGGTCTCGCCCTGCGCGACACCTGGCGCTTCAGCGCAGACGATGTGCTGCTGCATGCCCTGCCAATCTTTCACGCGCACGGGCTTTTCGTCGCCTGCCATTGTGCATTGCTGTCCGGCGCACGGATGATCTGGCTCGGGAAGTTCGACCGCGACCGCGTGCTGGCGGAGCTGCCGCGCGCCACCGTCTTCATGGGCGTGCCGACATTCTACACCCGGCTTCTGGCGGGCAGCGGCCTCGATGCCGAGGCGGTTCGCAACATGCGCCTCTTCACCTCCGGCTCCGCGCCGCTTCTCACCGAAACCTTCGACGCGTTCCGCGAGCGCACCGGCCACACCATTCTCGAGCGCTACGGCATGACCGAAACGGGCATGAACGCGTCGAACCCCTATGACGAAGAGCGCCGCGCGGGCACGGTGGGTTTTGCGCTGCCGGGAACGGAAGTTCGCGTGACCGACGACAATGACAATGTGTTGCCGCAGGGCGAGACGGGCGGATTGCAGGTGCGCGGCGCGAATGTGTTTTCAGGCTATTGGCGGATGCCGGAAAAATCAGCCGAGGAGTTTGCCGAAGGCGGCTGGTTCCGCACCGGTGATGTCGCGCGCATCGACGAAGACGGCTATGTGCATCTGGTCGGGCGCGCCAAGGACCTCATCATCTCGGGAGGCTTCAATGTCTATCCCAAGGAGATCGAGGAAATCGTGGACGATATGCCGGAGGTCGACGAGTCGGCCGTCATCGGCGTACCGCATGCCGACTTCGGCGAGGCGGGCGTGGCGCTGGTCGTGCTGCGCGCGGGCGAAGCGCTCGATGAAGAGACCTTGCTTGCCCGTCTGAAGGAAAGGCTTGCGAACTACAAGGTGCCCAAGCGCGCCTTCTTCGTGGAAGAGCTGCCGCGAAACACCATGGGCAAGGTTCAGAAGAACCTGCTGCGCGACGAATATCGCGAGACCTGCCGTCCCGCGGCCTGACCCCTATTCCGCCTGAGCCTTATTCGACTTCGAACTTGTCGGCTTCGACTTCGGGCTTGTCGACGGAGCGGCGCCTTTCCGTCGGCGCGTCGCCCCGGCGGCGTCGCCGGTCCGGGCCGACGAACTTCTCGCTACGGATCATTTCACGCGGCTTCAGGATCGCGGTTTCCATGCGCGTGACGAGCTGCTGGAACGAATAGGGCTTGCAGAGAATTTCCGTCACGCCCGCATCGCGCGCATTGATGATGGATTCCTGCGTCCGCTGATGCGTGACATAGATCACGGGGATCGGGGCGAGCTTCTTGTCGTCGGCGGAACGAACGGCGCGAACGACCGACAGGCCGTCCAGCGGCGGAAGCAGGTCGTCGATGATGGCGATGTCGATCTTGTGCTTGCTCAGAATTTCGAAGGCGTCCTCGCCCGTCCCCACGCTCCAGATATTCTTCACGCCCAGCTCGCGCAGGAACCCGCGCAGAAGGCTTGCCATATCCTTGGCATCCTCGACCACCAGCGCGTTGAGCCTGGCATAGTCGCGCTGCGAGAGCTTGCTGGATGTTTGGGCAGGGATGTGTTGGGCGATAGCCATGTCTCGAATTCCCGAATCGCAGAAGGTCACCTGTCGGGAGTATCCGCCAAACTGATTATCGATTGGTTAGAGGGAGGAGCCATGCGGCTCAACCCGTGAACCGTTTTTTCCCAATAGAAAGGATGCCGCAAAAGCTGAAAAACCGCTTTCACCGCGGCGGCTGAAATGAGCATCCAATAGGCGGGCATGGTGAGCGTGTGGGCCATCAGGGAGAGGCGCCCGCGCCGTTTTGCGGCGATCATCCCGGCAAGGATCGACAGGGAATAGCCGGAAATCAGCACGGAGAGATTGAAACCGGTCAGCCAATGCGCGCTGAACAGGCCGCCGAGCCCGTGCGCAGCGACGATGCCGCCGGCCACGATATAAAAGAAGGGGTGCGCGAAAGTGGCGAGCGTGAACCCGCCGATCACCAGCTGGAACCCCAGAAACCCCGCCGGTCCGAGCGAGCGGCACAGCGATACGGGATGCCGCATGCGCACCAGCCATGTTTGCAGCCAGCCCTTGATCCAGCGCGAGCGTTGCCGGACCCAGTTGTGCAGCCGGCAATTGGCTTCTTCTTCGGTGGTGGAGCGGATAATGCCGCAGCGATAGCCGCGCGTGGCAAGCCGGATACCGAGATCGGCATCCTCGGTGACGTTATGCGGATCCCATCCGCTTACCTCCCGCAGGACATCCGTGCGGAAATGCGTCGATGTGCCGCCAAGCGGGATGGGCAGGCCCAGCCGCACCAGCATGGGCAGCATGAGATCGAAAAAGGATGCATATTCGATCGCGAATTGCCGAGTCAGCCAGTTCTCGCTCCAATTGTAGTAATTGAGCTGAGACTGCAGGCAGGCGAGTTTCGGATCGTTCAGATGGAAGGCCGCCACCGCCTTCAACAACTGGTTCGGTTCGGGCAGGTCTTCGGCATCATAGATGACAAGATAGTCGCCGCGCGCGAACGGCAGGGCGAAATTGCAGGCCTTGGGCTTGGTCTGGGGCGCGCTTTCCGGCACGCGGATGAAATCGAAATGGCCAGGCAGGTTCAGAGCCTTGGCCGCTTCGTAGCTCTCCGCGTCGCATGCCTCGAAGATCAGTTTGATGTCGAGTTTCGAGGGCGGGTAGTTCAGCCGTTTGAGCGCATCGGTCAGCGGCGGCAGCACATTGGCCTCGCGGAAGAGCGGCACCATGATCGTGTAGACAGGCAGCTCGTCGACAGGGCCCGGTCCATGCCGCTCATAGGCAAGCTCCTCCGCCGTTTCGCGTCCGGCGGCGCTCAGCAGGATGGAGACCCCCCGAAGTGCCGACACGGCGAGAAAGCAAATGCTCAGCGCGACACTGAACACGGCCAGTGCCGTCTGCGGGTATAGCGCCGTCAGCAGCGCCGCGCCCGCGGCGAGAAGCGGCAGCGCTATGCACTGGCCCGGCGACAGGCGCATCGCGGCGGAATCCTGAGGCGCATGCGTCATGAGCCCGCGTACTGCCCGCTCCGTCAGTTCGTCTGCATAAAGCGCTTCGATGGCGCGGCGGATTTGCCGCGCGGACCCGGCCCACATGGCAAACGGTCCCGCCACCAGATCCGCGACGGCCTTCTTCGCCAGGGACGGGTCCGCCGCGACCCATGTCACCTTTCCGTTCCGGCGCCGCCAGGGCAGGCATTGATGGGCTATGCAGAAATCGAGCGACGGCTGCCCTTCGGTCCGCGCGCCAGCGATCCCGCTATCGGGCGGCGCTTCTTCCAGATCGACGAACGGAACGCCGTTCTGGCGGGCAACAAGGCGGCCGATATCGTCCGGCCCTGCCTTGCCTTCGGCCATGAGAACGTCGCCGATGCGGCTGCCGCTCCGCCTTTGCTCGGCCAGAATGGGGGCCAGCTCGCGCCGGGAGACGAGACCGCTGCGAAGGGCCAGCGTGCCGAGGAGGGGCCATTTACGGCGCACCCGCAAGGGGCGGGGCCGCGCCCGACGGGAGGGAGAGTCTGCACGCTTCGAATGAAGAGCAGATCGCATAGGCCTGCCGGGTTATTGGAAAACGAAAAAGAAACCGGTGTCTTTACATAGGTAATTACACAGATGATATTCCGTAATATCGGTCTGGTAAATCCTTTTTCGGCTGAATGTGGGCCGGGCATGCCTCTTGCTGAGAGAGGCGAAATGGCCGCCTTTCTTTCATTTCGCATGGATGGGAGACAGTCCGCGGCAGTTTGTTTCACAATGGCACGGGTAAGCCGTGCAATCGGGGTTTCGGGGCGGGTATGCGTTTTCTGGCCTATCTGAATTTGCTGGCGATCATCCTGATAGCAGGAGGTCTGGCCCGGCATTACGAGGGAACGAAGTTCGCCGAGCCGGTGAACCGGTCGGCGTCGCACGAGGCATCTCCCGATGCGGGCGCGCCGGAGACCGGATCGGTCGACATGGCCTCGGTGGGCTTGAGGGCATCCGCTGCCGCGCCGACGCAGGAACCCCCTGAAGAAAACCTCGCTGACATAAACCCCGCCGACAAAAACCCTGTTGAGGAAAAACCGGCCGCGACCGGCGAACCGCTGCCCCATGGGGTGCCGCTCGTCAATCCGCGTCTCGCGGCGAAAACGCCTTCGGAGATACCGGCGGAGACCCCTGCGGAAACTGGCACGCCCGAAAAGGAAGCCGAACCGCCGCTTGTCCTGACCGTGCTCACCGAGGGTGATTATCCGCCCTTCAACTATCGCAACGACAAAGGCGAGCTGACCGGCTTCGATGTGGATCTGGCGCATGCGCTATGCGACAGGCTCAAGGCGCAATGCAGCTTCGAAACGAAACCATGGGAAGCGCTTCTGCCCGCCCTCAAATCCGGCGACGGCGACGTCGTGATCGCCTCCATGCTGATCCCGAGCGCGCCGCGCGCCGCGCCGCCGCATGAAGAGGGCATCGTCTTCACCGGCGCCTATTACTCGACGCCCGGACACTTCGCCGTGCAGAAATCCGGCGGTTTCCCGGCCAGCGCAGCGGGGCTCGCGGGCAAGCGCGTTGCCGTTCAGGCGGGCTCCGTCCATGCGGCTTTTCTCACGCATCATTTTCCGGGCGTGGAAGCCGTCGACGTGACGACGCTGAAAGATGCCGAGCAGGCGCTCGCGAAAGGCAAGGTCGACTATCTGTTTGGGGACCGGAACGCATTGCTGCGCTGGCTCAGGACGGACGGGACATGCTGCCGCCTTGCGGGGCCGGATTATGACGATCCTTCCTGGTTCGGGCAGGGCGCGGGGATCGCCTTGCGCAGCAAGGACGAAGCGCTGCGCAAGCGCATGGATACCGCGCTCGCAAGCCTTGTCGCGGACGGCACCTATCGGCGCATCTCGTCGCGCTACTTTTCTCAGAGTATTTATTGAAGCGATCCTAGGAAAAGTGGGAACCGGTTTTCCGTCCGGGATCGCGATATCAAAGAGAACAGAGAGTTAGCTCTTCGCTTAGTCGGCCATCAGGTCGCGCGGGCGGCCGAAGAAGACGGGCGTGCCCTTACCTTCCTTGAGGTCGGCCCAGTGGTCGATGTCGAAATCGAAAACGATGAACCCGCCTGTCGGCACGCCGCGCGAAATGCGCAACGACACTTCATCGTCGGGATCGACCGCCAGCGCCATGGCCAGCAGCACGAGCCCGGGATTATGTCCGATCACCAGCAGCGTATCCGCGCTGTCGGGCGCGCGATGGATTTCCGCCAGCATCTGGTCCGGCATCGCATGGTAAAGCTCTTCGCGATAGATCACGGGCACATCGTCGCCCAGTTCTTTCATCATCGGTGCGCAGGTGTCCTGCGCGCGCGTCGCGGTGGAACAGATCACCGTGTCGGGGCGGTAGGGGCAGCTCGCAACATAGCTGGCCATGAAGTCCGCCGCCTTGGCGCCGCGCTCGTTCAGCGGTCGGTGGAAATCGTCGCGGGCCGGGTCCGACCAGTCGGACTTGGCATGCCGAAGCAGGCAGAGGCGTTTCATACATGTCGCTCCCGGCGCGGTGCGCGCCCGGCAAAGGGCAGCCAGAGGCTCCAGCCCAGATATTGAGGATTTGGCGCCGGATAGTCGGCAAGCCCGATATGCATTTTCTCGTGCCCCTCCCGCGGCTCTGCCCGATAGGTGGAAAACAGCCGGTCCCAGACAGACAGGTTGAAGCCGAAATTCCTGTTGTGCTCCTCGGGCCGCACAGAATGATGCACACGGTGCATGTCCGGCGTCACGATGACAAGCCTGAGCAAGCGGTCTACCCAGGCGGGTATTTCGATATTGGCATGATTGAACATGGCCGTCGCGTTCAGCACCACCTCGAACAGGATGACGGCCGCCGCCGGAGCTCCCAGAAGCGCCACCGCGCCCATCTTTATGCCCATGCTGGCGAGAATTTCAAATGGATGAAAGCGGATGCCGGTGGTCACGTCGATATCGGTATCGGCGTGATGGACCCGGTGCAGCCGCCAGAACAGCGGCACATGATGGAAAAGTACATGCTGCGCATAGACGAGAAGGTCGAGCGCAAGAAACGAGAGGATAAAGGCGAGCGGCCATGGCGCGCTCAGCCAGTGGAAGAGCCCGAAGCCGGCCCGCTCCGCCTCCAGCGCCACGCCCACCGCCAGCAGTGGCACGGCAATGCGCAGAAGCAGCGTACCGCCCGCCGACAGCAGCAGGTTCGTGGTCCATCTGTGCCAGCGCGGCGCGGACAGCCGCCGCCGGGGTGCGAATATCTCCCATAGCGCCATGGCAAGCAGCACCCCGCCAAAGACGGCAAGGCGCAGTTGCGGTTCGTGGAGGGACAGGAATTCGCTCATCTGGACCTGTGCGTGATGCGCCTCATTGCGCTGCGCACAGGTTACAGGATCGCGCGGCCTTGCGAAAATGAAGCCGCGATCACAAGCCTGCGAGGAAATGCCGCGTAGTTCACTCGGTCATATGGCGCGCGCGCGCGCCGCGCTCGATGGCGGCGGCGGTCAGCTTGTCCACACCCAGCGCCTCGCGCAGCATCTGCAACAGGCGCAGTTCCTCCGCCTTGACGCTCATATCGGCGCTGGCGATTTCCACGGCAACCGCATAGCCCGTCTCGCGCAGATAATGCGGCAGCGCGTCCTTGGCGAGCCCGAAAACCGCGTCGAGGCCGCCATCTTCCTGCAGGATCGAGGCGCATTCCCGGGCGACGGGGATGAGCTTTTCCTCGCTGAAATTGCTGAAAATGGGCAGCGTTTTCACGATATTCCCGATCTCCTGCAGTTCATTGTCGCTCATGGCGCGGTCGACGGCGCTCATGGTGACCATGATGTAGATAAGGGCGTGCTGGGGGGAGATCGTGGACATGCGCTTCCTCACGGTTGATCGGGCGAGCGGAGCTTACGGATTGATGCAGGCGGCGGCAAGGTCGCTCCCCGTCGCCATGCTCACGGCGCGTCGGCGCCGATAAAGCCCTTCACTTGCGCGATCGCCTCGGCAAGGCCCACACGCTGAACTTCCACGCCCGGCGGAAAGGCCGTGGTGAGCCGTGTCGGCAGGCGCGCATCCAGCGTTACGAAAACGCCCCTGTCGCCGGCCCGGCGGATCAGCCGCCCGAAAGCCTGTTTCAGCCGCAGCCGCGTCAGCATGTCGTCATAGCGGCCCTTGCCGAAAATCTCGCGCCGTGCCTTGTGCAGAATATCCGGGCGCGGCCAGGGCGTCCGGTCGAACACGATCATGCGCAGGCTGTCGCCGGGCACGTCCACGCCGTCGCGCACGGCATCCGTTCCCAGCAGGCAGGCATTGCGCTCCGCCCGGAAGATGTCGACCAGCGTGCCCGTGTCGAGCATGTCCACATGCTGCGCATAAAGATTGAGCCCCGCTTCGCCGAGCGGCCCGCCGATCCGTTCATGCACGGCACGCAGGCGATGGATGGCGGTGAAAAGGCCGAGCGCGCCGCCGCCCGAGGCGCGGAAGAGTTCGCGATAGGCCGCCGAAAGCTCGTCCGCCTTGTTGATGTTCACATCGCGCACCACCAGCACGCGGGACTGCGCGGCATAGTCGAAGGGAGAGGGGCTGAAGGCGCGCTTGGCGGGGACGACGAGATGGCCTGCGCCGGTGCGTACTTCCGCCGAGGTCCAGCTGTCCTCCGCATGCCCGTCTGCGTCTTCCGTTTCCGGCAGGCCGTCCCGCAAGGTGGCGGAGGTGATGAGCACGCCCTGCGCAGGTTCCAGCACCGCTTCGGCGAAGGGAAGAGACGGATCGCGCCAATGCCGGTGCATGGCGAAATCCATTTCGCGCCCGAATTGCCGTTCGATGGAAAACCAGTCCACGAAATCTTCCGGCGTCGTGCCGCCCAGGCTCGCCAGCATGTTCTGCCAGGCGGGGATATGAATGCGCGCGCGCCGGTCGAGCCCGCGTATGGCGGCATCCATGCGAATGCGCAGCGAGGTGTCGAGCTTGTCCGCCTCGTCGTCGAGCCGCGCCCACAGCCGGTCGGAGATGAGCCGCATCGGCCCGGCAATTCGTCCCAGCCCGTCGCTCAGTTTCTTGGCCGCGTCTACCAGCCCGTCCACCGGCGGAAAGGTTTCCGCTTCGAGGGAAAAGCCGATATTGGCGTCTTCCACACGCGCATGAACCTGCTGGCGGACCAGCGTCAGAAAGTCTTCCGCCGCGCCGCGCGGGCTGCCGTCTGCAAGCCGCGTCGTCCAGCCGGGGCCGGGCAATGCCGCGGCGGCGGAGAGCAGCGCGTCGAGCGCCTCTTCCGCCGTCTCGCTCTCGCCGATGAGATCGCCGACACGCTCCTGGATACCGCGTCCGCGCCGCCGCCTCTGTCCTTCCGAGCCGCGGATCCAGCGCCGGAGTTCCGCGGCTTCGAGCCCTGAAATGATGGAGGAAAAGGCGCTGTCCGCCGCTTCGAAAATGTGATGACCCTCGTCGAAGACGAAACGGCCCCGCGCCTCGCGCCCGCTGGGCTCTTCATCCTCGGCGCCCGCCGCGACGGCCTCCTCGACCTTCTGCGTATTCTGCGGGGGCGCGAAGGAGGCGGCGAGGTCGAGCGCGGCCTGCCGCATGACGAGCGCATGGTTTGCCACCACGATGTCGGCCTGGCGTGCTTTCCGGATCGCACGCTCGATGAAACATTTCCTGAAATGCGGACAGGCGCTGTAGACGCATTCGCCGCGCCGGTCGGTCAGCGTCACGCCGCCCCGTCCCGCCATATTGGCGAGCCTTGGGCCGAGCCAGGCGGGGAAATCGCCCCCCACCATGTCGCCGTCGCGGCTTGCCCGCGCCCAGCGCGTGACAAGGCCGATGGTGACCGCGCCGCCGCCCAGCGCCGCCCGGCCGGCGATCTCTTCGAAATTGAGCAGGCAGAGATAATTTTCCCGGCCCTTGCGGACCACCGCCTTGCGCGCCTTCTCCGCCGGATCGGGATAGAGCCGCGAGAGTTCCTGATCGAGCTGGCGTTGCAGGTTCTTGGTATAGGTCGAAATCCACACCGTGCCCTGGTTGCGTTCCGCCCAAAGGCTTGCCGGCGCGATATAGCCGATGGTTTTGCCGATGCCGGTACCGGCTTCCGCCAGCACCACTTCCGGTTCGCCGGTCTTGCTGCGCGGCGCGAAGGCGAGCGCGGCGGTGGCGGCGAAATCCTTCTGGCCGGGCCGGGCTTCCGCGTCCGGTCCGGCTAGTTCCGCCAGCCGTTCCTGCGCTTCCTCTGCGCTGACGGGGAGCACGCCCGGCGCAGGCCGGGGCGGCTTGTCCTCCCATTCGGGCAATTCGTTCCAGACATCGAAGCCGCGCCCGGCAGGCGGCTTGCCGTCGCGCCCCAGTACATCCTTCATCGCGTTGAGAACGCCCGGTCCCCAGGCCCAGCCGCCCTCGGCCATGCGAAAGGCGGTGCGTGCCGCGAAGGGCCGGTCGGGCAGGCGCGGATTGGCAAGGATGCGCAGCATATGCGCCGCCGCCTCATGCAGCCTGATGGCCTGGTCTTCCGGCGTGTCGGCGGAGGGTAGGCCGAGGGCGCGGAACAGTCCCTCAGGCGTCGGCAGGCAGGGTTGCGCCGGGAAGGTGAAGGCGAAGAGCTCCAGCAGGTCGAAGACATGCGGCCCCGCTTCGCGGAAATGGGGATCGCGGACATTCGGCGAGCGGGCGATCCGTCTTGCGGTAAAGCCGCCATGCACCAGCATCACGGGCTCCCGCTCGATCAGGGCCAGCGCCGCTTCGGCTGAAAGCTCCTCGATCTCGCCATCCGGCGTCACGGACACGGCGCCGCCCGCGCTGCCGCCTGAAAGCGGCACCAGCGCAGGAACATCCGGCAATTCCATCGATTCGGGGTCCGTGTCGGAAGGCATGCTTCGTCATATCATGCCCCTGCGAGGAATGCCCATGACCGGGCGGACGGCGCAGCGGCGAGGGCGTCAGGCCCCCAGGCTGGGATAGGATTGCGCCAGCGCATGCCAGGTGGCGGTGATTTGCCGTTCAAGACGCGGCACATTCGCGAAAGCGGCCTTTTCCTCACCCTTGTCCAGTGCTTCCCCGATCGCATGTGCGTTTTCCGCGATGGCGGCAAGGCCGAGATTTTCCGCCGCCTTGGCCAGTTCGGCGGCGCTTTCGCGCAACGCTTCGGCATTGCGGGTCGTCTTCGCGCTGCAGACATTGCGGTGGAAGACGAGTACCTTTTCGAGGCCCTCCACCAGATATTCGGTCAGGGCGTCGCCGGCCATCCCGTTCTCGATTTCGTACAGCATGCCGTGGTCCAGCAGCGGGGCGGTCCATATTTGCTGCTCTCCGCTGCGCGCGCTGTTGAGCGTGGCGAGATACTCGGCGGCCATGCCGGGTTCCTGCGGCAACAGGAACCAGAAGGTGCTGCCGAGGCCCGGTACGCTGTCCACGCCGATCTGGCCGCCCATCAGATGGACCAGCCGGTCGCAGATCGGCAGGCCGAGGCCGAGGCCCGCGCTGTGGATCATGGCATTGTCGGCCTTTTCCTGCGGACCGCGCTCGAAGGTGTCGAAGACAAGCTGGCGCATATCCTCGCTGAGGCCGGGCCCCGTATCGGTCACCGAAAATCGCAGGAGCGTCGTATCCTCGGGCCCCTCCACCCGCGCTGCGCGCAGGACCACGCCGCCCTGATCGGTGAATTTGATCGCATTGTCGATCAGGTTGATCAGGACCTGCCGCAGCCGGTCCGGATCGGCCGTCATGACCGCGGGTATATCGGTGGCGAGGTCGAGTTCGAGGGACAGGCCTTTCTTCGACGCCGCGTCCCGCATGGCGCGCACCACGTCGCGCGCCAGCTCGGAGGGGTCGAGCTGGCGCGGTGCCAGCGTCAGGGTTTGCGTTTCCATCTGCGAAAAATCGAGCATGTCGTCGAACAGCCGCGAAAGCAGCTGACTGGTCGTTTCGATGCTTTTCGCCAGGCCTCGCGCGCTCCCGTCGAGAGCGGTCTTGCCCAGCTGCGCCGCCATGCGCGCCATGGAAGAGAGCGGCGCGCGCACTTCATGGCCGAGCATGTCGAGGAATGCGCCCTTCGTGGCGGCGGCGGCCTGCGCCTCGGCTTTGGCCCGTTCCGCCTCCCGTCGCTTCTGGTCCGCCGCGGCATGGGCGCGCGACATGCGCTCCAGCAGATCGGCATTTTCGAGTCTTAGCCGCACCGCCTCCCGGTAGGAGTGCTGGACCTGACGCGTCCAGCCCGCGAGCGTTGCGAAGAACAGCAGCGCAAGCACGAAGATGGCGACCGAGATGGCGTCGCCGCGCAGCACGAACAGCAGGATGGTCGGGCTTGCGACGAAGCTCGTATAGACGAACACGGCAGGCGGATAGGTGGCCCGTGTCACGGCGGTGGCCGTGCACAGGACCGACAGCACGAAAGTGAAGAAGAATTGATGCGTGAGCGGCGCATGGGGGAGCCAGAGCCAGGCGGCCAGCCCCCATGTCGATCCGCTGAGCGCCGTGACGGCCGTATAGCGCTGCGCCCATTTCGAGGCATGGGCAACGGCCTCTGCATCCTCCCGGAATCCTCTTTTGACCCGGGAGAAGAGCATTTCCGCGACGCCCTGCACGGCGATGACCGCCGGCAGCGTCCAGATCGGGGCGTAGTAGGGAACGAAAACCAGCCCCACCACCACGATCCCCAGAAGGACCGTGATGCTGCTGCTGTCGCCGAGGCCGAAAAGGATGCGGAGAAGTTCCGCATTGAGGCGCGCCGTCATGTCCGCGGGCCGACGGATGGCGGGGATTTCCATCGCTTCGGGCTCTTCGTCCCTGGTTTGCGCGCTCACCTTATTTGCTCTCCGGCTCAACGATACATATGCAGGATACGCCCATATAGCGCAGGTCCCCACTGCCGCGTTGACTGTACTTAAAGGTCAGCATAGGGTCCGCGCGCTTGACAAAGCATTAAGTCCTTACACACAGGTCAAAAAATGCCGTCCGATACACTTCCGGCCACATTCGGTGAAGACGAAATTCTTGAAGCAGCCAGGGTTTCCAAAGCCTGGCCGTTCGAGGAAGCGCGAAAACTGGTGGACCGGCTGGAAAAAGAAGGCGGCGAGACGCGCACCGTACTGTTCGAAACGGGCTATGGCCCGTCGGGCTTGCCCCATATCGGAACTTTCGGCGAGGTCGCCCGCACGACCATGGTCCGCCATGCCTTCGAGACGCTGGCGCCCGGCGTGCCGACGCGCCTGTTGTGCTTCTCCGACGACATGGACGGCCTGCGCAAGGTGCCCGGCAATGTCCCGAACCAGGAGATGCTGGCCGGCTACATCAACATGCCGCTGACGCGCATCCCGGACCCCTTCGGCAAGTTCGAGAGCTTCGGTCACCACAACAATGCGATGCTGCGCGCTTTCCTCGACAGCTACGGCTTCGAGTACGAATTCGCCAGCGCGACCGACTACTACACCTCGGGCCGTTTCGACGAGACCCTGAGGAAGGTGCTCGAGAAGTTCGACGAGATCATGAAGATCATGCTGCCGAGCCTGCGCGAAGAGCGGCAGCAGACCTACAGCCCCATCCTGCCCGTCAGCCCGCGCACCGGCCATGTGCTGCTCGTGCCGCTCGTCGAGCGCAATGCCGAAAAGGGCACCGTCTCCTATGAGGAGCCGGATACCGGCGAGATCGTGGAAGTGCCGGTCACGGGCGGCCAGTGCAAGCTGCAATGGAAGGCCGACTGGGCCATGCGCTGGGCCGCGCTCGATGTCGACTACGAAATGTCCGGCAAGGATCTGATCGACAGTGTGAAGCTCGCCTCCAAGATCTGCCGCGTGCTGGGCAAGAGGCCGCCGGAAGGCTTCAACTACGAGCTCTTCCTCGACGAGGAAGGCAAGAAGATTTCGAAGTCCAAGGGCAACGGCATCTCCATGGATGACTGGCTGCGCTATGCGAGCCCCGAAAGCCTGCAATATTTCATGTTCCAGAGCCCGCGCTCCGGCAAGAAGCTCTATTTCGACGTCATTCCGAAGAATGTGGACGAGTATCTTTCCTCGATCGTGAACTTCCCGGAACAGGATCTGCGCACGCGGCTGAACTCCGCGGCCTGGCACATTCATGCAGGCACCCCGCCGGCTGAAAAGCTGCCCGTCTCTTTCTCGCTGCTGCTCAATCTGGTGAGCGCGAGCCATTCGGAAGACCACGATGTACTCTGGGGGTTCATCCGCCGCTATGCGCCGGACGCCTCGCCGGAAACCTATCCGCGTCTCGACCATATGGTCGGCTATGCGATCAACTACTTCCATGACTTCGTGAAGCCGAACAAGACCTACCGGCAGCCGAGCGATCTGGAAGCGATCGCGCTTGCCGATCTGGCGGACCGTCTGGACGAGATGCCCTCCGATGCGGGCGCCGAAGCCTTCCAGACCGTGGTCTATGAAATCGGCAAGACGCATGGCTTCGAAAAGCTGCGCGACTGGTTCAAGGCGCTTTACGAAGTGCTGCTGGGCGAGACGCAGGGACCGCGTTTCGGCTCCTTCATCGCGCTTTACGGCCGGGAAGAGAGCGTCGCCCTCATCCGCCGCGCCTTGGCCGGGGAAGACCTTTCCAAAGGCTGATCGCGCGAAATTCCGGCCGGATAGCGCCCCTGGCGCATATCCAGGCTTGCCGGGAGCCCCCTAAAGACCAATCATACCGTATGATATTTCACCTTTCGGCGCTTCGAGGGAAATGCGGCATGAGATGGGTCTCTTTATTGCTGATCCTCGTCCTGGCCCAGTTGGCCCAGCCGGCCGCTGCCATGTGGAGCGATCTCGACGCCGCGCGCGCAGCCTTCGACGACGGCGCCTTTTCGCGCGCCGCCGGGGTCGCGCGTGAAATCGGCACCGCCGAGGGATATACGCTCGCCGCCCACGCCGAAATGGCCCGGGGCGATCTCATCGAGGAAAAGGACAAGGTCCGCCTCGAATGCTATCGGACCGCGCTGGCGGATGCGCGAAAGGCCGTGGCCGGCGCGCCGGACAGCCCCGAGGCGCATCTGGCGCTGGCCATCGCGCTGGGCTTCGTGGCCCGCAGCGAAGGCGGCCTCGAAGCGCATATGCAGGGGCTGGGCGAGGAAGCCCGCAAGCATATCGACATCGCCCTGAAACTGGCGCCCGACAGCCCGTGGGCGCATGCGGCGCTGGGCGGGTGGAACCTCCAGATCGCCTATGCGGGCGGCTCTATCGGCGAGGCGATCTACGGCGCGTCGGTCAAGGCCGGCCAGCAGGCCTATGAACGCGCGCTCTCTATCGACCCGGGCAACATCTCCATTGCCTATCAATATGCGGTCCAGTTGCTGGGCCTCGACGGCGACGCGCACAGGCGCCGTGCCGCCGAGCTGCTCGATATGGTGGTGGCGCGCCGGCCCGCGAATGCGATGGAGCGGCTGCCGGGGCAGTCGGCGGTAAATCTCAAACAGGCGCTCGACCAGGGCCGTCCCGAAAAGGCGATGCAACTGGCCGAGGCCCGGCTGGGCCGCGCCCGCTAAGGCGGCTGCTGGGAGGCGGGTACTGGCTGG
>NZ_NYVD01000100.1 GCF_002684405.1 Parvibaculum sp. | reverse complement strand
TCGGCAGCGCCATGCTGGTGCTGGCGGCGCTGCTGACCGCGACCGCCGACCGCAAGACCAATCACTTCGCAGGCGAGGCAAAAGGCAGCGCCATGTGGCGCCTCCTTCTCATTGCGCCCGCCGCGCTCCTCGTGAATTTCTTCTTTGCCGCCTCCGAAGAAGCACTCGTCACTTTCTTCCCGCTCTATTCGATGAAGCTGGGCATGGGCGAGAATGCCGCCGTCTCGCTCCTCACCATCTCGGCCATCGGCGCCATCTTCGTGCAGCCGCTGGTCGGCGTGATCGCAGACAAAGTGAACGCCTATGCCTTCATGACGCTTCTCGTCGTTCTCTCCATCGCAGGGTATGCGGCGCTGCCCTTCTTCCTGCCGGGCTTCATCGCCTCCGCCATTGCCGTCTTCGTGGTGGTGGGCTTTGCCAACGGCCTCTTCACCCTCGGCATGGTAGTGGTGGGGCAAAGTTTCTCAGGCCGGGAACTGGCTGGCGCTTCGGCCTTCACCACCGCCATGTGGGGCACGGGCGCGCTCTGCGGCGCGCCCTTTTCCGGCTGGCTGATGCAGGTCTGGGATCCGCATGGGCTGGTGCTGGCCGTTTGCCTGATCTATCTGATCTACCTGCCGTTCCCGCTCGTCGCATGGCTGCGCAGCGGCAACGCGGCACAGGCTGAATCCCCCACCTCCTGACATGGGGCTTGCCAGCGGACCTCATCCGGGTAATCTGCCCGGCTTTTTTCCGCGCAACGGACGGTCCCATGTCTTTCGCCTCGATCATGTCGAATCCGGCACTCCGCCCCTGGGGCGTTGAGGCGAAAGCGACGATTGTCCTCGCCTGGCCGCTGGTTCTGACGAACCTCGCCCAGATCCTCGTCAACTCGACGGATGTACTGATGATGGGCTGGCTGGGACCGGGCGAACTCGCCGCGGGCGCGCTCGCCTTCAATCTCTATTTCGCTTTCATGATTTTCGGCATCGGGCTCGTCAATGCGAGTGCGCCGCTGATGGCGTCGGAACTCGGCAAACGCAACCACGCCGTGCGCGAAGTTCGGCGCACGGTGCGGCAAATGCTCTGGATATGCATCGCCATCGCGCTGCCGGTCTGGATGGCATTGTGGCAAACGGAAGCGATCCTGCGCGCCCTTGGCCAAGACCCGAAGGTCGCCGCCAATGCCGCCGCCTATATGCACACGCTGCAATGGTCCTACCTGCCGTCGCTGGCCTATCTCACGCTGCGCTCTTTCCTCTCCGCCTTGCAGCGTCCCCGCTGGGCTCTTGCCGTCGGCACGGCCGCCGTCGCGGTCAACGCCTTCGCCAACTGGTGCCTGATGTTCGGCAATCTGGGCGCGCCCAATCTCGGCCTTGTCGGTGCGGGTGTCGGCAGCTTCATCACCTCGCTCTTCACGTTCGGCGCGCTGAGCCTTGTCGTGCTGACCGACAGACAGTTCCGTCGCTACTACCTCTTTGGCAATTTCTGGCGGGCCGACTGGGAGCGCTTCCGCGCGATCTGGAAGATCGGTGTTCCCATCGCACTGACCTCCACTTTCGAAGTGACGGTCTTCAATGCCGCCGCCCTTCTGATGGGGGTCATCGGCACGGCCGCGCTCGCCGCCCACACCATTGCGCTGCAGCTTTGCGCCGTCAGCTTCATGGTGCCGCTCGGCTTCTCGCAGGCCGCCGCCGTGCGCGTGGGCCGCGCCTATGGCGCCAATGACGAAACCGCGATGATGCGCGCAGGCTGGACACCCTTCATCATGGGCGTCGGTTTTATGGGAATGATGGCCATCATCATGATGTCTGTGCCGCATCTTCTGATCGGCGTGTTCCTCGATTCGGCCGATCCCGCAAACGCGAATGTGATCCCGCTCGCCGTGAGCTTCCTTTTTATCGCCGCGCTGTTTCAGGTCTTCGACGGCGCACAGGTGATCGGCGCAGGCATGTTGCGCGGCCTGCAGGATACGCGCGTACCGATGGTCTACGCCGCACTCGGCTACTGGATCGGCGGGCTCGGCGTCGGTGCACTGCTCGCCTTCCCGCTCCACATGAACGGCTTCGGTATCTGGATCGGTCTTGCAAGCGGCCTTGCGATCGTCTCCGCCCTGCTCACGCTCCGCTGGGCAAGGCGCGACGGGCTGGGCCTTACGCTGCCGCCCTGGGCAAGAAATCCGGCGTGACGGACATTGCGGCGCGCGGCGCCGCCGATATGATGCCCGGCACAATCCGTTTGCCTGCCCGCTTGCCTGCGCGGAAGCGGACAGGCCTCAGCATGATGGTGGGAAAAATTGCGTGAACTCTGGTGGAGGGTCGCTTGCGGCGTCGCTCTTGCCCTTTTGGTGGCAGGCGGCATCGGCAACACCGCATTTGCGGACGGGGAAATCGATGTGGAGGCGCATCCCCTTATCTGGAACCCCGACAACCGCCAGGAAACGAAAACCGGCGATCTCGAATGGGCCGGCGGCGTGGAGCTGACCTCCCCCGACGGGGATTTCGGCGGATGGTCGGGTCTCTCTGTCAGCGCGGACGGGAGCCGCCTTCTCGCCATTTCCGACAAAGGCCGCTGGCTGAGCGGCCGGCTTCTTTACGATGAGAGAGGCCGCATCTACGGCGTCGCCGATGCGCATATCGCACCGATGCTGGGCCTCGACGGCAAACCTGTCACCAGGACGAAACAACTCGGAGACGCGGAAGGCCTCACCGTGGATGGCGACGATCCACTTGCCTCGCAGGCCTATGTGAGCTTCGAGCGCGCGCACCGCATCTGGAAATACGACATTGCCAATCACGCGCTGGCTGCAAAGCCCCTGCAACTGCTCACCCAGCGCCGCCTTGGCCGCCTCGCCTTCAACGGCGGCATCGAGGCGCTCGCCTGGCATCCCGCCCGGCCGGGAAAGGACGATGCGGGCCTTGTCGCAATCACCGAAGATACGCTGAACCCGCGCGGCAATATCCGCGCCTTTCTAGCCGAAGGCCGAGACTTCCAGCGTTTCGAGGTAAAGCCGCACGCGCCCTACAAGCCGACCGATCTCACCCGGCTGCCCAATGGCGATTACCTGTTGCTGGAGCGGCGCTTCTCCGTCCTCGGCGGTGTCGGCATGGAAATACGCTACCTGAAAAGCGCCGCGCTCACGCCGGGAGCCCTCGTCGACGGACCCGTCCTCATCGATGTCGGCCAGAGCTACTCCATCGACAACATGGAAGGCCTTTCCGCGCGAAGCGACGGCAAGGGCGGGGCCTGGCTCTATATGATCTCGGATGACAACTTCAATCCGATCCAGCGCACCCTGCTGCTCATGTTCCACCTGCCGGCAGATACGATGAAGCGGCTCCATGGCGCACCGAAATCGGCGGAGGCCACGGAGATACCCCTCAGGGGCTCTCAATCCGCCGGAGCGCCCTCTCCATCACCGGACGGGCAGATACCGGACTGATCCCCGCAAAAGAAAAAGGCCGCCCCGAAAGGGCGGCCTTTTTACCGAATATCGTTGAGCGCCTGGTCAGGCAGCGGCGGTCGCCTGCTTCTTGGCGATGGCGCGCTTCACCTTCAGCGCACGCGGCGAAAGCTGACCGTCCGACGCGTTGAGCAGGAACAGGTCCAGACCGCCCTTATGTTCCACGGAGCGCAGCGCATGCGCGGAGATGCGCAGCGACACCTGCTGGCCCAGCGCATCGCTCAGCAGCGACACCTGACACAGATTCGGCAGAAAACGGCGACGCGTACGGTTGTTCGCGTGGCTCACATTATTGCCGGACATCACACCTTTGCCGGTCAGTTCGCAGCGGCGGGACATAGGGTCATTCCTCGAACATCGGGACGGCGATCACCTTGCAACTGGCGACCTGCTTAACGCCCCTGGTTGATACTGGGTTTCGGTCAAATATGTTGGGGCGCTGCGGATAGCCGCGCGCCACTTGAGCGGGGACGTATAAAAGGCGCTTCAAGCTCCGTCAAGGCCGGAAAGCGCCGAAAACCGGCCAGCCCCCGGGAATCCGCGAGATCAGTCCGCCGGCGGCACCTCAACACCCAGAACAATGGACAAAAGCCGCCGCGCGGCAGCGGTCGGCGTCTCGCGCCCCTCCGAAACGGCCGCCTCCAGCTCCGGCACCAGCCGGGAGGCCTCCGGATGGGCCTTCAGCGCCGAAAACAGGCCTTCACGGACTTCCGTCCACATCCAGGCGCGCGCCTGCGCGGCCCGCAGCGCATCCAGCTCTCCATCCTCCTGAAGCGCCTTGCGATGGCGCTCGATCGCATCCCAGACGCTCTCCAGCCCCTCATTCTTGAGGGCTGAGCAAAGCTGCACCTCGGGCGTCCAGGCGGCGTATTTGGGCCGCATCAGGTGGAGCGCCGTCTTGTATTCCATGCTGGCGCGTTTGGCCGCGGGCAACATGTCGCCATCGGCCTTGTTGACCACGATAAGGTCGGCAAGCTCCATAATGCCGCGCTTGATGCCCTGAAGCTCGTCGCCGCCGCCCGGCGAAAGCAGCAGCAGGAACATGTCCACCATGTCGGAAACCGCCGTCTCCGACTGGCCCACGCCCACCGTTTCGATCAGGATCACGTCGAAACCCGCTGCTTCGGCCAAGAGCATCGCCTCGCGCGTCCGCCGCGCCACCCCGCCCAGCGTGCCGCCTGAGGGCGAAGGACGGATAAAGGCATTGGGATCGCGCGCCAGAAGCTCCATCCGCGTCTTGTCGCCCAGGATGGAACCGCCGGTACGCGACGAGGACGGATCGATGGCAAGCACCGCCACGCGATGCCCCTTGGCCGTCAGCATGGTCCCGAAGGCTTCGGTGAAGGTGGATTTGCCCACGCCCGGCGCGCCTGAAAGCCCCATGCGTATGGCTTTGCCCGTATCCGGCAAAAGCAGGGCCAGAAGCTCCTGCGCCTTTTCCTGATGATCGGCCCTTGCCGATTCCACCAGCGTGATCCCGCGCGCCAGCGCGGAGCGGCTGCCCGCCCTGATCGCCTCGGCGATCTCGCCCGGATCGGTACTGCGTCGGTTGAAAGGCTGCGCGTCGGCCTTCATGGCGCCGGAATCTGTCGTCATCCTCGTTGCATAACCGTGCCCCGCGCCGCCGTCCAGCCCCCGAAAGCCGCCGGAAACGGGGAAAATGGCGGTGTTCAGCGGCGGTTCAGCTTCATTTCGCCATTCTGGGAAGCTGAAATAGGATAATTGCCGGGCCTTCGGGCCGGAAAACACGAAAGGGCCGCAACGTCATGTGGCGAGTTTTGACCGGAAACAGCGTATCGGCGCTGGCGCTGACGGGGCTCCTTCTGGGAAGCGCCGGACCTGCCCATGCCGAACCGAAAACGGCCGGAACGAAAATAGCCTCGGTCGAAACAACGGCCACGCCCCTTTCGCGCCCGCAAGCTCAGGCGAACGACAAGACCGGACGGTCGCTCCGGGCCGGATACACAGTCTATGTGGGCGGCTTCCTCGTCGCCAAGGGCACGCTCGATACCTGGATCGGGGGCGACAACTACAAGATGCGCGCGCAGCTCGGCGCGGCGGGTCTGCCGGCCGCCTTCTGGGACGGGCATTGGGATATCGGCGCGGAAGGCGCGGTCGACGGCATGCAGGTAAAACCGCAGCGCTACGTCTTCGTTTCCAGCGAGAACAACAAGACCAAGACCCGCCTCATGTCCTGGGACAAATCCGGCATGCCGGAGACGCGCAACGATCCCCCCGAGGGCAAGGTCTCCGTCCTGCCCGGCGAAACGCGCAACACGCGGGATCCGGTGAGCGCGCTTCTCGTGCCTGTCGCCGGGACCAAAAACCCCTGCGACCGTACGATCCGGATTTTCGACGGCAAGCGTCGCTATGACATCAAGCTGACCAAAGACCGCGAAACCAAAATCACGACCCGTGACCATGGCTATTCGGGTCACGCCATCGTCTGCAAAGCGGCCTTCACACCCAAGACGGGGACGGAGCGAAAGAAGTTCACCCAGATGCTCCGGCGTGACCGGGCGACGGAAGTCTGGCTAGCCCCGCTTGAGAAGGGGCGGCTCTACATGCCGGTCAAGCTGAAGATGCGCACGCCCATCGGCGGCGCCGTGCTGGAACTTGTGAGCCTCGAACCGCATGGCTGGGACAGCATGCCGCCCGTGCCGAAGAAGTTCAGCCAGGCAGACTGAACGACCCGGCGGCGCCGGATAATCCTGACAAAAAAGCCGGGGAATGCTCCCCGGCTTTCGCTTTTCTCGGAAGAGATCCGGATGCTTATGCGGCCTGTGCGCGTTTCTCGCGGACAATCGAAAGAACTTCCGCCGCGCATTCGGGGATATTCGTACCCGGACCGAAAATGGCCGACGCCCCGGCATTGCGCAGGAATTCGTAATCCTGCTGCGGAATGACGCCGCCGCAAATAATCACGATATCGTCCGCACCCTGTTCCTTCAGCGCCTTGGAAAGCGCGGGCACGAGCACCTTGTGGCCGGCGGCAAGGCTCGAAATGCCGATCACATGGACGTCGTTCTCGATCGCTTCGCGGGCGGCCTCTTCCGGCGTCTGGAAGAGCGGCCCCACATCGACGTCGAAGCCGAGATCGGCAAAGGCTGTCGCGATCACCTTGGCGCCCCGGTCGTGACCGTCCTGCCCCATCTTCACCACCAGCATGCGGGGACGGCGGCCCTCTGTCTCGGCAAAGGCCTCGATATCCTTCTGAATATTCATGAAGCGATCATCTCCTTCATAGGCGGAACCATAGACGCCCGAGATGGATTTGATTTCCGCGCGGTGGCGGCCGAAGACGGCTTCCATCGCATCGGAAATTTCGCCGACCGTGGCGCGGGCCCGCGCCGCCTCGATGGCAAGCTCGAGCAGATTCCCGCCCGACTTCGCACCCGCCGTCAGCGCCTCGAGCGCCGCGGTGCATTTCGCTTCGTCGCGTTCCTCACGCAGCTTCTTGAGACGCGCCACCTGAGAGTTCAGCACCTTGGTATTGTCGATATCGAGAATGTCGATCGGGTCAGCCTCGGCGGGACGGTATTTGTTCACGCCGACGATCACTTCCTCGCCGCGGTCGATGCGGGCCTGACGACGCGCGGCAGCTTCTTCGATCTTGAGCTTGGGCATGCCGCTTTCGACGGCCTTGGTCATGCCGCCCAGCTCTTCCACTTCCTCGATGAGCTTCCAGGCTTCCTCGGCCAGCGAATGGGTCAGCGTCTCGACATAGTAGGAACCGCCAAGCGGGTCGATGACATTGTTGATGCCGGTCTCGTGCTGGATCACGAGCTGCGTGTTGCGCGCGATACGCGCCGAGAAATCCGTCGGCAGGGCAATCGCTTCGTCCAGCGCATTGGTATGCAGGCTCTGCGTGCCGCCCAGCACGGCGGCCATCGCCTCGACCGTGGTGCGGATCACATTGTTGTAGGGATCCTGCTCCGTAAGAGACACGCCGGAGGTTTGGCAATGCGTGCGCAGCATGGAGGATTTCGGGTTCTGCGGCTTGAACTCCGACATCACCCGCGCCCAGAGAAGACGCGCCGCGCGCAGCTTGGCCACTTCCATGAAGAAATTCATGCCGATGGCGAAGAAGAAGGAAAGACGCGGCGCAAAATCGTCCACGCCCAGCCCGGCGGAAAGCGCAGCGCGCACATATTCGCGGCCGTCGGCGATGGTGAAGGCCAGCTCCTGCACCTGCGTCGCGCCGGCTTCCTGCATGTGGTAGCCGGAAATCGAGATGGTGTTGAAGCGCGGCATGTTCTTCGAGCAATAGCCGATAATGTCCGCGATGATCCGCATGGAGGGTTCGGGCGGATAGATATAGGTGTTGCGGACCATGAACTCTTTCAGAATGTCGTTCTGAATGGTGCCCGACAGCTTGTCCTGCGAAACGCCCTGCTCTTCCGCCGCGACGATGTAATTCGCCATGACGGGGATCACGGCGCCGTTCATCGTCATCGACACCGACATCTCGTCGAGCGGAATACCGTCGAAGAGGATTTTCATGTCCTCCACGCTGTCGATCGCGACGCCCGCCTTGCCGACATCGCCCACCACGCGCGGATGGTCGCTGTCATAACCGCGATGGGTCGCCAGATCGAAAGCGACCGAAAGGCCCTTCTGACCCGCCGCCAGATTGCGGCGATAGAAGGCATTGGACTCTTCAGCGGTCGAAAAGCCCGCATACTGACGGATGGTCCAGGGCCGCCCCGCATACATGGTCGCCTGCGGGCCGCGCGTATAAGGCGCAAAGCCGGGCAGCGTATCGGCATCGAAGCCTTCCCCGGCAAGTTTCTCCAGATCCTCGGCCGTATAGAGCGCCTTGACGTCGATCCCTTCGGGCGTATGCCAGACGAGGCTGTCCGAGCCCGCCCCCTTGGTCTGCTTGGCAACCGCCTCTTCCCAGTCTTTCAACGTCTTTTTATCGGCCATGGTCACTGTCCCGTACGAACGCTGCCGCAGCCGCGAGAGCTGCAGGATTTATCCCTAAATTTGGCGCGGAGTATCGACAATCGGACCCAGCCGGTCAAACCGCGCCCATACCCCCTCCTCAAAAGCAACGCGCCGCAACGTCAGCACGCCTCTGCCTGAGGATATTCCTGAAAATATCGTCACCATATCACCCTTCGAAATCCGCCCCGCAGCCTGTATGGTTTCGCTCAAATTGGAAGGTGGGAGATATCGGAATGCTTAATAGGGGCAATCGGCTGGCCTTGACCTTGATCGTGCTTGTGGCGGCGTCGCTGGGCATAACGGCCTGCAGCGACTCCTCCAGCTCCATGCGCCGGAACAAGGACGGCAAACTCGTCCCCACACTTGCCGGTCAGGATCCGCTGGGCACACTCTATGCCGGCTCGATCCAGAAAGCCGAACGAGGCGACTGCGGCCAAGAAACCATGGATGTGCTGACCTGCTTTGCCTATCGCGGCCACGGCTATGAGGGCGCCCAGACCGCGCTCGGCCAATGCCTGATCCAAAAGGGCGACGAGGCATCCGGCATCCAGTGGATCGAACGCGCCGCCAATGCCGGCTGGGCGGACGCTCAGAAGAACCTTGCCCTGCATTACGCAACCGACGGCGTGGATGCACCCTCCGCCATGGTAAAAGGCGCATTTTGGGCTCGCCTTTACCGCCGCAACGCCGCGCTGCTCTCCCTCGGCGTCACGCCCGACCCGGACGTCGCGGAAAAATTTCGGGGAAAACTGACGACTGAGCAGGCCAAAACCGTCATGGACCGCCTCAATGCTTGGTATCCGGAATATTGGACAGCCACCAGCCTGCCGGATCAGAGAATCCGTACATCCTGTCAGGTCGAAAGCCGACCGCGGCAACGCCCGGATCTGGACGAACTCAGGACGACGCCACCCAACCCCTATTGACGCTGGAGCACACGGGCCCCTGCCCGTTCAGGGAAACTTTACGTCTTGTTACTACCACTTGAGGGCTGGGCATTTTGATCGGAGGGCCCCGTCTCGATGGTGGAAAAGGCGCGAGAAAGGCAGAAGGAAAACGCTTCAGCGCGTTTCCGAACAATGCTGTCCGGCGCCAGAGCGGAAAGCACCAATATCGACGATGGCGAAAAGAGTGCAATTCGGCGCGAGCAGATCGCGTCGATGGTCCACGCCTACCGCCACTTCCCCTTCCTGTTTCCCACCTTCAGCGCGGGGCTTATCCTCACTCTGGAAAGCCGCTTCAGCTTCGACATCCTCCTGATCTGGTGGCTGGGTGTCGCCGCAGCGTCGCTCACCTATGCGCGGCTGACGGACCACATTCTCAAGCAAGGTCTCTATTCACGCGACTGGTCCGAGCCCATGCTGCTGTGCCTGCTGGCCACGGACGTTACCTGGCTTCCCGGCATCTATCTCTTCTGGGTACCTGAAGACCCGCTTCAATGCTTGACGCTCATGGTCGCAATGCTGGTCGTAGTGACCCTGTCCGTCTTCACCGGCAACGCAACGCGCAAGACCCTGATCGGCGCCTCTGCGCCTGCCATGATGGCGGCCCTGATTGCCGGCGCAGCATCGGGAGAGCCGATCTTCATGATGGTGTCGTTTGGCTTTCTGCCCGCCTATGGCTTCCTCCTCCATATTGCCGACACCACCAGACGATCCGACTTCGAAACGTTGTCGCTGCGCCTCAGCAATGCAAAACTGATCGAGGACCTCGCCGCGGCCCGCGACCGCTCCGAAACCGCGCGGCGGAATGCCGAAACAGCCTTTCGACGCAGCCATCGTGACGAAGCGCAATTCAGGTCGCTGGTCGAGAAGGGCTTCGACGCTCTCGTCATCACCAACCGCGACGGCATCGTCAAATTCGCTTCGCAAGGCATCAGGGAACTTGGATACGTTCCCGAGGAGATGCAGGGCCGACATCTGAGAGACCAGGTGCCGGAAGACCAGAAGCCGCAGGTAGACGAAGCGCTGCAGACGGCCGTGGCCGCAGAAGCGCCCGCCGATCTCGCCGAACTCCCCTTACGCGACCCGACCACCGGCAAAATTCGCTGGATCGAGGCCTCCGCCATCAATCTTCTCGACGATCCCGCGGTCAGCGGCATCCTGATCAATATCCGCGACATCTCTCACCGCAAACGCACGGAGAACGAACTGCGCCACCAGTTCAACGTGTTGCAGAAGCTGGCAACCGGCGCATCGCTGGCGGAAATCATGATCCAGCTGGCGCTGGGCGCGGAGGAAACCACGCCCGACAGCCGGGCGGCGGTCTTCCTCGTCGACGGTCAGGGCGATTTGACCACATGCGCCGCGCCCAGCATGCCCGCGGCCTTTGCCGATTCCATTGCGAATATCTGGCCGCACCTGAAGGCAGGGAGCTTCGGCAGCGCCACCATGAATGGCGAACAGATCGTGGTGACGGATCTTCAATCGATCGAAATGCACGGTAAGGTGGTCGCGGATTTCAGCATCGCCGCGGACATCCAGACAATCTGGTTCCAGCCGATCTTGATGGGAAAGGGGACTGTTGCGGGCGCCTTTGCCCTCTATTTCCGCGACAATCGCTGGCCCTCCGATGCGGACAATGATTTCCTGCGCGGCGCAACCAATATTGCCGGCATTACCATCGAGCGCCGCCGCGCCGAGCAGAACCTGCGGCGCGCCACCGAGGCCGCGGAACTCGCCAATCGTGCGAAAACCAAATTTCTCGCCAATATGAGCCACGAACTGCGCACGCCGCTCAACGCCATTATCGGTTTCTCCGAAATCATGCGCGAAGAGATGTTCGGCCCCGTCGGGACCGATGTCTACAAGAACTACGCCGCCGATATCCATGACAGCGGACGGCACCTGCTGAGTGTCATCGACGACATCCTCGACATCTCGAAAATCGAGGCCGGGCGCTACACGCTGGAAGAAAGCGAACTCGACCTGAACGAAGTCATCGCCTGGTCGATCGAGCTGACGCGCCCGAAAGCGCAGGAAAAGCGGCTGAATATCTGTCGCGAAGCACCGCCTCATACGCCCCATTTCATGGGCGACCAGAGAGCGTTGCGGCAGATCCTGCTGAACCTCCTCTCGAATGCGATCAAATTCACACCGGAGGACGGCGCTATTCATGTGGGGCTGGAAAAGAACCCCGAGGGCGGCCTCACCCTCTACGTCCGGGACAATGGCGCCGGCATTCCGCCCGAAAACCTGAAGGAAGTCGTGGAGCCTTTCGCACAGGTCGGCGATACAACCTCGCGCGACCATGGCGGAACGGGCCTGGGCCTTTCCATCACCCGTTCGCTGGCGGAAATGCATGGCGGGTCGCTGACGCTGGAAAGCGAACTTGGCTGCGGCACAAGAGTTGCCGTCAACCTGCCCGCCTCCCGTCTGATCCAGACGGATCAAACCCCGAAAACGGAAACGGCCGCAAACGGCTGATACCGATTGCGGCCGCTACCTGCTTTGGCGGGAACCCTATTCCGCAGCTTTTTTCTGCTTCTGGCTCGCCCCGATGAAGCCGAAGAGGTGACCGCCCACCTTGCGGATCTGGATCTCCTCAGCACCTTCCGTGATACGATAGCGCCTGTGATGCCGGTAGATATGCTCGAACGGCTTGTGGCGCGAATACCCCATGCCGCCATGCACCTGCATCGCCAGATCGGCCGCCTGGCAAACCAGACGGTTCGCCCGGTAGTTGCACATGGACACCCTGTCCGAAAGGTGGCGCGCCACTTCCTTCTTGGACATCTGGTCCATCTGCCAGGCCGTCTTGTAGATCAGGGAGCGGATCATCTCGGCTTCCGTATGCGCTTCCACAAGCGGAAACTGGATGGCCTGGTTCGACGCTAGCGGCTTGCCGAAGGGCGCGCGTTGCTTGGCATATTTCACGCTCTCATTGATGCAGTACTGCGCCGCACCGACGCCTGATGCCGCCTGGCGGATGCGGTTTTCATGCACGAAGTGCTGGGCAAGCTCGAGCCCCCGATCCGGATCGCCCAGGATCGCCGTTTCCGGGACCCACACATTGGTGAAGGAAACGCGGGGATGATCGGTCGGCATGTTGAGGGTCCAGTAGTACTCCTCGACTTTCACGCCGGGCGTATCTGTCGGAACGATGAAACAGGCAATCCCGAGCGGGTCGCCGTCATTGCCGCCGATCCGCGCGAACACGAAGTCATGCGTCGCGACATGCATGCCCGTATTCCACATCTTCTCGCCATTGATGAGCCAGCCATCAACGCCGTCGCGCTTTTCCGGCTTCGCATGGGTGTCCATCCAGGTCGCATCCGAGCCATGTTCGGGTTCGGTCAGGCCGAACGCGACGCGAACCGAGCCGTCCAGCGATCCCGGAATGAACGTCTTTTTCTGCTCATCCGTACCGAAATCGCGGAACATCAGCACCGTGGGAAAATTCCCGACGATCGAACTTTCGTTCTGAAGATCGTTGTGCAGGCCCAGGCCCTTCGCTGCCAGATGCTCGCGGATGACGGCCATTCCGAGATTGGTGCCATCCTTGCCGCCATATTCTTTCGGCAGCGCATAGCGAAGGTGGCCGGCCTCATCGGCGCGTTTGCGCATCTTGCCCAGAAGTTCCTCCCATTCATGGCGGGGAAGCCCTTCATTGTCCCAGTCGGTACGAGCATGCTCGCGGCGATGGTCGAAGAAGCGGATATTGTCGTCCTGCTCCTCCAGCGGCTTGATTTCCTTCTCGATGAAGGCGTCGAGCTCGGCCAGATAGTCCGTCAGCTCTTTCGGCAAGGTGAAGTCCATTGCAATCCTCCCATGGATTTCGGGCCTGTTCCGGCCCGTTTTTCAATAGCGAATAGGGTCACTATAGACTTCCAACAGGCCCGCGAAAGGCCCGGAAAACCTGCCCCAGCATGCCCCTGCGTTAACCCCTTGTCCGCCTAACTCGTTGTGGGCACACAAGATTTAGCCGTGAACGAAAACGGAAGATGGAACGGTCATCGATTCGGACATGATTCGTTCGCGCAATATTCCGAAAGTTAACGCCGCAGTTCTTAACGTGACATTCCGTCACGCTCGCCGCGCCCGGCATTGCGGGCGCGGCAGGATCGAAGAGACTTGCACACACCCCGTTTTGTGAGATGGTGCCGACAGCATCATGAGTAGCGCGTCCACCTCCACCGCAGACCAAAACGAACGGGCCGTCATCGCGGCACGCCGACCGGTCACGGCGGTTCTCGGCCCCACCAACACCGGCAAGACCCATCTCGCCATCGAACGCATGCTCGGCCATCAATCGGGCATGATCGGCCTGCCGCTGCGCCTGCTCGCGCGCGAAGTCTATGACAGGGTCGTAAGGGCCAAGGGGGCGCGCGAAGTCGCTCTTATCACCGGCGTGGAAAAGATCGCGCCGCCTACCGCGCGCTATTTCATCTGCACGGTCGAAGCGATGCCGCAAGACCGGGAAGTGGACTTCGTCGCCATCGACGAAATCCAGCTCGCCGCGGATCGTGAGCGCGGCCACACCTTCACCGACAGGCTGCTGCGCTGCCGGGGCCGCCACGAGACCATGCTGATGGGCTCGGATACGGCGCGGCACCTGATCGGCCGGCTCTTGCCGCGCACCCGGTTCATCAACCGGCCCCGCTTTTCGGAACTTGCCTGGACCGGCTCGAAGAAACTGACGCGCCTGCCCCGCCGCAGCGCCATCGTCGCGTTCTCCGCCGACCAGGTTTACGCCATCGCCGAACTCATCCGTCGTCAGCGCGGCGGCGCGGCCGTGGTGATGGGCGCGCTAAGCCCGCGCACCCGCAACGCCCAGGTCGCTCTCTACCAGTCGGGCGATGTCGATTTCCTCGTCGCCACGGACGCCATCGGCATGGGCCTCAACATGGATGTGGACCATGTAGCCTTCGCCTCCACCGCGAAATTCGACGGACGCCAGCATCGCCCACTCAGGGTCGCGGAACTGGCGCAGATCGCCGGCCGTGCCGGGCGCTATATGAATGACGGTACTTTCGGGGTCACCGCGGACGCCGTTCCTCTGGCCGATGACATGATCGAGCGGATCGAAAATCACCAGTTCGATGCCGACCAGGTCTTCCAGTGGCGCAATCCCGATCTCGATTTCACCTCCATGGATGCGCTGATCCGCAGCCTCGAAGTCCCGCCCCGCCAGCATGGGCTGACGCGCGGCCCGGTCGCCGACGACCTTGAGGCGCTGACCCGCATGAGCCGCGACCATGAGGTTCGCGACGCGGCAGCCAGCCCTCACGCCATCCGGAAGCTCTGGGAAGTGGTGCAACTTCCCGATTTCCGCAAAACGATGGCCAGCGAGCACGCAACCCTTCTGTCCAGGATCTATCTGTTCCTGATGCAGCCCGAGGGACGGATACCGGACGACTGGTTTTCTACCCAGCTCGGACGCCTGGACCGCACCGATGGCGACATAGACACACTGGCCGCCAGGCTGGCGCATATGCGCACATGGAGCTATGTATCCAACCGTTCCGGCTGGTTGCATGATCCTGTGCATTGGCAGGAGCGCGCGCGTACGATAGAGGATAAGCTTTCGGATGCGTTGCATGAGCGGCTGACGCAGCGGTTCATCGATCGTCGCACAAGCGTGTTGATGAAGCGGCTACGCCAGAAAGAGGATTTAATGGCGGCGGTTAACAGTGACGGTGAGGTCCTGGTCGAGGGCGAATTCGTGGGTCGTCTTCAAGGGTTCGTTTTCGTACCCGACCCGAGGGCGGAAGGGGTCCACGGCAAGGCGCTTCGCGCCGCCTCCGATGCTGCGCTGGCGCTGGAGATCAATGCCCGCGCGGCGCGCCTGACGGCGGCGCCCGATGCCGACATTCATCTTTCAGAGCACGGAAGGATCATCTGGGAAGGCCAGCCGGTCGCCAGCCTTCACGCAGCCGACGATCCGCTTCTGCCCCGCGTGGAATTGATCGCGGGCGATGAACTGGCAGGGCCGCCCAAGGAAAACCTCCAGACCCGGCTTCAGGCGTGGACGCGCATGCACGTCAACCAGGTCCTTGCGCCGCTGACGGGCATGCGGGACGCCGAAGATGTCGAAGGGCTTGCCCGCGGGGTGGCTTACCGCCTGGTCGAGAATTTCGGATCGCTCCGCCGCGAAGCCGTATCGGAAGATATCCGCGCCCTCGACCAGAATGCGCGCGGCCAATTGCGCAGGCATGGCGTGCGCTTCGGCGCCTACACGATTTTCATGCCGGCCTTGTTGAAGCCCGCGCCCGCGCGGCTGTTGCTCACGCTTTGGGCGCTGGCCCGCAAGGGTGTCGAGGATCCCTTCGCGGATCTTCCCGCCCCGCCCACGCCCGGGCTCACCTCCGTACCGGCGGACAAGACCGCGCCCGATGGCTTTTACGATGTGCTGGGCTTCCGCGTCTGCGGCGAGCGTGCCGTGCGCGTCGATATGCTGGAACGTCTGGCCGACCTGATCCGGCCGGTGATTGCCGAACGCCGCTATAACGGCGGCTTCGTCGTCAATCCCGACATGATGTCGCTTGTGGGCTGCTCGGGCGAGGAATTCGCCAGCCTGCTGCGCGGTCTGGGCTATCGCTCTCAAATGGAAAAGATAAAGCTGCCGAAAGAAGAAGTCGTGGCAGCACAGTCGGCGTCCGGAGAGCAGACCGAGACCGCGTCCGGCACGCAACCGGACACTACTTCCGAAACCGGTGATGCAACAGCAAACGACGCGCCCGCGGCCGACACCCCGCCAGAAACAGAACCGGAAACGCTAGAAGCACCAACGGAAGCAGCTGCAACACCTGAGGCGCCCGTTGCTCCGACAGAAGCTGCCCCGACCGAAACTGCCGCGCCGGAAGCGCCGACCGCCGAGACACCCGAGGCCCCGGCGACGGAAACATCGCCGGAAGCCGCTCCGGCAAGCGATGCAGCTCCTGCCGAAACGCCAGCCGGTGAAGCACCGCAAGCCGCCCCAGCATCTGAAACGGGCGCGGGCACTGAGCCCGAAGCGGAGGCAGCAAATGCGGAAGCCGGCGAGACCGAAACTGTGGAGCTTGAAATCTGGCGCCCCCAAAGGCGGCACCAGGGCGGCAAACCGCAGCGGCAGGCCCGGCGCGACGATGACCAGCCACGCCGGCGGCGCCCCAAAGGCGGCGACAAAAAGGGCGGTGCGGAAACCCGGTCGGGCAAACCGCCCCGCAAGGATGGCGGCCCCAAGAAGCCGCGCAACAACCGCGGCCATGGAAAACCGGAACGCGAAAAAGCGCCCGATCCCGACAGCCCCTTCGCAGCGCTTGCCGTTCTGAAGGACCGCCAGAAGCAGAACTGACACCCGGCAGATGCCCTCATCGCGCGACAAGGACGGCCCATCTCCGCAAGACGGACCCCATGAGGCCGCCCCCCATGAAGCGGGTCAGAGGGTCGACCGATGGCTCTGGTATGCACGCTTTGCCAAGACACGCAGTATTGCCGCGACGCTCGTCCGGAGCGGCAAGATGCGTGTCAGCGGCGACCGTATATCGCGGCCGAGCCGGCTTGTAAGACCGGGCGATGTGCTTACCTTTCCTCTAGGAGCGCATATCCGTGTCATACGGATCAGGGGGCTTGGAACGCGGCGTGGCCCCGCGCCCGAAGCAAGAGAGCTCTATGACGACCTCGACCCGCCGCCCGAACGCCGTGCAACGCCGGATTCCAACGGATCCGCTTCCCGGCAATCTTCCCCTTCACAGACAGCGCCCAGAGCCCCCGGTGCCGGACGCCCGACCAAAAGGGAACGCCGGGCCACCGACCGCCTGAAATCGGACGGATCGCTAGAGGAGAAATAATTCTCCATTTTTTATCCGTGGTTGAAGAGGTCTCACCACTCGTGTATGGACAAAACGAATGATCGAAAAACTCAAATCCTTCCTCCAGGGAGCTCCAAGCGAAGCCGAGGACAAATCGGACGAGTTGCAGATCGCCGTCGTCGCCCTGCTGATCCGGGCGGCAACGACGGACGCGAAGTTCGGCGAGGAGGAGCGTGCGGCCATTCGCCGGATTGCTCTCCAGTCCTTTTCGCTCGAAGAAAAGGATCTGGACCACCTGATCGGCGAGGCCGAAAACGCCGAAAACGAGACCATGGATCTTCACCGCTGGGTGCAGACCATAAAAAAGGCCTATGACGAGGAAGAGCGCATAGGTCTGATCGAAAAGATGTGGGAAGTGGTGTATGCCGACGGCGTACTCGACGACTACGAAGCCAATTTGTTGCGGCGCGTCGCGGGGCTGATATACGTTCCCGACCGCGCGTCGGGGCAAGCCCGGCAGCGTGTTTTGGCGCGGCTCGGCCTGGAATAAGGCCAGGGTCTAGGAATTGAAGCGGCACGGGCATGAAAGCCCCGCCGGATGACCGTACAGATCGCCGCCAGCGGAGCGGCATCTGCGATTTGGAGTGTGCGATGACCTATATCGTGACTGAGGCATGCATTCGCTGCAAATACATGGATTGCGTGGAAGTCTGCCCCGTGGACTGCTTCTATGAGGGTGAGAACATGCTGGTCATCCACCCCGATGAATGTATCGATTGTGGCGTCTGCGAGCCGGAATGCCCCGCCGAAGCCATCAAGCCGGACACCGAGCCCGGCCTGGAGAAATGGCTGGAACTCAATACGGAATACGCCTCCAAATGGCCGAACATCACCATCAAGCGGGATGCGCCCGAGGATGCCGACGAGATGGCCGGGATCGACAACAAGTTCGAGAAATTCTTCAGCGCCGAGCCCGGCGAAGGCGATTGAGCGGCAAGTCGAATAGATAATTAGATCTATAACAACGGGGCGGCCGGAACGGGCCGCCCCTTTTGTTTCCGCGCCGCATGAATCGTCCGTTTACGACGCAAAAAGACCGAAATTCCGCCTATCCCACTGTGTTAACTGCGTTTTTGCCGGGGATATCTTCCAATTTCACGCTTTTCGTGCTATAGATAAAGCAACGCAGGAATCCCGCGCAGTTAACGCTGACGCGAACCGAGCATCGAGGCTGTTACCCTCAAAGGCGGAGCTCGAAGCGCTTCGCCTTTCGCCTGTCCTTCCAGGCGTCCCTGAAGCGGAGCGGGCCTTGTCGGTTGACTGAAACGGTAATTTTCGCCGGATCGGTCAACGGCCCCGCAGGAAGAGTGCTTGCCCGGAACACCGTTTCGGACATCCTCCTCGTTCGCTGAAAGAAGCCCTGCCCTTATCGGCTGTGGCTCCGGGTACACCAGCCCCTGTTGTCGGCAGATCGGTCGAAACTCCGTTTGGGTTTCCTGGAAACTTTTGAGCAAGGCAGAGCTGCTTCTCCAAATTCCGTGACTCGAATATTGGCGGGATCCCGACCGGACCGGCGGGCGCATTGGAAGTTGGCACTGCCGAAGACATGGCCTGGCGACAGACCGGAATGATGGCCTGGAATGGCCGGCGGACTGGATCCGCCAAAGGCTCCGGCCAATGAAGGAAAAATCGATGGCGACGAATACCAAGAAGGCTGCGAAAACCACGTCCAAGGCCTCCACCGGGCGGGCCAAACCGGCCGCATCCCGGACGGCCAAGACGGCGACCAAGGCCAAAGCGGCAAAACCCGCGTCGAAGCCGAAGGCAGCGTCGGCCAAAGCCGCGACGGCCAAGACCAAGGCGACGAAAACCGCCCCCGCGGCGAAACCCGCAGCCAAGAAGACGACATCGAAGGCAAGCACCGCCAAGAAGCCGTCCGCCAAGCCCGCGGCCGCCAAATCGACGGCGACAAAATCCACGGCAACCAAGGCGACGGCTGCCAAATCGGCCACGGCCAAGAAGGCGACGACCGGCAAGACGGCCAAACCCGCTGCAAAGCCTGCGGCGGCGAAGAAGCCTGCGGCCAAATCCACGACCAAGGCAGCCGGCAGCAAAACCACGGCGGCAAAATCGGCCAATAGCAGCAAGCTGAAAGACGCGGTGCAGAAGGCCAACGAAAAATCCGCTGCCGCCAAATCGGCTGCCAAGGCGAAGGAAACGGCCAAGCCGAAAGAGACCGCAAAGCCCAAGGAGGCCGTGAAGGCGAAGGAGCCTGCCAAGGCCCCCGCGGCGAAGGTGGAGAAGCCGAACTTCAAGGCCAAGGAATTCGTGGTCTATCCGGCGCATGGTGTCGGGCAGATCCTGGAAATCGAAGAGCAGGAAGTGGCCGGCCATACGCTGGAACTGTTCGTCATCAACTTCGACAAGGAGAAGATGGTCCTGCGTGTGCCGACCAACAAGGCGACCGCTGTGGGCATGCGCAAGCTGTCGGACGCCAATGTGGTCGGTTCCGCCATCGAAACGCTGCGGGGCCGCGCGCGCATCAAGCGCACCATGTGGAGCCGTCGTGCGCAGGAATATGAGGCCAAGATCAACTCCGGCGACCTGATCTCCATCGCCGAGGTGGTCCGCGACCTCTATCGCTCCGAGCGCCAGCCCGAGCAGTCCTATTCGGAACGCCAGCTCTACGAAGCCGCGCTCGACCGCATGGCCCGCGAAGTCGCCGCCGTGGAGCGCGTCGGCGAAGATGTGGCGATCGAAAAGGTCGAGAAAGCCCTGCAGGGCGACAACAAGACCTCTTCCAAGTCGGAGGAAGAGAGCGAAGCGGCCTGATCCGCGAAACCGCTTATTCTGAAAGGCCCGGCTCACGCCGGGCCTTTTTTGTGCGCCCTCGCCCTCCCGCGCGACAGGAGGTTGATCCGAAACGCTTTCCCGGCCGTATCAAGACCGGAAGGGCATTCGCCACACGCCTTTCCGCGAGAATTCCCCCGGCCAAGGCAGGAGAGGCTCACATGACGCATCAGGAAACCGGCGACAGCCAGAGCGCCAACCGTCGTTTCACGAAGCAAGCCATGAACGTGCCCCTGCTGGAGCCCGAGCGCGAGTTCGAACTCGCCTGCCGATGGAAAGACGAGCGCGACGAGAAAGCGCTTCACGAACTCACCAGCGCCTATATGCGGCTCGTCATCTCGCTGGCGACCAAATTCCGCAATTACGGCCTCCCTTATGCCGACCTTGTGCAGGAGGGGAATGTCGGGCTGATGCAGGCCGCCGCCCGGTTCGAGCCTGAACGGGGCGTGCGCTTTTCCACATATGCGCGCTGGTGGATCAGAGCCTCCATCCAGGACTATGTCTTACGCAACTGGTCGATCGTCCGCACCGGCACGACGGCCGCGCATAAGTCTCTTTTCTTCAATCTGCGCCGCCTGCGCGCGATGATCGACAATGGCGGCCGCGAAAACCTTTCAGAGGACGAGCGCATCTTCATCGCCGAGAAGCTCGGCGTGGGCGTCAAGGATGTGGAGGCGATGCAGGCCCGCCTTTATGCCGGCGACAGGTCCCTCAACGCGCCCTTACGGGATGCGGAAACGGAAGAGGGATCGCTTGAATGGCAGGACATCCTTGCCTGCGACCGGGCATTGCCGGAAGACGCCGTCATGGAAACCCATGACAGTCTCCGGCGGTCTGAATGGATCGAGGAGGCAATGGGAACCCTGAGCGAGAGAGAGCGCCTCATCGTTCGCGAGCGCAGGCTTCAGGAAGATACCGTAACGCTCGAAACGCTTGGGCACCGTCTGGGCCTTTCGAAAGAACGCGTCCGGCAGATCGAGCATCACGCCATCGACAAGATGCGCAAGGCCCTGCTGGAAAAACTGCCCACCACCAGCGAAGCGGCGCTCACGGACTTCACAGGCTGACAAGCAGTCTACCGGGTGATGATCTTCACACGCTCGCCGCGGCGCAATGTCTGGGCCGCATCGAAACCGTTCAACACCCGAAAGCGCTGCTCGCGATAGGACGAAAACGCCATCCGCCTGGCGAGAGAGGCGACCGTCTGCCCGGAGCGCACTTTCACGATCTTCACGCGCCGCGGCTTTACGCGGGACGCCTGCGCTTTGCTGATCCGGTGAAAACTTCCGACCAGACTTTGCAGCGCTTTGTCATACCGTCCGCCGACCTGCGGCAGCGTACCGAGCAGGAAGCGATAGACTCGCGTCGGCGAATATTCGATCACCACGAGCCTGGCATTGTAGTTATTCACACGGGCGAGCGCGCTCGCCGCATTCATGCCGTTGAGCTTGAAGCGACGCAGATTGCCGATCCTCACATTCCTCGCCCAGCTATTCGCCAGATAGGACGCGACCGGGACCCCCGCCGCTTTGGTAGCACCATCGAATTTTGCAATCGTCTTTTCAGGCCCTGTCACCATCACGGCCTGGGTCGAATTCGAAATCCGGAACCCCTTCGGCACCGAGAACGAGAAACGCAATTGCGGATGGACGAAACGATTGCCGTCGACAATGCCCTGAGAGGGACTGTCGCCATAGATCATCCCGTTGATATGGCTGAGATAACCATTCCGGTTCCGGCGCCCCTTGCCCGGCGCGATACCGGTCGCCCGGGCCTCGGCACGCGCCGCTCTTACCCGGTCCGGCGTCGGCGGATGGCTCGCGAACCAGCTC
>NZ_NYVD01000099.1 GCF_002684405.1 Parvibaculum sp. | reverse complement strand
GAGCCGCTGACATTCGTCGTCCGCCGCGGCGACCGGGAGGTCACGCTGGTCGCAACGCCGCGCATGCAGGAAATCACCGACCGCTTCGGTAATGTGCACAAGCTTCCCATTCTGGGGATCGAGAGCAAGGGCGGCGAACAGGGCATCAAGGTCGTCCGGACCGACCCGCTGACGAGCATATGGCTCGGCGCGAAGGAAACCTGGTTCGTGGTGTCCAGCACGATGAACTATCTGGGGGGCATCGTCAGCGGAACGCGGGACGCCGATCAGCTTGGCGGACCGTTGCGGATCGCGCAGGTGTCGGGGCAGGTGGCGTCATTTGGTTTTGTTGCATTACTCAACATGACGGCGATGCTGTCCGTCAGTATCGGGCTTTTGAACCTGTTTCCGGTTCCTCTGCTTGATGGCGGGCATCTTCTCTACTATGCAGTCGAGGCGGTCCGCGGACGGCCTCTGGGCGAGCAGGCACAGGAAGTCGGTTTCAGGATCGGCCTGGCGCTTGTAATGATGCTGATGGTTTTTGCGACATGGAACGATCTGGTGCATTTGCAGGTCTTTTCGTTCCTGAGCTCTCTGTTCAGCTGATCCGGGGGGAAAGCGTGTCGGCATTGCGATGGCAGAACTTCGGCGCCGGGAATATTCCGGTGGCCGGGTCTTGGGTTGTTGACGGTATGAGATATCTGGGGACGAGAATGACCAGACTTCCAGGGATGATGGCGCTTGGCGTGGCGGTGTTCTTCGCACTGGCGCTTCTTGGAACGGTGCCGGGGGGCAGTTCGCTGCATCTGGTAACGCCTGCGATGGCGCAGGAGGGACCCGTCATCCGGCAGATCGATGTGCGGGGCAATCAGCGCATCGAGGATGATACCGTCATTTCCTACATGACGCTGAAGCGCGGCAGCACCTATACCGCCGCCGGCGCCGATGCGTCGATCAAGGCGCTCTTTCGCACGGGTCTTTTCGCCGATATTTCGATGAATATGACCGGATCGACCCTGATCGTCTCCGTTGCGGAAAATCCGATCATCAACCGCGTCGCCTTCGAGGGGAACAGTTCCATCGACAGCGATACGCTGAATGAGGAAATCCAGCTCAAACCGCGCGTGGTCTATACGCGCGCAAAGGTGCAGTCCGATGTGACCCGCATCGTAGAGCTTTATCGGCGGGGAGGGCGCTTTTCCGCGACCGTTGAACCCAAGATCATTCAGCTTCCCCAGAACCGCGTCGATCTCGTTTTCGAAATCAGCGAAGGCCCGAAGACCAAGGTTGCCTCGATCAACTTCATCGGGAACGAGAAGTTCAGCGACAGCGATCTCAGGGACGTGATCTCGACCTCGGAGTCGGCTTGGTGGAAGTTCTTTTCGTCTTCCGACAGCTACGATCCCGACAGGCTGACCTACGACCGCGAATTGCTGCGTCGTTACTATCTTCAGCGCGGTTATGCCGACTTCCGTGTCGTCTCGGCCGAGGCGGAGTTGAGCCGCGACCAGAGCGCCTTCTACATCACCTTCACGGTCGAGGAAGGCCCGGTCTACAAATTCGGCAAGATTTCGCTCACCACCGAACTCGACAAGCTGAACCGGGATACGCTTGAGAAGCAGATTTTGCCCAAGGAAGGCGAAACCTATGATGCCGGCCTGATCGACAAGACCGTCGACGCGCTGACCTATCAGGCCGGTGCCGCAGGCTACGCGTTTGCCGAAGTACGCCCGCGTGTGAAGCGCCACAAGGACACGAAGACCATCGACATTTCCTTCCAGATATCGGAAGGGCCGCGCGTCTATGTGGAGCGGATCAACATCACCGGCAATTCGCGCACACTGGATTCGGTGATCCGTCGGCAGATGGAAATGTCCGAAGGCGATGCCTTCAACAAGGTCCTTCTCGACAAGTCCGAGAAGAACATTCGCGGGCTGCAATATTTCTCGCGCGTGGACGTCACGCAGAATCCGGGCTCCGAACCTGATCGGACCATCGTCAATGTAGATGTGCAGGAACAGTCCACCGGGTCGCTCTCGTTGAGCGCGGGCTTCTCCACGCTGGACAATGCCGTTGCAGGCATTCAGCTGGCGGAGCGCAACTTCCTCGGCAAAGGGCTTCAGATCAGCGCAAATCTGTCGCTTTCGCTGCGCAGGCAGTTGATCGACTTCCATTACACCGACCCCTATTTCCTGGGGCGGAATCTGGTCGGCGGTATCGACCTCTTCGGCAGTCAGACGGACTTCCAGAGGGAAGCTTCCTATGACTCGATGACCCAGGGCGGCGGACTTCGGTTCGGTTTCCCGCTCTCGGAAAAGAGCAACCTGCTGCTGCGCTATCAGCTCCGCCTGGACAAGATCTACAATGTGAGCTCGACCTCCGCGATCATTCAGGATGCGGCGGGATCGGAACTTCGTTCGATCATCGGCTACCGGTATTACTACGACGATCGTAACGATCCCGTGGATCCGACCGGCGGCTGGGACTTCCAGTTCGATCAGAACTTCGCTGGTCTGGGTGGTACCGTCCGTTACGTGAAAACGGAAGCTGACGCTCGCTACTATTACAAGGTCGCTAAAGGCTTCGTTGCAACGCAGAGCCTGAAGGGCGGCTATGTGCATGGACTTGGGCAGCGCGTTCGTTTGTCCGACCATTTCTATCTCGGTGGCGCTGAAATTCGCGGCTTCAAGCGTGGTGGCGTTGGTCCCCGAGATCTCAACACGACCAACCAGGATGCGATCGGCGCTCAGGCCTATGTCATCGGGTCGACCGAATTGACCTTCCCGAACGGCATTCCTGAAGCGCTCGGTATCCGTACGGCGATCTTTGCCGATTATGGCTATATCGGCCTGAACGATACCCGCGATCCGTACGGCACAACCAATATCAAGGATGCTTTCGCGCCGCGTGTGTCCACCGGTATCAGCGTCAACTGGCAGTCGCCGTTCGGTCCGGTGAAGCTGGACTTCGCGAAAGTGCTGATGTCCGAAAACTACGACCAGGAGCAGATCTTCCGCTTCAGCGCGGGGACGCAGTTCTAGATCAATCGACGAGTTGCGGCGGTTATCCGAAATATCGGGAACCGCCGCGTGGGAGCAAACGGGGGGAAGGAAGCTAAAGAAGATGAAACGTAATCAGTTTGTATCGCGTATCACGGCTGTCATGGCCGCAGTTGCATTTGTCGCCACGGCGTCGGTTGTGTCCGTTCCGGCAAAAGCCGAGGATGGTGCCACGGCGAAGCCGGCCGTCATCCTTATTGTGAATACCGAACAGCTCTTCGCGCAGTCGAAGGTTGGCCAGAGCATTCGCAAACAGGCGCAGGCCCAGGCCGAAGCCCTTCAGGCGGAAAACCAGAAGCAGAGCAAGAAAATGGAAGCCGAAGCCAAGAAGCTCGGCGACCAGCGCGCTCTTCTTTCTCAGGGCGAGTTCCAGAAGAAGGTCGAGGCGCTGCAGAAGAAGGATCGTCAGCTTCAGAAGACGATGCAGGAGAAGGGCCAGGCCTTCCAGCTTGGTACTCAGCAGGCGCGTGCGAAGGTCCAGGCGGCACTGCGCCCGATTTTCGTCGATATCATGAAGGAGCGCGGCGGCACGGTGCTGCTGGATCAGTCGGTTGTGCTGGCTGGCGGCGTCGATCTCGATATCACGCAGGAAGCGCTCAAGCGGCTGAACGAAAAGCTCTCCGATGTGAAGGTCAAGCCCGTCTCCATGGCGGAGTTGCAGAAGCAGCAGCAAGGCAAGAAATAGAATGAGGCGCGCCGGGTCCACCGGCTGTGATGATACAGAATGGCGGATCCGCGCTTCTTTACGAACAAGGGCCCTTTCACGCTTGGCGACATCGCCGAACGTGTAGGGGCCCAATTGGCTCCGGGGACGGACGCTTCCCGGCAGATGGATGACGTTGCACCGCTGGACAGTGCGGGCTCGACCCATCTCAGCTTCCTCGACAATCCGAAATACAAGGATGCGTTTCGCGCCACCTCGGCGGGAGCTTGCTTGATCAAACCGGGCATGGCCGATGAAGCGCCGGAGGGGGTAGGTCTCCTCCTCAGCGAGGACCCTTACCGGGCCTTCGCCCTGGCGAGCCAGCTTTTCTATCCGGCGGAAGCGACCGGCGAAGATACGATGGGGGATGCCGGAGAGATTTCTCCGGGCGCTCATGTTCACCCCACGGCAAAGATTGCGGCGGGCGCGACGGTGGAAGCCGGCGCGGCTATCGGTGCGCATGTGGAAGTCGGGACCGGTACGGTGATCGGGGCCAATGCGAGCATCGCCAAGGGCTGCACGATCGGGCGCGACTGCTTCATTGCGCCGAATGTCACGGTGAGCCATGCCCATATCGGCGACCGTGTGATCATTCATCCCGGCGCCTGCATCGGTCAGGACGGCTTCGGCTTTGCCATGGGATTGCCGCATCACGAAAAGGTGCCCCAGCTTGGCCGCGTCATCATCCAGAACGATGTGGAGATCGGCGCGAACACGACCGTGGATCGCGGCGCGGGGCCCGACACGGTGATCGGCGAGGGAACCAAGATTGATAATCTGGTTCAGATCGGCCACAACGTGCAGACGGGGCGCAGCTGCATCATCGTTTCGCAGACCGGCATCTCGGGGAGCACCAAGCTGGGCGATTTCGTTGTGCTCGCCGCGCAGGTCGGCCTTGTCGGACACATCACCATCAACACAGGCGCGCAGATTGCGGCACGAAGCGCCGTCGTGCACGACGTGCCGGCCGGTCAGCAATATGGCGGTGCGCCGGCGCGGCCGATAAGCGAATGGCGTCGCGAAATAGTCGCGATAAAAAGGCTGGGACAACGGCGTAAGCCCGGTGCCGGCAAGGAATGAGGTTCTGCTGCCAGGCAGCATGGAATCCGGGGTCTCATAGAGGACGCAAGCATGAGTCAGACCGAGGCAAAAGAAAGGCCGGACAGCGCCGACATTAACCGTGTCATGGAGCTTCTCCCCCATCGCTATCCGATGCTGATGATCGACCGCATCGTCGAGATGAAGGGCGACGAGTCCGCCATCGGTATTAAAAGCGTGACCAACAACGAGCCGTTTTTCCAGGGACATTTTCCCGGCAACCCGGTGATGCCCGGCGTCCTCATCGTGGAAGCCATGGCGCAGACCGCGGGGGCTCTCGTGATCAGCAGCCTGGGAACGGAGGGCAGCAACCAGCTCGTCTATTTCATGACTGTCGACAAGGCGCGCTTCCGCAAGCCGGTCGTGCCGGGCGACAAGCTGGAAATTCACGTGACGAAGATTCGAAGCCGCGGCGCCGTCTGGAAATATCATGGCGAAGGCAAGGTCGACGGTGTGTTGGTGGCGGAAGCCGACTTTGGTGCAATGATCGTCGACCAGGCAAAGGTGTAATGACCGATATTCACCCCACGGCAATTATCGACCCCGCGGCTCGCATCGGTGCGAATGTGCGTATCGGCGCCTTCTGCACGATTGGGCCAAACGTCGTGCTGGATGACGGTGTCGTTCTGCACAGCCACGTGGTCGTCGCCGGCCATACGACGGTCGGCGCGCGCACGGAGATATTTCCCTTTGCCTCGATCGGGCATGCGCCGCAGGACCTGAAATTCAAGGGCGAGGAAAGCACGCTCGAAATCGGGACCGACAATATCATTCGCGAGAATGTGACGATGAACCCCGGTACCGAAGGCGGCGGCATGGTCACGCGCGTCGGAAACCATTGCGCCTTTCTGGCGGGGTCGCATGTCGGTCACGACTCCAAGGTGGGCGACTACGTCGTCTTCTCCAACAATGTCATGCTCGCCGGTCACTGCACTGTCGAAGATTATGTGATCTTCGGCGGCGGTGCGGCGCTTCAGCAGTTCGGCCGCGTCGGCAAACATGCTTTTATCGGCGGGATGAGCGGTGTCGAAAACGATGTCATCCCGTTCGGCCTTGTGATCGGCAATCGCGCCCACATGGTCGGCCTCAACCTCGTCGGCATGAAACGGCGTGGCTTCGCGCGCCAGCAGATATCCGCCTTGCGTGAGGCCTATGACGTCATATTCGCGCCGGAAGGCGCGCTTCGCGACCGGGTTGCCAAGGCCGCGGACCTTTACGGGGACAACCCGGAGGTCATGATGATCGTGAACTTCATTCAGGATGAGGCGAGCCGCGGCCTGGTGGTTCCCAAGCAGGGGCAGGCGGCCTGACGGCCGGCGGAGAGAACAGGCCATGACGGCATCGCAGTCCAGCGGGGCCTCCAGTTCAAGGCTGCCGAAACTCGCTATAGTGGCCGGCGCGGGCCCCTTGCCTGTGTCGCTGGCAAAGGCTGCCCTCGCCGAAGGGCGCGAGGTTTTCATCATCGGGATCGAAGGCTTTGCCGGATCGGAGATCGAGGCCTTTCCGCACGCCTGGAACCGGCTCGGGGCGATGGGAAAGTTCATCCGCCTGCTGAAGGATAACCGGTGCGAGGAAATGGTGTTGATCGGCGCGGTGACCCGCCCGGATTTGCGCAAGCTCAGCCTCGACATGACGGCCATCCGTCTCCTGCCAAAACTCAGAAGCTGGATGAAGCAGGGCGATGACGGCCTGTTGCGGGGGCTCGGCGGCTATATTCAGGATGAGACCGGCGTTCGTATCGTTGGCGCTCATGAAATTTCCGGCGGCCTGCTCGCCCCCGAAGGCGCCCTGACCAAACTCGTGCCCGATGACAGCCAGAAGAGCGATATCGCCGTTGCCATGAACGCGGCAAGGGCGATCGGCGCGCTCGACATCGGGCAGGGCGCCGTCGCGTGTCGGGGCATTGTGCTGGCGCTGGAGGCGGCGGAAGGCACCGATGCGATGCTGGAGAGAGTGGCGAACCTTCCCGAACATTTGCACGGCAGCGAAACGGCCCGCGAAGGGGGGTTGGTGAAGCTGCCCAAGCCGGGCCAGGAGCGCCGCATGGATCTGCCCACCATAGGCGTCCGCACGGTTGAAAACGCGGCGGCGGCGGGGCTTGCCGGCATCGCGGTCGAAGGCGGCGGCGCGCTGGTCGACGACATCGACGCCATGACCGAAGCGGCGAACCGGCTGGGCCTCTTCGTCGTGGGGCTTCCGTCCGCCGAGACCCGGGCGGACACGCGATGAACAGTAACGCGGAGACCGGCCCCCGCATCATGCTGGTGGCGGGCGAGCCGTCGGGCGATGCGCTTGGCGGTGAGCTTATGCAGGCGCTGAAGGATATGACCGGGGAAAAGGTCAGCTTCTGCGGTGTCGGTGGCGCCCGCATGGAAGAGCAGGGGCTCTCATCCATCTTCCCGATGACGGATATTTCCGTCATGGGGCCGCGCGAGGTCGTGCCGCGCCTGCCGCTTATCCTGCGTCGAATCCGGCAGACGGCGAATTTCGCCATCGCCCACAAGCCGGATGTGATGATCATTATCGACAGCCCGGATTTCACGCATCTCGTGGCGCGCCGGGTTGCGAAAAAGGCGCCCGAGATCCCGATCGTCAACTACGTCTCGCCAAGTGTTTGGGCATGGCGGCGCGGTCGCGCGCGGGCCATGGCGCGCTATCTGCGCAGGGTGCTCGCGCTGCTGCCTTTCGAGCCGGCCTTCTTCAAGGCGCAAGCCGGTCTGGACTGTGTCTATGTCGGCCATCCCGCCATCAACCGCCTGCCCGAGGAGGGAGCGGGCAAGCGGTTTCGCGAAGCGCATCGCATTCCTCCCGAGGCGCCGCTTCTGCTCTTGCTGCCCGGTAGCCGCGTCAACGAGGTGAAGCGGTTGATGGGCATTTTCGGGGAAACGGCGGCCCGCCTCGGCAAGGAGATGCCGGACCTTCAAATCGTGCTGCCCACCGTTCCCCATGTGGGAGACTATGTCCGGGCGGAAGTCGAGAAATGGAATCTGCCCGTCACCGTCATTCAGGACGAGGCCGAAAAGCGCGCCGCCTTCGACGCGGCGACCGCCGCGCTGGCGGCCTCCGGCACCGTTTCCCTCGAACTGGGGCTTGCCCGTGTGCCCATGGTGATTGGCTATCGCATCGACCGGATAGCCGGAACGCTGGTCGGGCGCATGCTGAAAGTGCCCTCGGTGGTGCTGGTGAACCTGATCCTCGACAAGCCGTCGGTGCAGGAACTTCTTCAGTATCGCTGCACACCGGAAAATCTGGGCGCGGCGTTGCTTCCTCTTCTCAAGGACACGCCGGAGCGCAGCCGCGCACTTGCCGACCTTGATGAGTTGAAAGCCCGCATGGGCGCCGGGGGCGAGCACCCCAGCGTGCGTGCGGCGCGCGCCGTGCTGGAAATACTCGATACGAAAGCGCTGCCGGCGCCGTGAAAAATCGCCGCCTTCCCATCTTGAGACAGTTTTGCCTGCACTCTTGAGGCGAATGGCGGCGCCCTTAACAAAATAACAAATCTGCTTGCCGATAATGCCTTCGCCGAAAATGCACGAGGGTTAAGGATGCAGCTCTTTCCGGGACGAAATGCCTATCTGCTCGTTCTGATTGTGGCAGTGGTCGATGCGATTTGGCTCGCGTTCTCCAATGTGTCCTTTGCCGGGTCCGAGCTGGTTCTTCTGTCGGTGCAGGTCGTATTCGTGATCGTCCTTTCCACGGTGATCGAGCGGCGAACCTTCTCGAGCCCGACAATGGAAAGGTTGTCCGGCCGCCTCGTTCACTTCATGCAAGGGATTGCTTTTCTGCTGGCCGCCTGGGTGTCGCTCAGAATCCTGAACCAGGCCAGCATGTGGTTCGATCTGCCCTATACGGATCGCTTGCTGATCCATTGGGACGGCTTTTTGCCGGTCGACTGGCACAGCTATTTCCGTTTCGTCCAGTTGAACCCCGGCGTCCAGCTGGTTCTGGACTACAGCTACACCTCCTTGTCGATGGTGAGCTTCGTCGGGTTCGTCCTGCTTGTCTGGATCGGCGACATGAAGAGGGCCAGATATTTCATGGAAACATTCATGGTCGTCGCGCTGGTATGCACCGCGATCGGTGTGTTTCTGCCCGCGAAGGGCGCCGTCGCGACCTATTTCGGCGATGTATCCAGCATCGCTCATTTCAAGACGGTGCCGGGTGTCTATGCCATCGACGCTCTCAATCAGATGAGAAGCGGGCTTCCCCATACGCTCCATATCGGCGCCATGCCGGGGCTGACCGTATTCCCATCCTTCCACACGGCGGCAGGTATCGTGCTGGCCATCAGCTTCTGGAGAACCTCGTTCTTTCCGGCAGTGCTGGCCTATACCGTGGTCATGATCGCTGCGACGCCTGTCTTCGGCGCTCACTACTTCATCGACCTGATCGCGGGCACGATTGTCGCCTGTCTGATATGCGCAGCGTTTGCTTTCATGCCCTTCTACAAAGGCCTGTTCGCGCGACGAGACGCGGAGGAAGACTGGGAACCTGCCCGAGAAGGTGCTGTGTCTTTCTGAGGGCCGCAAACAAGCAAGCAAAAAAGGGCGCCCCGCGGGGCGCCCTTTGCATTCCGGAGTGTCGCGCGATCAGCGCTTGGCGATATCGACATAGTCGCGCGCCTGCGCACCCGTATAGAGCTGGCGCGGACGGCCGATGCGCTGGTTCGGATCCTGGATCATCTCGTTCCACTGCGCGATCCAGCCCACGGTGCGGGCCAGCGCGAACAGCACGGTGAACATGGTGGTCGGGAAACCCATCGCCTTCAGCGTGATGCCCGAATAGAAGTCGATATTCGGGTAGAGCTTTTTCTCGACGAAATATTCGTCATTGAGAGCGATCTTTTCCAGCTCCAGCGCCACATCGAGAAGCGGATCGTCCTTGATGCCCAGAACGCCCAGAACCTCATGGCAGGTCTGCTGCATCACGCGGGCGCGCGGGTCGTAGTTCTTGTAGACGCGGTGACCGAAGCCCATCAGGCGGAACGGATCGTCCTTGTCCTTGGCGCGGGCGATGAATTCCGGAATGCGGTCCACCGACCCGATTTCCTGCAGCATGTTGAGCGCGGCTTCGTTGGCACCGCCATGCGCCGGGCCCCAGAGGCAGGCGATACCGGCGGCGATGCAGGCGAACGGATTGGCGCCCGACGAACCGGCAAGGCGAACCGTCGACGTGGACGCGTTCTGCTCGTGATCGGCATGCAGGATGAAGATGCGGTCCATGGCGCGCGCGAGAACCGGATCGACCTGATAGGTCTCGGCCGGGACCGAGAAGCACATATGCAGGAAGTTCTCGGCGTAATCGAGATCGTTGCGCGGATAGACCACCGGCTGGCCGACGGAATATTTGTAGGCCATGGCGGCGATGGTCGGCATCTTGGCGATCATCCGGCGGCTTGCAATCATGCGCTGCATCGGATCGTTGATGTCCGTGCTGTCATGATAGAAGGCCGAAAGGGCGCCCACCATGCCGCACATGATGGCCATGGGATGCGCGTCCCGGCGGAAGCCGCGCAGGAAATAGGTCATCTGCTCATGCACCATGGTGTGCATGGTGATGGCGCGTTCGAATTCCGTGTACTCCGTGTCGGACGGCAATTCGCCGTTGAGCAGGAGATAGCAGGTTTCGATAAAATTGCCCTTCTCGGCAAGCTGGTCGATCGGATAGCCGCGATAGAGCAGCACGCCTTCTTCGCCGTCGATGAAGGTGATGTCGGATTCGCAGCTCGCCGTGGAGGTGAAGCCCGGATCGTAGGTGAAACGGCCACTCTGTCCGTAGAGCTTCGAAATGTCGACAACGCTCGGGCCGAGGGATCCGCTATAGACCGGCAGGTCATAGGATTTGCCATCCACCGTGAGCTGGGCGGTGGTCGACGAACCCGCTTTCGTTCCGTGTTGTGTCATAGCTGCCTGTCCTCTTCTGGCTGTGCCGGCCGGGTCTCACCATGCCGGTTCAGGTGTTGAACATCTATACTAGCGGCCCCTGCCGTCCCGAAGGACGCTCAGGCTGCCTGATCCTTGATCCGTCCCAGTGCTTCCTCGCGTCCCAGCGTTGCCAGAACGTCGAAAATCGGCGGTGAAACGGTGGTGCCCGTTACGGCGGCGCGTAGCGGCTGCGCCACCTTTCCGAGCTTGAGTTCTTCTTCTTCCGCGAAAGAGCGCACCGTGGCTTCGACGCTGGCGGTTTCCCAGACATCGTTGGCGGAGAGACGCCCGTGCAATTTGCCCAGCAGTGACCGCGCGCCGTCATCGAGCAGCTTGGAGGCTTTTGCGTCCAGCGAGAGCGGGCGGGTGACACGGAGGAAGGAAGCCGCGTCGGCCAGTTCGAGCAGCGTCTTGGCGCGCTCCTTGGCCGCGGGCATGACCTGGGCAACCTTTTCGCGGAAAGCTTCGTCGACCTCCCAGCCTTCCAGGCGGTGCATCAGAGACAGCATGTCTTCGGCAAGGCGGGTGTCGTCGGCATGCCGGATATAGTGGCCGTTGAGGCTTTCCAGCTTGGCGAAGTCGAAACGCGCCGGCGAGCGGCCCACCGTGTCGAGGCCGAACCATTCGATGGCCTGCTCGGTGGAGAAGATCTCGTCGTCGCCATGGCTCCAGCCCAGCCGCGCGAGATAGTTGCGCATGGCTTCGGGCAGATATCCCATATCGCGATAGGCATCCACGCCGAGCGCACCGTGCCGCTTCGAGAGCTTGGCGCCGTCGGGACCCAGGATCATCGGCACATGGGCGAACTCGGGAACGTCCCATCCCATGGCCTGATAGATCTGGCTCTGGCGTCCGGCATTGGTCAGATGGTCGTCGCCGCGAATGACATGGGTGATGCCCATATCGTGGTCGTCCACCACGACGGAAAGATTGTAGGTCGGCGAACCGTCGCTACGCAGAATGATGAGGTCGTCGAGCTGGTCGTTCGGGAAACGCACTTCGCCCATCACATGGTCGCGAACAAGCGTTTCGCCTTCATCCGGCGAGCGGAAGCGGACGACCGGCTTCACGCCTTCCGGCGCTTCCGACGGATCGCGGTCGCGCCAGCGTCCGTCATAGCGCCAGGGGCGGCCTTCCGCCTTGGCCGTCTCGCGCATCTCCTCCAGCTCTTCCTTGCTGGCATAGCAATAATAGGCATGCCCCTGCGCCAGAAGCTGCTGCACGACTTCGACATGGCGCTGCTGGCGGGAAAACTGGAAGACGGGTTCCTCGTCCCAGTCCAGACCCAGCCACCGCATACCCTCGAAAATGGCGGCGATGGCTTCATCGGTCGAACGCTCGCGATCCGTGTCCTCGATGCGAAGCAGGAACGTGCCCCCGTGATGGCGCGCGAAGAGCCAGTTGAAAAGGGCAGTTCTGCCGCCACCGATGTGCAAGAAGCCCGTCGGTGAGGGGGCGAAACGCGTTATGACTTTTTTCTCTTCCGGCATGCTCTTCCGTCATCCATCCGTTACCGCATCCTGAGGCGGCTAGGCAGGGGAACAGATTGTTGGCAAGCTTTGACCCAAGGTGGGGCCTCGCCCGTGGCGCAAATCGGCCTCTGGGTCCGCTGCGGGACGGGGGTGTTCTAGCACATTGCGGCAACGCAGCGTAAGTCCGAACTTTTTTCGAAAAACACCTTTGTTTTTAAGGTGTTGGGGGAAGTGGCAGTGCTTTAGCCGCATGTGGAGGGGGCGTCGCCCATGGCATTTACAGCCGGGCAGGGCATGAAACGGCCTTCATTCGGTGCCGGGCAGGGGACGATTCTGCAGGTTTTGTCGGCGCTCTACGCAGGGTTTGGAGCCATTTCCCGCAGTTTTGCGGGCGAAACAGACCGTTGGTTTCTCTGGCTCCCCGTGCTTCTGGCCTGCGGGATTGCGACCTATTTCGGCCTGCCGGTCGAACCGCCGCTCTGGCTGTCTCTTGCCGGATTTCTGATCCTCGCCTGCGCCTTATGGGTATTTCGCCGGTTGTCCTGGGTCTTGCTTCTCCTCTGCGTTCTGGGGGCCGTGACCGCGGGCTTTGCCGCGGCGTCGCTGCGGACGGCTCTGGTGGCGGCGCCGGTCCTGGCGGACGAGACGGCGGGCGAGCTGACGGGAAGGGTCCTTTTTGTCGAGGAGGGCGAGGCGGGAGACCTCACCGTGCTGATGGCGCCCTCGTCCTTTGCCCGGCTACCGCCCGAAAAACGGCCCGCCAAAGTAAGGCTGCGTATTCGGCTGAAAAATGTGGCGCTCCAGCCGGGTGAAGAAATTCGCCTCCGCGCCCGTCTCATGCCGCCGCCCGATCCGGTTTTGCCGGGCGGGTTCGACTATGCGCGTCAGGCCTGGTTCGAAGGCCTCGGGGCGGTCGGCTTTGCCTATACCGCGCCGGAGATACTCAGTCCCTCCACAGGAGGTCCGCGGTCCCGGATTGCCGCGCTTCGCAATGCGATCGCCACCCATATCCGGGCGTCCATCGGCGGGCCGGAAGGGGCGGTCGCCGCCGCGCTGGTGACCGGCGAGCGTCGCGCAATCCCGGCCGGTGTGACGGAAGACCTGCGCGCGGCGGGGCTTGCCCATGTGCTGGCCATCTCCGGCCTTCATATGGCGCTGTTCAGCGGCACGCTGTTCTGGCTTGCCCGTGCTGTGCTGGCAGCCGTGCCGGCGCTTGCATTGCGCTACCCGGTGAAGAAATGGGCGGCGCTTGTGGCGTTTTCCGGTGCCGCCTTTTATCTCCTGGTCTCCGGCGGCGCTATTGCGACGCAACGCGCCTTTATCATGGTGACGCTTATGCTGGGAGCGATCCTGCTCGACCGCCCAGCCATCAGCCTACGGAATGTTGCTCTCGCTGCGACTGTCGTTCTGCTGTGGCAGCCGGAAAGCCTGCTGGGCGCCAGCTTCCAGATGTCGTTTGCCGCGGCGGTTGCGCTCGTCGCCTTTTACGAGAGCAAAAGCGTCCAGCGCTTCATCGCCTTGTCGAGGGGCGACCTGCGGGGAGGCCCCGCCCAATGGCCGCACCTCGTGCTGATCTATTTCACGGGCCTGACGCTGACGAGCATCGTGGCAGGATTGGCAACGGCGCCCTATGCCGCGTTCAATTTCAACAGGCTCGCCGTTTTCGGGCTGGCGGGAAACCTGGCCGCCATGCCCCTGGTCGGTCTCGTTGTCATGCCCGCCGCCTTGATAGGTCTTTTGCTCATGCCGTTCGGCGCCGACGCACCGGCCTTCTGGGTCATGGGCAAGGGGATCGGCTGGATGTTGACGGTGGCGCATGACGTGGCGCATTGGGGTGGGGCGGACCGGCTTATTCCTTCAGCCCCGCTCGGTGCCCTGGCGCTTGTGACGTTGGGTGGTTTGTGGATTGCCCTGTGGCATCGCGGCTGGCGCTGGCTCGGCCTGCTGCCTTTGCTGGGCGGCCTTCTGCTCTGGCCGCATCTGTCGCGACCGGACATCTTCATCGGGAGGGAAGGCGGGATCGTTGCCGCGCGCGGGCTCGATGGCGATATCTACCTGACCTCGGCGCGCCCTTCCTACACGGCGAAACAATGGTTGCGCATGGAGGGCGACCGGCGAAGCGCGCGCGAGGCTGTATCGAGCACAGAATCTCCATGGCGTTGCGATGCGCGCGGCTGTGCCTTTCACGAAAAAAGCCGTCCCCTTATCGCCTATTCGAAGAGCATCGGCGCTGTCATGGAGGATTGCGAACTGGCCGACATCATCATCTCGGCTGTGCCGGTCGGCAGGGCGATCCGAAAGGGCTGCCGCGCCGATCTCATTCTCGACTATTTCGATTTCTGGCGGAACGGGGCGACGACTATTCGTCTGGAGACGGACGGTAAGCCGACAATAGAAACGGCAAGGGCCACGCGGGGAGCACGGCCCTGGGTTCGTCAGCCCTGATAGGGGAAGCCTGATAGGGCAAAAGCGGGAAATCAGTAGCGGCGCAACAGGCCGACGAGCTTGCCCTGAACCTTCACCTGGTCCGGCCCGAAGATACGGGTCTCATAGGCTGGGTTCGCCGCTTCGAGCGCAATGGAATCGCCCTTCTTGCGCAGCCGCTTCAGCGTCGCCTCATAGCCGTCCACCAGCGCCACGACGATGTCGCCGCTGGTGGCGGTGTCGCATCGCTGAATGAGAACCGTGTCGCCATCCAGAATGCCGGCCTCGATCATCGAGTCGCCCTTTACCTCCAGCGCATAATGCTCGCCGGAGCCGATCAGGCTCATCGGCACATCGACCTGGTGGCTTTCCTCCTGCAGCGCCTCGATCGGCGTACCGGCGGCGATACGGCCCATCACGGAAACGGTCAGCGAGCGCTCTTCCTGCGACGAGGGCATCAGGTCATGGCTCGTCTTGCCGCGGCTGCCTTCGATCACGCTGGGAGAGAAGCCCTTGGCCCGATTGGCGGCCAGACTGGGCTGCGAGGATTCCGGCAATTTGAGAATTTCCAGCGCTCTTGCCCGATGCGGCAGGCGCCGGATGAACCCTCGCTCTTCCAGCGCGGAGATGAGCCGGTGTATGCCGGACTTGGAGCGTAGATCCAGCGCGTCCTTCATCTCGTCGAAGCTGGGAGGGACCCCGGACTCCTTCACTCGTTCATGGATGAACATGAGCAATTCATGTTGTTTACGGGTGAGCATCCCGGACCCCCTCCAAGCCTGTGCCGCGCTTGCGTACCATTTGAACGCAAATCAGGAACAAAACAAAAACGTCTGAAAGAGTTCTACTTTGGTTCTCCACAAGCGTCAAGCGCCCTGTGGATAATTTTCCGCTTATGCACGCAACGGGAGAATCTTCACGATTTCCCCGGCTTTTGCCGGTTCGGCATGAGGCGGCCGGACGATCAGGCAGCCGGCCTGGGACAGTGTGGAGAGCATCGAGCTGTCCTGTTTCTCGGCAGCCGTGGCAACGGAAAGCTCGCCGTCGATATGGTCCAGCGCCGCCCGCATATAGTCCTCGCGCGCGCCATTGCCAGGCAACTCCCGCCCGAGCCGCGCCATGGCGAAATGAGGCCCCGGATTGCCGCCCTGCATCCGCAATATGGCAGGCTTCAGATAGAGCACCGCGCAGACGAGGGCCGATACCGGATTTCCGGGCAGGCCGAGCATGGGCAGGTCTCCCAGCGCGCCGAACATCAGCGGTTTGCCGGGCCGCATGGCGACGCGCCAGAACTCGATATCGAGCCCGTCCGGCGTGAGGGCGGATTGCACGAGATCGTGGTCGCCCACCGATGCGCCGCCCAGCGTCACCAGCATATCCGCCTGTCTGGCCCGTTCCGCGGTCTCTCGGATGTCGGCTTCTTCGTCCCGCGCGATCCCGAGGTCGAGTGGTTCTCCTCCTGCCTCGGAAATGAGGGCGGCGAGCCCGTCATTATTGGCGGACACGATCTGGTGGGCGTCTGGCTCCTCGCCGGGCCGCACCAGCTCGTTGCCGGTCGAGAAGAAGGCGATGACGGGACGCCGCGCAACCTTCAGTTCACAGACATTCATGGCCGCGGCCAGCGCGATGTCGGCATGGTTGAGCCTTGTGCCATGCAGAATGCCGCTGTCTCCGGTTCTGAAATCGAGCCCCGTCGCGCGGACATGATCGCCTGTCTTGGCGGCTTCCCTGACCACGACATGATCGCCGTCGCGCTCGGTGTCTTCCTGAATGACGATGGCGTCGGCCCCGCGGGGCAGGGGCGCGCCGGTAAAGATGCGGACCGCTTCTCCCGCCTTGAGGTCGCCGTCATAGGCCCCGCCGGCGGGAGCCTCGCCCGCCACCTTTAGTCTGTCGGGGAGGTTTGCGGTGTCGGCGGCGCGTACCGCATAGCCGTCCATGGCCGAAAGGTCG
>NZ_NYVD01000098.1 GCF_002684405.1 Parvibaculum sp. | reverse complement strand
CGGGCGCGAGCGCCAGCATGTCCGCCGACAGCCCGCCCGGATCGAGAATGATGCCGTCTTCATCCACATCGCCCAGCGGGCGAATGACCGGCAGCAGCAGCGCCTCGCCCTCGCCCGCCCGCAAGAACGCATCGCCCAGCGCCCGCGCCGCGCGGCGGGTGGGCAGGAGAATGGTGAGGTCCGGCAGCTCCGGCGCGCGCCCGTCCGCCATCGCAAAGCGCCCGCCCAACGAAGGATCGGCCCGCAGCGCTTCCGCCAGCCGCGCCAGAAAGGGCTGGCCGGAGGGGATGGTGAAAAGATGGAGGGAATCGCAACTCATGGGAGGGAGTCTAGTGAGTTTCCCGGTTTCGAGAAATCGCCATTGCCATCCGCAAGACGTGGATGGCCCGGACAAGCCGGGCCATGACGAAAAAAGCGGTCGTTAAGGGAAGAAACGTCATGCCCCGCTTCATGCGGGGCATCCACGTCTTTCCTGCCATTTCCCGCGCTCACGTCTCCTTCAGGGCCGCCTCGGCGTCCCTCAGGTCTTCCGGCGAGCCGACATGCATCCAGAGGCCCTGCATGCGCTGGCCATAGAGAGTGCCCTTTTCGATGAGCCCGTCCCAGATGCGGTTGGTGGAAAAGGCCCCTTCCGGCCCGTCCTTGAACAGCGCCGGTTTGATGACCTGCACGCCTGCGAACATATAGGGCGCGGTGGTGCTCTCCTCCCGGCGAGTCAGGCGGCCGTCCGGGTCCATAGTGAAATCGCCCCTGCCGCAATAGCCCACCGTGCGCACCGCATCGGCGATCATCAGGAGCGCGTCCATGCGGTCGGGGTCGAAGGCGTCGATCAGGTCGCGCAGATTGCTGCCATAGCCTTCCACCCAGACGCTGTCGGAATTGAAGGTGAGAACGGGATCGTCGCCCAGCAGCGGCAGCGCCTTCTTCACCCCGCCGCCCGTATCGAGCAGCGCATCGCGCTCGTCGGAAATCACGGTGACGGGCGTTTTGCGCTTTTTGAGGTGCGCTTCCAGCCGGTCGGCGAGATAATGGACATTCACCACCACCTCTTCGATCCCTGCCTCTTCCAGCCGGTCCAGTGCATGGTCGATCAGCGGCTTGCCGTCGAATTCGACCAGGGGTTTCGGCGTTTTGTCGGTCAGCGGGCGCATGCGCGTGCCGAGACCGGCCGCCATCAGCATTGCCTTGGAAACGTTACGGCTCATGGGGGTCGGGGTCCTCAGTCGTCCAGCGGCAGGTTTGCATCGATCCAGCGCTTGAGGTCGCCGAGCGCCGGGTGGGCGAGATTGCGCCGCAGGTAGGATTTGGTGCGCGGCATATGCGCCATATAGTGCGGTTTGCCGTCGCGCTTCAACAGGCGCGGCCACAACCCGATGAGCCGCAAGCCGCGTTCGGCGCCGAAAACGGCATAGGCCGCGCGAAACGCCTCTTCATCGAACCCGGGCAGCGTGTCCTTCGCACAGGCGACATAGAAATCCAGCATCACCTCTTCGCGCTCCGCCGGGACGGTCTTGCGCGCATCCTGAAGGAGGGACACGACGTCATAGGCGCGCGAGCCGAGAAAAGCGTCCTGAAAGTCGATGAGGCCCACGCGCTTCAAACCCTTCTGCCCGGAAAGCCACAGAATATTGGGCGAATGGAAATCGCGCAGGCAGAGCGCGCGGGGGCCTGCCTGCATGAGCGGCCAGAGATCCGTCCAGAGCGCATGGAATTCCTCGCGCTGCGCCGCGCTCGCCTCACGTCCCAGCACCACCGGAAAATACCAGTCGAGCGGCACGTCGAGTTCGGCGCGCAGCATCCCGTCGTCGAAATGCGGCAGCTCATGTGCGCTACCGTCGCCACCACCCTCGTTAATTGGCAAGCTCTCGGGGGCGCCCTCGGCCTGCAGCCTGACGAGAAGTTCGATGCTGGCGCGGTAGATCTCGTCCAACGGCTCGCCTTCAGGCCCCATGCCCTGGTCCAGAATGTCGCCCAGCACCGCGTCGCCGAGATCTTCCAGCAGCAGGAAGCCGCGGTCGAGATCGCTTGCGATGATGTCGGGCGCGGTCAGGCCGAGGCCGGTCAGATAGTTGTCCACCGCCACGAAGGGGCGAACGTTCTCGGCCAGATGCGCGATCGCCGAATAGGCGTGCTTCGCATCGTCGCCCCCGTCAGCGGCAGGAGGAGCGTCCGGCCCGGCGGGCCAGTCCATCAGCACGGCGGGCCGGCCATCGAGCGTCAGTCGCTCATAGCGGCGCGTGGAGGCATCGCCTGCAAGGTCCGCCCGCGCCGCGCCGCCCCAGCCGCATGTTTCCAGAAAGTCGCGTATCGCCGCTTCGCGCGCGGGATCGGGATGACGGGTCATTCAATCGCTACCGGCTTGTCGGTCTGGGCCTGGCCCAAAGGCTTCGGTCAGTCTCGCCGCCCAGCTTCCGGTTCCCGTCAGTTCCGCGCGGCGCGTTCCATCTGGCATGAGGGAGAGGCGGATGTCGAGCCTGTCAGACGAAAGCCGGGCCATTTCGCCTTCCGCGCGCTCGGGCCATTCGACCAGCACCGCGCCCTCATCCAGCGCTTCCACGAGCCCCAGCTCGCGCAGTTCCTCTTCCTCCTCGATGCGGTAGAGGTCCACATGGGTGAGCAGAAGGTCCGGGCTCTCATAGGTCTGGACGAGGGTGAAGGTCGGCGAGGGCACATCCTCCATCAGCCCATGGCCTTCCAGATGCGCCTGGATCGCCGCGCGCGCCAGCGTGGTCTTCCCCGCGCCCAGATCGCCCCTGAGCAGGATCAGGTCGCCGACGGCAAAAAGCGCCGAAAGCCGCAGCCCCAGATCATGGGTCGCAGCTTCGTCTTTCAGCTCGATTTCGAGAGGGGTCGTGTCCGCCATGGGGCCTTTTTATCGGCGGCAATGCGTCGCGCCAATCAACAAAAAAGTTGACGCAAGCGTCATGTTTGTGGCTTTTTAGCATCAGGGCCGGAACCTGACGCTGCGGCGCGCTTCCATGCGCTTTTCGCCGGGTTTTCGGTCACATTTCGCGGCGTTTCGGGACGTGACCTCGGCACCCCTTCACCCTAAAAAGGAGAGGACAGCCAGGCGATTGCGTAGTAAAACTCCGCGAAAGATGACGCCGGCGCCAAGATCGGCGAAACAGAATTCGGGAGGCGGAAACGCATGGGCAAGGACATCATCATCGTCGGGGGCGGGCAGGCCGCCGCGCAAGCCGCGCAGAGCCTGCGCGCGGAAGGCTTTGAAAACCCGATCCGCATTTTCGGCGACGAGCCCCATGCGCCCTATCAGCGGCCGCCGCTGTCGAAGAAGTTCCTCGCCAAGGAAATCGGCTTCGACCGCGTGGAGCTGAAGCCGGAGAGCTTCTACGCCGACAACAATATCACCACCCATTGGGGCACGCGCATCACCGAGATCGACCGCAAGGGCAAGCGCGTGATGACCGCCGACGGCCAGGCTTTCGAATATGGCAAGCTGCTCATGGCGACCGGCAGCCGCGTGCGCGAAATCAACGTGCCCGGCTTCGAGATGGACGGCATCTATTACCTGCGCAACATCGCGGATGTCGAAGCCATCCAGAGCCATTTCAAGGACGGGGCGCGCCTCGTCGTGGTGGGCGGCGGATATATCGGCCTGGAAGTCGCCGCCGTCGCCAAGAAACACGGCATGGACGTGACCGTGCTGGAAGCCGCCGAGCGCGTCATGTCGCGCGTGGTCGATCCCATCGTCAGCCATTTCTACGAGCGCGTGCATCGCGAGGAAGGCGTGAAGATCGAGACCGGCGTCTCCGTCGCGGGCTTCGAAGGCGACACGCATGTCACCGCGGTCGATTCAGGCGAAGGCAAGCTCTACCCCGCCGATTTCGTGGTGGTGGGGATCGGCATTATTCCGAATACGGAGCTTGCAGTGGAATGCGGGCTCGACGTGCAGAACGGCATCGTCGTGGACGAGAACTGCCGCACCTCCGACCCGGATATTTTCGCGGCGGGCGACTGCACCAGCCACCCCAACGGCATTTACGGCCATCGCCTCCGGCTCGAGAGCGTTCACAACGCCATCGAACAGGGCAAGACGGCGGCCGCCGCCATGATGGGCAACGACAAGCCCTATAATCAGGTGCCGTGGTTCTGGTCCGACCAATACGACCTCAAGCTGCAGATCGTCGGCCTGTCGGCGGGCTATACGAAGGCCGTGGTGCGCGGCGACCCGGAAAGCGGGCGCAGCTTCGCCGTCTTCTATCTGAAGGGCGACACGGTCATCGCCGTCGACGCGGTGAACCGCGCGCCGGAATTCATGATGTCCAAGCAGCTTGTGCACAAGAAGACGAAGCTCGACCCGGCCCGCATCGCCGATGAGAGCATCAAGGTGAAGGAAATCGCGCAGGGCTGACAAAGCGCCCGCGCCATAACGAGAAAAACAAATACTGGAGGAGTGAGACCCGATGGCGAAGATTACCTATGTCGAGCATAACGGCACCGAGCACACGGTGGATGTGGCCAACGGCCTGACCGTCATGGAAGGCGCGATCAAGAATTCCATTCCCGGCATCGACGCCGATTGCGGCGGGGCCTGCGCCTGCGCGACATGCATGGTCTATGTGCCGAAGGACTGGCAGGGCAAGATGCCGGCCAAGGAAGACATGGAAGAAACCATGCTCGACTTCGCCGAGGCCTCCAATGAGGATTCCCGGCTCGCCTGCCAGCTCCCGGTGACCGACGAGCTGGACGGCCTGCGCATCACCATGCCGGAAAGCCAGCACTAAAGGCTTTTTCGTCAGTCCGGCCTTCTTGCGCCGGCATCCGTACTACATGCACCCCGGCGCTTCGATGAGGCCCGGGGTGACGTGTTTTCGGGGGTGATATGTTTTCGGGATGGCGAGGTTTAAGCCTCTGCCTGATAGGTCATGTCCAGCGCGGCGGGGTCGAGCAGCTTGAAAAGCCGGTCCCGCTTCACCCCGTCCGACGACAGCGGCAGGATCAGCCGCACATAGGACCAGCGCCGTCCGTTGATCGCGATATAGGATTTGCGGGCGAGCGAGGGTGTGCCTGTCTCCGCGACGCGCAACCCTGCTTCCAGCACTTTCTTCCCGTCTTCCGGCTTGAAGAAATCATCCGTGGTGTGGCCGCGCATCTCGCCGCCATGCTCCTCGCAGACGCGCGTGCCAGCAAGGCGCACGCGCAGGCAATCCTCCTCCACCTCGAGCAGCATCATATAGGGCAGCAGCGCCACAGGCACGGTCGTCGGGTCGAGCTGGGCGGGAAGGCAGCCCTTCTTTTCAGTCAGCTCACACCAGACATCGTACACGCGCTGAAGGTCCGCATAGGCGGGCAGATCGGCGAGCGGCAGCTCCTCATGCGTCGAGGACTGAAAACTCGTCAGACCGTGTTTTTGCGCATCCATGGGCGCTTCTCCGGATGGTGAAGCTTTCAGCTAACACCGCCCGGGTAACCATTCGGTAAACATACGCGACCGCCTGCGGGAACGGCCCAACGGCATTTCAGTCGTCCCCGTCGGCGCGGCCATTCGCGCAGCACCGGTCAATTAACACGACGGCAACGGTTGCCCTTGAGTATGAAGACAAGTCGGTCGCGCACCCCTGTCCCGGGAGCAATATGTGAAAAGAGCTCTGATCCTATTTCTGGTTGCAACGGCCAGCCTCACGCTGATTGTTCATGCGGACCCCGAATTGGTTATCTCGGGTCTTGTCTACTTTGTCCTACCGGGCATCATCCTCGCCATAGCGCCAACTCTTTTCCTTTGGGTCATGACCTGGACAATCTTCTGGCTCCTTGCGAGGAAATTCCTTTCCCGCTGGCCAGCTGTGATAGCCGGATTGGTCCTTGCCGGCGGTGTGCTAACCGGCGCTTCCTACCTTCTGAACATGCCCGTCGAACGGCAACTCGATGAACTGACCGCCCACAACTTTCGTCCCGAACATCCCATCCGGATGAGCGGCACCGTCCTGCTTGATTTCCCCCGGCGCTATGTTCGGACGACGAAGGAGTATCTTCGTCGCGACGGGAAACCGACTCCCGTTCGGGTTGCGCATTGCGACGCCTTCTGCGCCGGCCTCCTTTTCAGCAAAGGAATTGACGCCGTTATCGTTAAGGCCACCAACGACAACGAGGAAAGAAGAACTCTTCAGCCCTTACCTCAGGCTGCGCAATACCGTCTGTCCCGGGCTCCAGACTGCGACGGCAGCGTGATGCCGGCACCAGAATCCGGCATATGGCTTTCGGAATCGAATCCCAAAATGCGCAAGCTTTTCGACGGGTGGCTTGTCCGGCTCGTAGGTGGCGAATGCATTCGTCGCGAAACTGTAACAATGAAACCGGATCGCATCATCTCTCTTCGGGAACGTGCCATCGAAGAGTCACGCCGAGAGACCGCCCCCTGGTCCCTGGCTCTTCCTCGTCCCGGCTTCATCCGTCTGGAGATCAGGGACGCCGCGCAGAACAGGCTGTCGAGCACGACATGGACCAAAGCCAGGTTTTTCAGGCAGCCGCTCGCAATTACCGTCGGAGCCTTCGGTCCACCCGCACTGGACTGGGCAACGAAGACACGGGAAGAGCCGCATCCCCGGCACCGCTTCCGCGAGGTTGCCTATATCACCGAAGTTACCGACCTGCACTTCGATCCTCCCTCGGATTCTCTATCCGGCGATGCGAAATCCATCCTTCGCGAGGCTCTCGACGACACCAGCCTTTCCGCCAGCGCTCCGGCCTTGGCGCTTACCAGCCGGGTCCTGAGCGGCATGAAGGAATACGGACTTCAGAAAGGGGACAAGGAACTGGTCATCCGGATTCTTGCCGACGACCGGACGCACGGTCTCATGGACCTTCAGGGTGTGGTGCAAAAGTTGGGGGATGAAGCGCCGGACCTGCGCGCATCGATTGTCGAACGCATTTTACGCCAGACTTGCCCGGGTGCGGATTCAACCTGGCTGGGCGAAGCACTCCGGGCCATGCCGGAGGGAACCTTTGCTACGCTGACAGACATGGAAAAACGTCTTCTCGACGACCAGGCTCATTTGCGCTGCGCCGGGCCATTGGTTGCCCGCCTTGCGGATATGGGCGCGGACGCGACACCCCTCCTTCTGACCTTGCTGGAACGCGGCCTCAGCCCTCCGGGTATGGGCAGTGTCGTCAACAACGCCAAACAGGCTCTGACCGTGCTCGGCCCCAGAGCCAGCAGCGCGCTTCCTGTTATCGAGAAGATGGAGGACGAGGGCGTCATCAGCGACTCGATCATGCTGCGTGCGCGGCTGGGCAAACCCGTTTCCTCTTTCGAGAAGCCGGACAATTACAAAGGAACAACGGAATCCTATCACCAGCGGCTTCAACACCAGCTGGACAAACTCAACCGCCGGTATGGGTCGTAACGGCAAGGCAAGTGTCCTCACCAGCCGCCGCCCCGTTTAATCCGCGGCCGCTTTAGTCCGCGGCCTGGGCGAACTTGCCGCTTGCCGGCGAGAGGTCGTGGATCGACATGGGCAGTTCGCGGATGCGCTTGCCGGTCAGCTTGAAGACCGCATTGGCAAGCGCCGGCGCGACGGGCGGCGTGCCCGGTTCGCCAAGCCCGCCCAAGGCCTCGCCGCTGTCGATGAAATGCGTCTCGATAACCGGCGTTTCGGCCAACGTCACCATCCGGTAGTCGGGGAAATTGCCCTGGGTCACGGCACCGCCCTCGATGGTGATCTGTCCGTAGAGCGCCGCCGTCAGGCCGTAGATCACGGCGGACTGCACCTGCGCTTCGGCGGTATCGGGATTGATGACGCGCCCGCAATCCACCGCGCAGGTCACCTTGTGAACGCGGGGACGGTTGTCCTCGTCCAGCGAGACCTCCAGCACTTCGGCGACGATGGTCGAGAAGCTCTGCTGCACGGCGATCCCGTGCACGCGGCCTTCCGGCAAGGGCTTGCCGAGCCCCGCCTTCTCCGCGGCGAGTTGCAGCACGGCCCGGTGGCGCGGCTTGTCCTTCAACAGCGCCATGCGGAACTCGTAAGGGTCCTTGCCCGCTTCATGGGCCAGTTCGTCCATGAAGCTTTCATTGAAGAAAGTGTGCTGGGTATGCGCAACCGAGCGCCAGGGTCCGCGCGGCACCGGCGTCGGATTGTCCACATAGCGGATCGACTGATTTTCCACCGCATACGGAATATGCGGCGCTTCCGCCGGTTCGTCCTTGTAGACATAGCGGTTCAGCCAGGCGACCGGATTGCCGTCTTCGTCCAGCCCGGCCTTCATCGTATTCGCCACCGCGATGCGGTAGGCGTCATGCTGCATATCGTCTTCGCGCGTATAGACGAGCTTCACCGGCGCATCGACTTCCTTGGCGATCAGCGAGGCATAGTCGATCTCGCTGGGGAATTCCGAAAAGCCCGAGCGATAGGGAATGCGCCGCCCGAAGCCGCCGCCCAGCAGCAGCGGATGCACTTTCACATTGTCATAGTCGACGCCGGTCATGTCGGCGACGCGGGCGCGCGTGCCCAGCGGGTCCTGCGTCCCGACCCAGACTTCGGCCTTGCCGTCATGCACCCAGACAGTGCAGTTCATCGGTTCCATGGTGGCATGCGCCAGATAAGGCACGCGATAGGCGGCTTCCACCACCTTGGCCGCGTTTTTCAGCGCGCCTTCGGCGTCGCCCTTTTCGACATCCTCGGTGCTGTCGCCCTGCAGCGCCTTTTCATGGCCTTCGAAAATACTGGCCGAGCTGATGGCGTCGTTGCCGCCCGTATCGAATTCGATGTCGAGCGCGGCGGCGGCCTGCTTGGCGCGCCAGAAATTGTCGGCGATGACCGCCACGCCGACGGGCAGTTCCACGACCTTCTTCACGCCGCGGCGCTTCAGGATTTCGCTCGCGTCGTAACGCTTCAGCTTGCCGCCGAAGACGGGCGACTGGCGCAGCGCCGCGTAGAGCATTCCCTCCGGGCGCGCATCGATGCCATAGGTGCCGCTGCCGTCCACCTTGCCCGGCACGTCGAAACGCTTGGTCGGCCTGCCGACGATCCGGTACTGGTCCGGCGTCTTGAAGGTTGGCGTTGCAGACGGCGAATATTCCGCCGCTTCCACCGCCAGCTCGCCGAAGGTCGCGGACCGGTTCTTGCCTTTCAGATAGACGACGCTGTCGCGCACCTCGCAATCGGAGGCGGCGCAGTTCCAGCGCGCCGCCGCGGCCTTCACCAGCATTTCCTTTGCCGCCGCGCCTGCGATGCGCATGCCGTGCTGGCCGGTATAGCGCACGGCCATGGAGCCGCCGGTAATCTGCATGCTCATGAATTTCGCGACATTGTACCAGAGCGTCTCGGCGGCGCCGGCCAGCATGTCGGGCGCCGTCTGCCCCTTGGTGATGAAGAGGCCGAGCGACTCATTGGCGAATTCGGGTTCGGCGGGGGCCTGTTCGGCGCGCACCAGGTTCCAGTCCGCATCCATCTCGTCCGCCGCCATCATGGCGAGCGCGGTGATCGGGCCCTGCCCCATATCCGAATGCGGCACGTAAACGGTCGTCACATTGTCCGGCGAAATCTTCAGCCAGGTGGTGACGAATTTCTCACCGCCTTCGGCCGCGATTGCGTTTTCCCGCTCCCGCCGCGAAGGGCCGGACATGGAAACGCCGACGAGAAGCGCCCCGCCTGCGAGGCCGCCTCCGACAAGCATCTGCCGGCGCGTCGGTTTTTTCAGGTCGAATGCCATGGTCCCGTCCCTCCCCTTAAGCGCGCGTCACATCGCGAATGGCGGCCAGTACGCGCGGATAGGATCCGCAGCGGCAGATATTGGTGATCGCCGCGCCGACCTCTTCATCGGTTGGCTGCGGGTTTTCCTTCAGAAGCGCGTCCACCGCCATCAGCATGCCGGACTGGCAATAGCCGCATTGCGGCACCTGCCGTTCGATCCAGGCCTGCTGGAGCGGCGAGAGCCCGCCCGTGTCGGCATCGGGATCGGCCAGCCCTTCGATGGTGGTGATTTCCGACCCGTCGGCATAGGAGACCGGTACGGAGCAGCTCCGCATCGCCGTGCCGTCCACCTGCACGGTGCAGGCGCCGCAGGCGGCGATGCCGCAGCCGAATTTGGTGCCGGTCAGGCCCAGTTCGTCGCGCAACGCCCAGAGAAGCGGCATGTCCTCTTCCACATCGAGCGTGTGTTCTTTCCCATTGACCTTGAAGCTGATCGGCATGGCGAGATCTCCTCCGGCTACGATGCAGGCGCCCTCTAATTCCGGCAATCGGCGGTCACGCTAACTTGACCGGACACTGGTGTCACTGACTAATTTGACTATTTCGGTCATTTGGTGACCCATGATGCTTCATGCAAGCCTGACCGCTGCCCGATTTTGGTCGCAAACAGGAACTAGCCCTGTCTCACGGAACGACAATGACCCAGACAAAAGGAGTTCCACCGATGAGTATTCTCGTGAAACGCCCCTTCACCCCGCTGCGGAAAACCGTCCTTGCCGCCGGCTTCGCGCTGATGGCGGGCGGG
>NZ_NYVD01000097.1 GCF_002684405.1 Parvibaculum sp. | reverse complement strand
TCGCTCTCCACGCTCGGCCCTATCTCCTGCCGCATGTGGTGGCGCGCCTGCACAGGCAATATCCCTCACTGAGCCTTTATGTGCGCGAATGCCAGCCGGAGGCGCAGAAGCGCGAATTGTCCGAAGGGCGCCATGACGTGCTGCTCACGCAAATCCCATTTTCGGGGCAGGATTTCGTCAATGAGGAGCTCTTTCACGAGCCGCTTTATCTTGCGGTGGCACGGGATCATCCGCTTGCCGCGCGCGGCCGGGTTACGATGAAGGATATCAGGGACGAAACCATGCTCTCGCTCGGCATGCGCTTTCCCCTTCATGCCGAGGTCTCGCGCCTGGCAGCGAGCTACGGCGCCCGCATGCAGGCCGATTATGAAGGCACCAGCCTCGACGCCTTGCGTCTGATGATCGGGATGGGCATGGGGGCGAGCTTTCTGCCCGCGCTTTATGTCTTCTCCGAAATCCGGTCGGGCAGCGATGTGGTTGCCCTGCCGGTGCAGGGGCAAAGGCTGGAAAGGCGCGTGGCGCTGACCTGGCGCAAGGGCGCAGGCCGGGCCACCGCCTATCGCAAACTCGCCGCGATCATCCGCGAGACGGTTCGCCGCCGTTTCAAGGAACTGACCGTGACCGGAAACCCGGACGCCGATTTGGCAATCATCCGGGGCGGGGTCTAGATTGGATCGAAAGACCGCTTCGGCATGCGTGTCGGGCAAGGGGAGAAACATCCATGGCAAAAGTCGGGCTCTTCGTCACCTGCATCGTCAATACGATGCGGCCCGAAATCGGGTTTGCGAGTCTGAAACTGCTGGAACAGGCAGGCTTTGAGGCCGAGGTCCCGCGCGACCAGACCTGCTGCGGTCAGCCCAACATGAATGGCGGCGACAAGGCAGGCGCGAAGGATTTGGCTCTGCGCCTTGCAAAACTTTATGCCCCCTATGACTACGTTGTCGTACCCTCGGGCTCCTGCGCGGGGACGATCCGCACGCATTATCCCGACTTTTTCGATGAAAGTGATGCGGAGGGGGAGCGTGTTCGCGCGCTGGCGGCGAAGACATGGGAACTCACCTCCTTCCTCACCGATGTGGCGGGCATGAAGGAAGTCGAGGCGCGTTTCGATGGCGCGCTTGCCTATCACGACAGCTGCGCGGGCCTGCGCGAACTCAAGGTGAAGCAGCAACCGCGCACGCTCCTGAAAAGCGTGGAAGGGCTGGAGCTGAAGGATTTGCCCGACGCCGAAGTCTGTTGCGGGTTCGGCGGGCTTTTCTGCGTCAAATATCCGGACGTGTCCGGCGAGATGGTGCGCAAGAAGCTGGCCGATATCGAGGGCACGGAGGCCCGCGCCGTCGCGATGGGCGATGCGGGCTGCATGCTGAATATCGAAGGCGCGCTCGCCCGCAAAGGCTCCGATATCAAGGTCTGGCATGTGGCGGAAGTGCTGGCAGGGCTCGCCAAATGACGCCGCCAAACGATCAACACGCGCCTGAAATGCATGTGACGAGCGAGCGCTTCTCCGAAAACGCGCGCCATGCGCTGGACGACAAGGTGCTGCAGGGCGGGCTGTTCATCTTCGCCAAGGGCTTCACCGCGCTGCGCGAAATCGGCATCTCGCAAGTGCCGGAATTCGGCGATATGCGAGACCGCGCGCGGGACGTGAAGAACCATGTGCTGGAAAATCTCGGCGATTATCTCAAGCAGTTCGAGGAGCGCGTTATCGCCAATGGCGGCCGCGTGCATTGGGCGCGGAATGCATCGGAAGCCAACGAGATCATCGGCCGTCTCTGTGCGGAGGTGAACGCCAAAACCGTCGTCAAATCGAAGTCGATGGTGACCGAAGAGCTGGAACTTAATCCCCATCTCGAAAAGCAGGGGATAGAAGTGTTCGAGAGCGATCTCGGCGAATACATCATCCAGCTTCGCAAGGAAAAGCCGTTCCACATTGTCGGCCCGGCACTGCACCTGACCAAGGAACAGGTGTCGGACACGTTTTACGAGGCGCATCAGCGCTATGGCCGCACCGAAAAGGTGACGGAGAAGGAAGCGCTGGTGCGCGAAGCGCGCATCGTGCTGCGTGAGCGCTTCAAACAGGCCGACGTGGGGATAACCGGCGCGAACTTCCTCGTCGCGGAAACCGGCAGCATCGCGCTGGTGACGAATGAAGGAAACGCGGACCTCTCCGCTACGCTGCCGAAGCACCATATCGCGGTGACGGGGATCGAGAAGATCGTGCCGACGCTTGAGGATCTCGGCCTCTTCCTGCGGCTTTTGCCGCGTTCCGCGCTGGGCCTCGACACGGCGAACTATCTCTCGCTCTACACCGGGCCGAAACGCGACAGCGACCCGGACGGGCCGGAGACATTCGACATCGTGCTGGTCGATAATGGCCGCTCGGATATGCTGGGGAGCGAGTTTCAGGACATGCTCCGCTGCATCCGCTGCGGGGCCTGCCTGAATGGCTGTCCGGTCTTTACCTCGGTGGGCGGGCAGGCCTATGGATCGGTCTATTCAGGGCCGATGGGCGCGGTGTGGACCCCGGCGCTGGCGGGGATAACCCATGCGGCGAACCTGCCCAATGCCTCGACTTTCTGCGGAAAATGCGAGGAAGTCTGCCCGGTTCGCATCCCGTTGCCGAATTTGATGCGGCACTGGCGCGAGCGGGAATTCGAAAAGCACTACACACCGACCGGCCAGCGCTGGGGCATGGGCGCATGGCGCTGGATCGCAGGCAAACCGGCGCTTTATCGACTCGCATCCTCCATGGGCGGGCGGGTGCTCCGCGCCATGGCACGCAAGGGCTGGGTGAAGAAGCTCCCCGGTTTCGCAGGCGGCTGGACCGAAATGCGCGATCTGAAGGCGCCGGAAGGCGGCAGTTTCCTCGAGCAATATGAAAAGGGGAGACGGAGCTGATGGATGCGCGCGATGAAATCCTCGGCAAGCTCGCCCGCAAGAAACATGGCGGCGGCGCGACGGGGATATCCGGCCATATGAAACCCGCCGTGGCGATGAAGACGGGCGAGGAGATGGTCGCCCAGTTCCGCGAGAAGGCGGCGAAGCTCTCTTGCGGTCTCTCCGAATTGTCGAGAATGAGCGAGGTTCCGGGCGAGATTGAGCGCGTTCTGGGCGAGATTGGAACCATGCCCGTTTTGCATGTCTCCGACGAGCCGGAACTGGCCTCACTGCCATGGGAAGATGTCCCCGGTTTGAGAACCAGCCGCGAGATGGATCGCGATGCGCTGGACGGCGTGGCGGCGCTGAGCGCCTGCGCGGCGGCAAGCGCGGAGACGGGGGCGCTGGTGCTGACCTCCGATGCGGACCACGCGACCGCGATCGGCTATCTGCCGGATTTCCATTTCGTGCTGCTGAGGAAATCGCAGATCGTGTCCGGCTTCGAGGGCATCTGGGCGGCGGCGCGGACAAACGGCGGCAATCGCGACCTGCCGCGCGCGGTGAACATCATCGGCGGGCCCTCGCGCACCGGGGATATCGAGGCGACCATGGTGATGGGCGCGCATGGGCCGCGCAGCGTGCATATCCTGCTGGTGGACGGCTAGGGCCTCGCCAAGACCCGGCGCAGGGGCTACGCTTTCATGAATTCGAGTTCCATGAGGCGTTCATGGCCTATCGCCATTCATTTGCCGGTCACCATTATGAATTCCCCGACCTGAAAACGCTGCTGGCGAAGGCAAGCCCGGCGCGCGCGGGCGACCGGCTGGCGGGGCTTGCGGCGGAAACGGATGAAGAGCGCGTCGCCGCGCGCTTTGCGCTGGCCGATCTGCCGCTCGACACCTTTCTCCATGAAGAGCTCGTGCCTTACGAGGCGGATGAGGTGACGCGCCTCATCATGGACGGGCATGACGCGGGCGCATTCGAACCCGTCCGCTCACTGACGGTCGGCGGGTTTCGCGACTGGCTGCTTTCCGACGCGGCGGACGAGGCGGCGCTGAAAGCGCTCGCGCCGGGGCTGACGCCGGAAATGGCCGCCGCCGTCTCGAAGCTCATGCGCAATCAGGATCTGATCGCGGCGGCAAAGAAATGCCGCGTGGTGACGGCTTTCCGCTCCACCATCGGCCTTGCCGGACGGCTCGCCATTCGTATCCAACCCAACCACCCGACGGACGACCTCAAAGGCATCGCAGCCTCCACGCTGGACGGGCTCATGTATGGCTGCGGCGATGCGGTAATCGGCATCAACCCGGCGACCGACAGCCCGGAGGCGATGGCGCGGCTTCTGCACCTGATCGACGATCTGCGGACGCGCTACGACATTCCGACGCAATCCTGCGTGCTGGCGCATGTGACGACGGCGATGGAGGTGATGAAGCGCGGCGCGCCGGTCGATATCGTCTTCCAGTCCATCGCGGGCACGCAAAAGGCGAATGAAAGCTTCGGCATCGGCCTCGCCATGCTAGCCGAAGCGCGCGAGATGGCGCTGGCGCTCGACCGCGGCACGGTCGGCAACAATGTCATGTATTTCGAAACGGGGCAGGGCGCGGCGCTCTCGGCGGAGGCGCATGAAGGGCTCGACCAGCAGACGGTGGAAACCCGCGCCTATGCGGTGGCCCGCGCCTTCTCGCCGCTGCTGACCAATACGGTGGTGGGCTTCATCGGCCCGGAATATCTCTTCGACGGCAAGGAAATCACGCGGGCGGGGCTCGAAGACCATTTCTGCGGCAAGCTGCTGGGCGTGCCCATGGGCGTGGACGTTTGCTACACGAACCACGCCGAAGCCGATCAGGACGACATGGACAATCTGCTGACGCTCTTGGGCGTGGCGGGCTGCAATTTCGTGATGGGCGTGCCGGGCGCGGACGACATCATGCTGAGTTATCAGTCCACCTCCTATCACGACGCGCTCTATGTGCGCGCCGCGCTGGGGTTGAAACCCGCGCCGGAATTCGAAGCCTGGTTGAAGGCCATGAACATCATGGACGATCGGGGGCAGGTGAGGCCGGAGCTTGCGGGCGGCGCGGCGCAGCTTCTCGAATATGGGGCGGCGGAATGAGCGGGGCGGATAGATGGTCCTTCCTGAAGGAGTTCACCGCCGCGCGCATTGCGCTTGGCCGCACCGGCAATGCGCTGCCGACGGCAAACCTTCTCGATTTCCAGATGGCCCATGCCAGGGCGCGCGACGCGGTCCATGCCGTGCTCGATATGGACCTGCTGCAAAGGCAGATTGCGGAGGCTGCGATCGGACTGCCGGTCGCGGAGGTAAAGTCGGAAGCGCCGACGCGCCATGCCTATTTGCAGGACCCGTCCAGGGGGCGGCATCTGGCGGCGGATGCGGAGCTGCGGGAGGCGGCGGGCGAGCATGATGTGGTCTTCGTCATCGGCGATGGCCTCTCCGCAACCGCCGTGCATGAAAACGCCGTGGCGACGCTCGCCGCGACGCTCAAACATCTCGAAGGCTGGACAGTCGCGCCGCTTGTCGTCGCCCATCAGGCCCGCGTGGCGCTTGCCGACGAAATCGGCGCGCATTTCCATGCGGCGCTGAGCGTGATGCTGATCGGGGAAAGGCCGGGCTTGTCGGCGTCGGACAGCCTCGGCGCCTATATCACCTTCGCGCCCAGGCCGGGGCGCAGCAATGCCGAACGCAACTGCGTTTCCAACATCCGCCCCGCGGGCCTCAAGCCGGAGCTTGCCGGCTACAAGATCGCCTGGCTGCTGAAGGAGGCGCGGCGGTTGAAACTCACCGGCGTGAAGCTGAAGGACGACGCACCGAATGCACTGCCCGGGGAGGGGCGGGCGCCGATGTTGGGGCCGTCCTAGCTAACCGCAGTGTCGTCCCGGCACTCGTTGCCGGGACCCACTCGCCTTGACACTTGCCGAAATGCGAGTGGATCCCGGGACCAAGTCCCGGGATGACAATCTTGGTTGAGATGAGGGGAAGCTGATTCCCAAACGCCGTCATTCCGGGCTCGACCCGGAATCCATGCAGCCTCGAAGCAGATCGCTGCCTCTGTGATGCCGGATCAAGTCCTGACATTGGGGATTGATGTAAAGGGACGTATCTGCAACGCGCGCATTCCCGGAGCAGTTTTCGAGACTGGACTGTATGAGATTAAGAGTTCACCCTTACAAAAGGTTAGGCCTGAGGGGAGGGGGGCTTGATTCCAAAATCCCAAAATACGCACTTTGTATCCGGTTTCCCTGAATGGTCTGCGGTGCTTGGCGACTGTTCTGTGCGCTCTAAGGGGTCTGGATGGACCTCTTAAAGCGACTGAGAAAATTACGCCCATGGGAGGGAGTTGTTGCCTTGGCTGCGGTCGGGGTCGCTTGTTATGCGGTTTGGGCTATGGTGCCCGGCTTTCTTTTTGCCCGAAGCATCGTCCTCTTGCAGCAATATCAGGCTTCCATTCCGAAGGCGCCGGCGTTGATGCGGGGCATGTGCAAAAGGGATGGCGGCCTTCGCATCTATAAGACAACGAAAAATGTTGATGGATATGCAATTTTGCCTCCTGGCGGGATGCAAGCCGCAAAGAAGATTGCCGTCGGGAAAGTCACCGGTGCCAGCTTTGAGGGAGGCTGTTTCCCCTGCTTCAAGGAGCTAATTGGAGATGGCTACGAGTACATAGAGACCTACTACGTCGGTGAAGAGGATAGGCTTCGATCGTTGACATTGAGCGGCGCGCAATATGTCCGAAGAACTGGCCTCTATCGCTATCGACTCGTAGATCGACGAGAAGAGCCTTATCTATGTAAGCAATTCGATAGATATTTACGTGTTTATGAAGATTCAGTTCTTCGTGGCCGAGCTAAAACCTACGCAAATGTGGGCGCATTCAAAATGCAAAGTGCGAAGTACAAAGAAGAACTGCATGACAAATGTATATATGCAGAGCGTATATCTGCGTTTTCTTCGCCGTACCTTCTTCGTCACGAGCTGAAAGTCGTAGCAGAAGAGACAGAAAAAGGACGTTCTGTCCGCATACGGCAATTCCGGAACTCTGTATTTTACAAAGATGAGCAATCAGTGTTGGCGGAAGCGATTGGTTATGTCTTCTATGCTGGAGAAGGGCCCAATGCCATCAGCGATGAATCTTGCGGGCAGCTGTATTTGCCGCCGATTACCAAACTCTTGGTTCCCAGCACCTCTCTGAAATAACGAAATAGGGCCGCTCAATCCACGTGGACAGGGGACAAAAGACAGGCGTCAATCATTGGGAGGTCGATTCCGGATCGTTTCGCTTCTCGCAATGACACGTCAGAATACTGATCTTGCTGGTTCGCCGTGTCGAGGCGGCGTTTGCCACGCAGGCGGTTTCTATTAGAGGAGCGGCAAGCCGACTGGCGCGTGTATCCCGGGAACCCCGGCCTGCGCCGGGGCGGGCAAGTCCCGGGATGGCAATGATGATTGGGGAATGGGGAGGCTGATTCCCCAAGGCCGTCATTCCGGGCTCGACCTGGAATCCATGCGGCCCCGAAGCAGATCGCAGCCTCTGTATGGATGCCGGATCAAGTCCGGCATGACGATGTTGTTTGGGTGGAGTGTTTCAGCCCTGATGTTTCGCCGCCCGCAAAGGCAACACCTCATGGAACTTGCCGCTTGCGGTGAGTTGGGGCGGGGTTTCGCTTTTTCGCACCGTGACATCCTCAAGGCCGTTGTCGCGAAACACTCGGGTGACCGACTGGACGACTTCCCTAAAGACAATTTCCGCCGCCGTTTCGTCGGCCGGGTCTATTCGGATCTCGAATTCCTTCTCGCCGATCTGGGCCAGCTGGACGCGGCGGGCGCGCTCGTGTTCCAGCTCGAAGATGAGGGGCGACAGCGTCACCCCGCCGACATGAACGAGCGTCGCCTCGCGGCCTTCCACCTCGAAACTGCGGAAGGGCGAGCCGCAGGGGCAGGGGGCTGTGTGGAAGC
>NZ_NYVD01000096.1 GCF_002684405.1 Parvibaculum sp. | reverse complement strand
GCCCAGACCAACGGCATGTCGGTGCAGCAGACGCTGGAAGACGGCATCAAGGGGTTTTGCGGTCAGGAGGTGCGCGTGGCGGGCGCGGGGCGCACCGATGCGGGCGTTCATGCGCTGGGCCAGGTTGCCCATATCGATCTCGAAGATGAGGTCCGGTCCGACACGCTGCGCGATGCGGTCAATGCGCATATGCGCGGCCATCCGGTCGCCATTGTCGAGGCCGAGCAGGTGCCGGACAGTTTCGAGGCGCGTTTCGGCGCGATCAGGCGGCATTATCTCTACCGCATCGTCAACCGCCGCGCGCCGCTGACGCTGGATGCGAAACAGGCCTGGCTCGTCCATCGCCCGCTCGATGCTGAGGCCATGCATGACGCCGCGCAGGCGCTGATCGGCAAACACGACTTCACCACCTTCCGTTCCATGCAGTGCCAGGCGAAATCGCCGGTCAAGACCATGGACCGCATTACCGTGTCGCGCTACGCGGAGGAAATCGAGATTACCTGCGAGGCGCGCTCTTTCCTGCACAATCAGGTGCGCTCGATTGTCGGCACGTTGAAACTGGTCGGTGAGGGAAAGTGGACGCGACGCGACGTGGAAAAGGCGTTGAACGCGAAAGACCGCGCCGCCTGCGGACCGGTCTCCCCGCCCGACGGGCTTTATCTCGTGCGCGTGGACTATCCGGACTGAACGCCAGGCCGGTCCCCGGCTTCGGTCCCCCGGGGGGGGCTGCGCTATGCGGCGCTTGCCGTCACGCCGGGCATGAGGAGCCAGCCGACCACCTGGCTGACGGTGATGTTCAGCACGAAATCGAACAGGATGAGCGCAAGGGCGATTGGCGGCTCCGCGCCGAAAACCGTGCGCGCAATCTGCCAGCGATACCAGCCGAGCAGCGTCCATGCCGGCATCGTCAGCATCGTTGCCACCGCCCCGGAAATCGCGCCGAGGGAAAAGAGGGCGAAGGGAACCGCCATCGCCAGCGCCGTGAAGAGCGTTCCCCAATTATAGGTGACGATATAAGCGCCGAACGAGTTGACCAGTCCAAGCCGCTGCGAGGTCGGGATCATGGCGAAAAGATAGAGCGCCCAATGCAGCAGCGCCCCGACGATATAGGCGCCGGTAAAGGTACCCAGTTCCGCGTTGGTTTCGACACCGAACTCCGTGGCCATACGCCACAACGCCGTCGCGGTAAGGAAATAGACCGGAATGGCGAGAAGCATGGCGAAGAAGGAATTCACCACACCATAGCCGTCGATGCGGAAACAATCCCGCGCGCTGTCCTCGCGGAGCGTGAGACGCCACGTGCCGACCAACGCATTCCTGATTTCTTCCGCGCCGGGCATCGGAAAACTCCTCAGTCCGGCTGGACGGCGAAATAGCCGCGCAGAATGGTTTCATAGACATCTGCGAGCCGGGAGATGTCGTCCACCAGTGCGTTCTCGTCCGTCTTGTGCATGGTCGCGTTGGGCAGGCCGAATTCCACGACCGGTGCGTAGGCGCGGATGAAACGCGCATCCGACGTACCGCCACTCGTTGAAAGCTCAGGTGTTTCGCCTGTCGCCTTCGCCACCGCGTCTGCAACGAGGGAGGAGAAAGCCCCCGGCTCCGTGAGAAAGGCCTCGCCGGAAATCTTCGTCTCGAATTCGTAGGTTCCGCCCGTTTCCGCCGTCACCGCGTCGAACACGCTGCGCATCCACTCATCGAGCGATGCACCGCTATGCTCGTCATTGAAGCGGATATTGATCTGCGCCCGCGCACTGCCGGGGATAAGATTCGTGGTCGGATTGCCGACATCGACCGAAGTGATTTCAAGATTCGACGGCTGGAAGTGGTCGTTGCCCTCATCCAGAACGCGCGCATTGAGGCGGCGCAGCATTTCCAGCAGGCGCGGCACCGGATTGTCGGCGAGATGCGGATAGGCGACATGGCCCTGCACGCCGCGCACGGTGAGCCAGCCATTGATGCTGCCCCGGCGGCCGATCTTGATCATGTCGCCAAGCGCCTTCACGCATGTCGGCTCGCCGACCACGCAATGGGAAAGCGTTTCGTCCAGCGCATCGAGCGCCTTCAGCATCTTCACCGTGCCGTTGACACTCGGCCCTTCCTCATCGCCCGTGATAAGCAGGCTCACCGAGCCCTTGATGTCTTCGGCTGACAGGCGCGAGACAGCGGCGATGAAGCAGGCAATGGCGCCCTTCATATCGGCGGCACCCCGGCCGAAGAGGCGGCCGGCCTTGATTTCGGCGGCGAAGGGATCGACCGACCAGGCGGAGGCCTCGCCCACCGGCACGACATCGGTATGGCCGGCAAAGCAGAAATTGGGCCCGTCCGAGCCCAGCCTGGCGTAGAGGTTGTCCACGTCCGGCGTGCCCGTTTCGGAAAACGGCATGCGCTCGCAGGTAAAACCGAGCGGCGCGAGATAGCGCTCCAGCACGCCGAGCGCGCCCTTGTCCTCAGGCGTGACGCTGGGACAGCGGATCAGCTCGGCGGCGATTTCGACCGGATCGTAGGGGGCGGCGGGCTTTGTCATGGCCAAATGCTCTACCCGCTGCGTGAGGCCCGGTCAAATGGCCCTCAGGTGCGCAGGAGTTCGTTGATGGAGGTCTTGGAGCGGGTCTGCGCATCCACCGTCTTCACGATGACGGCGCAATAGAGGCTCGGGCTCGGCGAGCCGTCCGGGTTCGGTTTGCCCGGCAACGAGCCCGGCACCACGACCGCGTAGGGCGGCACCTTGCCGATATGAACCTCGCCCGTGGCGCGGTTGATGATCTTGGTCGAAGCGCCCAGATAGACGCCCATGGAGAGGACCGCACCCTCGCCCACGATCACGCCCTCGGCGACCTCGGAGCGGGCGCCGATGAAGCAGTTATCCTCGATCACGACCGGATTGGCCTGCAGCGGCTCCAGCACGCCGCCAATGCCCGCGCCGCCCGACAGATGCACATTCTTGCCGATCTGGGCGCAGGACCCCACGGTCGCCCAGGTGTCGACCATCGTGCCTTCATCGACATAAGCGCCGAGATTCACGAAAGAGGGCATCAGCACCACATTGGGCGCGATATAGGCGGAACGGCGCACCACGCAGTTCGGTACGGCGCGAAAGCCCGCCGAGCGGAATTCGGTCTCGCCCCAGCCGTCGAACTTGGAGGGAACCTTGTCCCACCAATTGGTGTCCTTGCCGGGGCCGCCGGGAATAGCGGACATGTCGTTGAGGCGGAAAGACAGCAGAACCGCCATTTTCAGCCATTGATGGACGACCCATTCGCCGCCTGACGTATTGGGGAATTTCTCCGCGACGCGGGCCTCGCCCTTGTCCAGCGCGCCAAGCGCTTCGTCCACCGCCTCGCGCACTTCACCTTTGGTGGCCGAATTTACCTGATCGCGTTCTTCAAAGGCGCGTTCGATGACGGGCTTCAGATCGGCAAGGCTGGCGCTCATGTGGCGTGCTCCCAAAAGGCTTTAAGGAAAGGGCTGGCGCAAGATAGCGGCGGGCCCTTTCCTGTCAACCGAGGGAGAGAGGGGCGGCTCAGGCCGCGGCGGTTTCCGCCAGCGAAATGGAGGGGACGGCCTCGACGGGGCTCGTATCGTCATGCCGCACGGGGCGCGGCTCGCCGAAGAGATAGCCCTGGCCGTATTCGGCGTTCAGGTCGAGGACATTCACCACTTCGCGCTCCGCCTCGATTTTGTCGGCGATGAGCTGGATGCCGTTGCGCTGCAAAAGCTCCTTCAGGTCGCCGGCATGGATATCCCCGCTCGCATTATTGTCGAGCAGCGTCTGGCCGGAGACCTTCACGAAGCGGAAATTCCGGTCGTAAAGCTGGGCCGGATCGAATTTCAGGCTGGTCACCTGGTCCATCGAGAAGCGGAAACCCAGCTCGGCCAATGCGTCGAGGCTTTCCTGTTCCAGTGGCCCCAGCCCGTTCACCGTGCTCTGGCTGAATTCGAAGATGATGTGATGCGCCAGGTCGCCGTTGTGCCGCATATAATCGATGAACTGCGGGAAGAAATCGGAATCGAGCAGCGAGAAAGCGGAGATGTTGCAGAAGATGCCGGCCTTCGAATTGCGCTGCATCAGCTTGCGGACCACCTGCACGCAGCGGAACAGCAGAATGTTGTCGACCGTCGGCATCATGCCGGCGGGCTCCGCCACTCTCATGTAATCGCGCGGCATGATGAGCGCACCTTCATCGGTGCGCAGGCGGGACAGCGCTTCATAGAAGACCGCCTTGCGCTGCGGCAAGGTCACGATGGGTTGCAGATAGAGATCGACGCGGTTCGTCTCCAGCGAATGCCGGATCGTGTCGAGAAGCTCCGTATCGTCCATTTCTTCGATGGGCATGACCGGTACCGGCGGCGGTGTGTCGCCTTCCGGGGCCTGGCGCGGCGCTTCATTTTCAGCGGGCAGGGCGGCATCGCCCGGCATGGCGAGGCCGCGTGTTTCGGCGAGCCTTTTCACCAGGGATTCGACGACGCGGATTTCCGAGAAGATGCGTTCCATCCGCTCCTGCGTCTCGCGCTCGAAGCGTTCTTCCAGCTCCACGATGCGGTCGCCGGCCCTGTCGAGATCCTGCGCAAGCTGGGCGGCGTGCTCGGACAGCCCGTCCAGTTCCTTGCGTACTTTCTTGCGCTCGATACCGCGCGCGATGGCGCTATGCGCTTCCGCGCCGAGAAGGCAGGCAATGATGCCGCCCAGCGTCGCGAGTTTCGGATCGAACCCGCCAATGGTCATCAGCCCGTAGCCGACCCCGATGGACGGCACGATATAAAGACCGGTAGCGACACCGTTGAGGATGGTGGTCTTGATAGACGGCATGAGTGCCCACCCCTTTAACCCAGTTGCCCAATGCGGCCGGTTCCCAACTCGATTGCCCAATCGAATGGCCGCAGGAATTCACTCTCCCTTCACCTTAAGGAGCGAGGGCTTGCCAATCCGTTAACCAAAAGCGGCGGATTTAGCCGGGCATAGGAGGCGGCACCCGGCCCATGCTAGGCTTTTCCCAGCAAACGCGAAGGAGGCCGTCATGACCGCATATCAGTTCGAATTCCGTACCATTCGCGGCGAGGCCCTGCCGCTTTCGAGCTTCGAGGGGCAGCCCGTTCTTGTCGTGAACACGGCAAGCCAGTGCGGGCTCACGCCGCAATATCGCGAGCTGCAGGGCTTGTGGGAGCGTTACAAGGGCAAGGGCCTTGTGGTGCTTGGCGTCCCCTCCAACGATTTCGGCGCGCAGGAGCCGGGCACGGAAACGGAGATCGTGGAGTTTTGCGAGGTGAACTATTCCATCGACTTTCCGATGACCGAAAAGCAGGTGGTGATTGGCGGCGAAGCGCACCCCTTCTACCAATGGGTGATGGAGATCGCGGGCGAGGACGCCGCGCCGAAATGGAACTTCCACAAATATCTGATCGGGCCGGAAGGCGAACTCGTGAATGTCTTTCCCAGCAAGATGAGCCCGCTCGACGCAGCGATCGTGGATGAGATCGAAAGGCTCCTCGGCGCATGAGCTACGCCGCCGTCGCGCGCGAGCTGGCGCGCTACAACAGATGGCAGAATGAAAGCCTTTCAGGCACCTTGTCCGGCATCGAGGAAAAGGAATTGCAGAGGGATCGCGGCATGTTCTTCGGCAGCATGCTGGCGACGCTCGATCACATCCTTTTGGTCGACCGTCGCCTGATGGCGATCATCCGTAACGAAGAGACGCCGGTCTTCGATCCGAAACAGCGCATCGCGAAAAATCTGGTGACCTGGCGCGACTTGCGGACGAAGGAAGATGACCGGATCATCGACATAGCCGACAAGGCTGAAGAGGACTGGTTCGACGAGATGGTCGGTTTTACCGTCAAGCGTATCGGCGTGAGCCTCAATAAGCCCCGATCCGTCTTCTGGTCGCAGCTCTTCAACCACCAGACCCACCACCGCTCGCAGGTAACGAGCGAGCTGCGGCATATGGGCGTCGATTACGGCATAACGGATATTCCGTTCAATCCCGATAGCCTGTTTCCCCGGACATGAAAAAGGCCCGGCATCGCTGCCGGGCCTTTCGCATTTCATGTCGCGCCGATCAATTGTTGGTCAGCGGCGAGAGACGGATTTCCACGCGGCGGTTCTGTGCGCGGCCTTCCGCCGTGGCGTTGGAGGCGATGGGATTGGATTCGCCCATACCCGTCACATAGAAGCGACGGCTGTCGAGCCCCTGACTGACCAGATATTGCGCGACGCTGTTGGCGCGGCGCTCGGAAAGCGCCTGATTGTACTGGGCGGAGCCAGTGGAGTCGGTGAAGCCCGCCACGTCGATCAGCGTCTTGTTGTATTCCTTCAGCACGATCGCGACCGAGTTCAGCACCTCATAGAAGTTGGAGCTGATATCGGAGGAATCGGTGGCGAAGGTCACGTTGCCCGGCATGTTCAGGATGATGTCGTTGCCGACGCGCGTTACGCTGACGCCCGAATTGCGCAGCTTGCGCGTGAGTTCGGCTTCCTGTCGGTCCATGTAGTTGCCGATGGCACCGCCCGCCAGCGCGCCGACGCCCGCGCCCAGCAGGATGGCGTTCCGGTTGGCGCCGCCGCGGCCGATAAGCGCGCCGCCGATGGCGCCTGCGAGGCCGCCCAGAAGCGCACCCTTCGTGGCGCTGCTGGTCTGCTGTTCGCCGGTATAGGGGTCTTGTGTGGTGCAGGCCGCCAGCCCCAGCGACGAGCACACCGCCACGATTGCGAATTTCTTCAGTATCATCATCAAGCTCCGGTTTGGGGAGGCCGGACACGCTCGCATGGCCCGGCTCCCGAAATATTTCCTGTGCCGTGACTACAGGCTGCCCCGAAAGGCGCAACCCCGAATCCCTTGTCACGCACCTCTGTTCATTCGCGTCCCCCGGCGAGCCGTAAGCGGCGGCGCCGTCCGTCGGCAAATTCCTGCGCATGGCCGTCGCGGCCCTGTGGAATTGCCCTGCGCTAGTGTACAAAACCATGCCGGTTTAGGCGACAACCCATATTGACGTTTGCTCATGGCAGAATGTCGACAATCGGGGTACCCCCCGGCAGGGTAGGTCACCGGGCCGTTTATGCCCGGACAAGGAGCGGCCGGATGCAAGGGCCGCCAGCTAAAGAGGGAGCGAATTCATGTCTCTATTCGATCTGACGGGCAAGGTTGCCGTCGTCACCGGTTCGACCCGGGGTATCGGCGAGGCCATCGTCCATCGCATGGCCGAGCAGGGCGCCAAGGTGGTGGTGTCGAGCCGAAAGGCGGATGCCTGCGAAAAGGTCGCCGCCGACATCAACGCCAAGCATGACGGTGCGGCCATCGCCGTGCCCTGCAACATTTCCGAAAAAGCCGACCTTCAGCGTCTGGTGGACACGGCGAACGAGACCTTTGGCAAAATCGACATTCTGGTCTGCAACGCCGCGGTGAACCCCTATTTCGGCCCCTCGAAGGACATTCCCGACGAGGCTTTCGACAAGATCATGGACGTGAATGTGCGCAGCAATCACTGGCTGTGCCACATGGTCCTGCCTCAGATGGTGGAGCGCAAGGACGGGGCGGTCATCATCGTCTCCTCCATCGGCGGCCTGAAAGGCTCGCCCATTCTCGGTGCCTATTGCCTGTCCAAGGCGGCGGACTTCCAGCTTGCGCGCAATCTCGCGGTGGAATTCGGCGAACACAATATCCGCGCCAACTGCATCGCGCCGGGCCTCATCAAGACCGATTTCGCCCGCGCGCTCTGGGAAGATCCGGACATTCTGAAACGCTCCACGGCCGATGCGCCGCTGAAGCGGATCGGCCTGCCGGACGAGATCGCCGGCGCGGCGGTTTTCCTGGCAAGCCCCGCCGGTGCCTTCATGACGGGCCAGTCGGTCGTCGTGGATGGCGGCGCCACCATCGCCTGAGGAAACAGATGACAGATCGCCCGCTCTATATCCGCCCCTTCACCGCAGGCGACCGCGCGGCCTGGGACGAGATGTGGGCGGGCTATCTGACCTTCTACGAAACATCGCTGGAACCTGCCGTCTCCGACGATACATGGGAGCGCTTTCTGGAGCCCGCGCCGGGCCATCTGGGGCTGATGGCGCTGGACGAGGAGATCGGCCCGGTCGGTTTTGCCCATGCGATCATCCATCCGGGTACATGGAGCCCGAGGCCCGTCTGCTATCTCGAAGATCTTTTCGTGAAGCCCGATGTCAGGGGACATGGCGTCGGACGCGCGCTGATCGAGTGGCTTGCCGAGCGCGGCCGCGGGGAAGGCTGGCTGCGCATTTACTGGCAGACCGCGCAGGACAACGTCCGCGCCCAGGCGCTCTACGACAAGCTCGCCAAACGCACCGACTGGCTGCGCTACGAGCTGGACCTCTAGGCCCGGATCGGCCCGCTAGTGACCGGGCGGCGTTTTTCGGTCATTCTCCTCCCCAAATCGCATTGGAGGAGGACGGAGATGAAAAGCGTAGTCGTGACGGGCGTGTCGAGCGGGATCGGCCGGGGCGCCACCAGGGTGCTCGCCGAAAACGGCATCCATGTTTTCGGCACCGTCCGTAAACAGGAAGATGCCGACGCCCTGAAAAAGGAATTCGGCGACCGGGTCACGCCGCTCATCCTCGATGTGACGGACGAGGCGGCGCTGAGGCAGGCCGCTGCGGAAGTGCGCGAGAAGCTCGGCGGCGAAAGGCTTTTCGGCCTCGTCAACAATGCGGGCATCGCAGTGTCCGGCCCGCTTGTGGAAATCAATCCCGACGATGTGCGCACGCAGCTCGAAGTGAATGTGATGGGGCCGCTGCTGACCACGCAGGCCTTTGCGCCGCTGCTCGGCACCGATCCGGACCTCAAGGGCGAGCCGGGCCGCATCGTCAATATCAGCTCGGTGGGAGGCAGGCGGGCCTTTCCGTTCCTCGGTCCCTATTCGGCCTCGAAATTCGCGGTGGAAGGCATGTCGGAAGCGCTGCGGCGCGAACTCATGCTTTTCGGCATCGATGTCATCGTCGTCGCGCCGGGCGCGGTCAGGACCAATATCTGGGACAAGGCGGAAGAGATTGACGTCACCCCCTATTCGAACAGCCCCTATCTCGACATCCTCCAGAACTTCCAGACCAATTTCGTGGCGCAGGGGCGGCAGGGCCTCAAGCCGGAATATCTGGGCGAGGTGATCCTGAACGCGCTGTCGGCTCAAAGTCCCAAGACGCGCTATGAGGTCTCGCCCGACCCTTTCATCCAGCAAATGATGACGCGCTACCTGCCGCCACGCATGCTGGACAAGATGATCGCAAAAATGCTCGGCCTCAAGCAGAAGAAATAAAAGGGTTTTTCAGAGTGCGTTTCGCCTGACGAAATACAAAAAGGCGGCGCGTGACATATGAACGGCCCTGACGGAACCTCTCCCCGCACCAGACATACAATTGCAGGGATGGAGACCGATGGCCGACCTTCTGGAAACTTCGGCGCGCTTTATCGACAACGACATCTATGAGGGCGCGGGGCTTATCAACCGTCCCACCACCGAGTTGTCCGAGGTCGGCGACGGCATCGCGCTCATCGAGGCGTTTTCCCATGTGGTGACGTTCCGCACCGGCGACGGCCTCGTGCTTTTCGATACGAGCCTCGAAGCCTTTGCCGATGGCGTGAAGAAATCGCTGCGCCGCTGGACCGACGAGCCCGTCTCCAACATCTGTTACACCCATGGCCATGCCGACCATGTGGGCGGCACGGGCTGCTTTCTCTGTGAGGCGCAGGAAAACAAGGCGAAGAAGCCGCGCGTCATCGGGCATGAAAACGTGGTCCCGCGCTTCCGCCGCTACGAACTGACCAACGACTACAATTTCACGATCAATGCGCGCCAGTTCGCCCCCGCCGAAGAGCTGCGCATGGGCGAGGGCTCCGGCCCGACGCATCGCCGCTTCGGTCCCGACCCCTGGGTGAACCCCGACCTCACCTTCCGCGACCGCATGTCGTTCAAGGCGGGCGATACGAATTTCGAGCTGCATCACGCCATCGGCGAAACCGACGACCATCTCTGGGCCTGGGTGCCCGAGCACAAGGCGATCTGCTCCGGCGATTTCGTGACCTGGGTCTTCCCCAATGCAGGCAATCCGCAAAAGGTGCAGCGCTATCCGCTGGAATGGGCCAATGCGCTGCGCGCCATGATGGCTTATGAGCCGGAACTGCTGCTGCCCGCGCACGGGCTTCCCATCGCGGGCAAGGCGCGTATCGCCTCCGTGCTCGACACCATCGCCAGCGCATTAGAAGAGATCGTGAGCCAGTCGCTTGCCATGATGAATGCGGGCGCCAGGCTCGACGAGATCATCCATTCGGTGAAGCTGCCCGCCAGCTATTTCGACAAGCCTTACCTCAAGCCCGTCTATGACGAGCCGGAATTCATCATTCACAATATCTGGCGGCTTTACGGCGGCTGGTATGACGGCAATCCCTCGCGGCTGAAGCCCGCGCCGGATGCGGCGGTGGCCGCCGAAATGGCAGCGCTTGCCGGGGGCAATGCCGCGCTCGTCGCACGGGCTCGAGAGCTTGCCGAAAAGGGCGAGATGCGTCTGGCCTGCCATCTGGCGGAAATGGCCGCGCTGGCCGAGCCCGACAGCCGGGAGGCACATGCCGCTCGTGCCGAGGTTTACGGCAAGCGCCGCAAGGAAGAAGCCTCGCTCATGTCCAAGGGCATTTTCGGGTTCGCCGAGCGCCAGTCGAAGCAGAAATCGGGCGCCAACGACTAGCCGAAAGACCAAATAAAAACCCCTCGCAGGGGGGAGCTGCGAGGGGCTTGATATCGGAACCGGCCTGAGGGGGAGGGGAGGGCCGATCCCGGTACTATCAGAGGGAACAATTCATAGGTGGGTTGCACATCGCGCCCTCGCAAGGGGCCGGAAGAGGCAAAGGGTCTGCCAAAGTGTCGCACCCCTTTCAGCCCTGTTTTCCGGCCTTTTCCGTCGGTTTAGCCCGCCCGGTCCAGCACGTTCCGGAACTTTTCGAAAATCTCCGCGACATGGGATTCCTCCGCGATCAGCGGCGGCGACATGGCCAGCGTGTCGGCGGAGACGCGCAGCATGATGTTTTCGTTATGGAACGCATCGCGCATGACGTCGAAGCCGCGTTTGCCGGGCAGCCCGTCCACCGGCGCGAGGTCGAAACCGACCGCAAGGCCGATGGTGCGGATGTCGAGCACCAGCGGGTGATCCTTGAGCGCCATGGCCGCTTCCGCGAATTTCGGCTCCAGCGCGCGGGCGCGTTCGAAAAGGCCTTCGTCCCGATAGAGGTTGAG
>NZ_NYVD01000095.1 GCF_002684405.1 Parvibaculum sp. | reverse complement strand
GTGATTTCAGTCCACGGCATATCGATCTCCTGTTAGTTCGCAAACCAACAGAATCATAAGCCGCTGAAATCACACACCTCTTTTTGGAACAGGCTCTAACGGCTGATAAGAAATTCAAAAATGTGATGAGTAGAAAAAAGGATTTTAAGTCGGAATGTGCAGTGGTCACGCCCATCGACTTTATTGAGCAACAAGGGATTGATGAGCTGGCGCCTTTGCCCTTCAAGGAAGGAGTATTTTACCTGCTTAATGGGTGCCCCGGCTGATTTTTCGGTCTAAGACAGCTACCCCAGCAACCACAACATCAGCGGCATCGTGATGGCGGCGAGGATCGTGCCGCCGGTGATGAGGCTTGCCATCAGCGTCGCATCGCCGCCGAGCTGGCGGGCGAGGATGTAGGACGATGTTGCGCCCGGCACGGCGCCGCAGACCAGTACGACGAGGCGCGGTAGCCCCGTGACGCCGAAGACATAGCACCAGCCCATCATCATCAGCGGCATGGCGATGAGGCGCAGCCCGCTCGTCAGCAGCACGATCCATTTCGTGTCGAAAGCGTGTGCCGGCTTCAGCCCGGCACCGATGGCGATGAGACCGATGGTGAGCGCCGCCTTGCCCAGAATGTCGAGCGTCGGGTCGAGCGGGCCGGGAAGGCCGATGCCCGAGACGTTGAGCGCGATACCGACCGCGCAGGCGAGGATGAGCGGGTTCTTGATGAGCAATCGTCCCACCGTGCCGAGACCGGCTGGCGTGTCGCCCGCATAGCGCGTCAGGATGAGAACGGAGAGCACATTCACGGCGGGCACCAGCACCGCGAAACCGACCGCGGCGAGCGCTACGCCTTCATGACCGTAAAAGGAGGCAATGGCCGCCAGCGCCACGAAGCCGTTCCAGCGCGCCGCGCCCTGAAAGACGGACGAGAATTGCGGGCCGGTCAGCGGCAATATCTGCTTCAGCACCATCAGCAGTACGACCATGCTCGCAAGCCCCGCGGCCAGTGCGGATGCCATCGGCCCGATGTCATAGGGGCCGAGATCGGCCACGGCGAGCGTGCGGCAGAGGAGGGCGGGGAAGAAGATGTAATAGGTCAGCTTGTCCAGCGGTGCCCAGATCTCATCACCCAGAAAATCCATCCGCTTGATGGTCCAGCCGAGAGCGATGACGAGGAAGACGGGAATGAGGGCGTTGAGGATCTGGAGCATGATCTGCTTCTTGTTGTTCTAGAGGTTCCGCAGCCGGTCGAGCGCTCCCTGAAGGATGTGCGCGGCGGCCATCTTGTCCACCAGTTCGGCGCGGCGGGCGCGGCTGGTATCGGCTTCGAGCAGGGTGCGCGTGACGGCCTGGGTGGACATGCGCTCGTCCTGAAAAACGACCGGCAACTCGGTCAGCTTTTCCAGATTGCGGACGAAGGCGCGGGTGGACTGGCAGCGCGGGCCCTCCGTGCCATCCATATTGAGCGGCAGGCCCACCACGAGCGCAACGACCTCATATTGGGTGGCCAGGGCAAGGAGGCGTTCCGCATCGGCGGTGAATTTGGTCCGCTTGATGGTTTCGAGCGGCGAGGCGACGAAAAGCGAGACGTCGGAGAGGGCGAGGCCGATGGTTTTGGTGCCGAGATCGAGCCCCATCAGCCGGCTGTTGCGCCCCAGACGGGCCTTCAGCTCTTCCAGCGTGGTTATATTGCCGCTCAAAGCCGCTAAATCCCTTGAAAATGGCCTTTGTCGCGGGCGGACAATAGGCGGCGTTGCGGCTTCGGCCAAGGCTTTGTTATGTTGCCGCCGATTCAAGCGAGAACTGGGCGCATGCGGGGCTTTCACGGCTTTCCTTCGCCCGCTCTCCTAACCCCAACAAAGGCAGGCCTATGTCGGTCGATCAGAACACCGTCCGGCACATCGCCCGGCTTGCGCGGATTGCCGTGCGGGACGATGAGCTGGAACATCTCGCCAAGGAACTCAACAGCATCCTCGACTGGGTGGAACAGCTCGGCGAACTCGACACCTCCGATGTCGAGCCGATGACCAGCGCCGTGGAAACCACGATGAAGATGCGCGAGGACGAGGTCACGTTCGGTAATCTGCAGGACGAGGTCACGCGCAACGCGCCTGCGTCCGAAGACGGCTTCTATGTCGTCCCGAAAGTGGTGGAGTAAGGCGCATGGCGAAGAATGACGAACTGATCGGCCTCACGCTCGCCGAAGCGCGCGACAAGCTGAAGGCGAAGGAGATCACCTCCGCCGAGCTGACCGATGCCTATATCTCCGAGATGGAAGCAGGCCGCGACCTGAACGCCTATGTGCTGGAAACGGCGGAGCAGGCGCGCGAGATGGCGAAAGCCTCCGACGCGAAGCTCGCCAAGGGCGAGGGCGGCGCCATCGAGGGCGTGCCGCTCGGCATCAAGGACCTGTTCTGCACGAAGGATGTGCGGTCCACGGCCTGCAGCCACATTCTTGACGGTTTCACGCCGCCTTATGAATCCACCGTTACCTCGCAGCTCTGGCGCGATGGCGCGGTGATGCTCGGCAAACTCAACAATGACGAGTTCGCCATGGGCTCGTCGAACGAGACGAGCTTCTACGGTCCCGTCACCAATCCGTGGCGCCGTGAAGGCGACGACACAAAGCTGGTGCCGGGCGGTTCGTCCGGCGGCTCGTCTGCTGCCGTGGCGGCGAAACTCTGCCTTGGGGCGACGGCGACCGATACGGGCGGCTCCATCCGCCAGCCGGCCGCCTTTACCGGCACGGTCGGCATGAAGCCGACTTACGGCCGCTGCTCGCGCTGGGGCATCGTGGCGTTCGCCTCCTCGCTTGATCAGGCAGGCCCGATCACGCGCGACGTGCGCGATGCGGCGATCATGCTGAAGTCGATGGCCGGTCACGATCCGCAGGACACGACCAGCGTCGACCGTCCCGTGCCGGATTATGAGGCCGCGCTGGGGCAGGGCGTGAAGGGGCTCACGGTCGGTATTCCGAAGGAATATCGCGTGGACGGCATGCCCGAAGAGATCGACACGCTGTGGTCGCAGGGCGTCGAATGGCTTAAGGCGGCGGGCGCGAATATCAAGGAAGTGAGCCTGCCTCACACCAAATATGCGCTGCCGGCCTATTACATCGTAGCGCCGGCGGAAGCCTCGTCCAACCTCGCGCGCTATGACGGCGTGCGCTACGGGTTGCGTGTCGAGGGCAAGGACATCACCGAGATGTACGAAAACACGCGGGCGGAGGGCTTTGGCGACGAAGTGCGCCGCCGCGTGCTGATCGGCACCTATGTGCTGTCGGCGGGCTATTACGACGCCTATTACCTGAAGGCGCAGAAAGTCCGCTCGCTCATCGCGCATGACTTCCGTCAGGCGTTTTCGGAAGTCGATGTGCTGTTGACGCCGACGGCGCCGTCCGCGGCCTTCGGTATCGGCGAAAAGTCGGACGATCCGCTTTCCATGTATCTGAACGACGTTTTCACCGTGACGGTGAACCTTGCGGGGCTTCCGGGCATTTCGGTGCCCGCGGGGCTGTCGAAAGAAGGGTTGCCGCTGGGGCTGCAGCTCATCGGACGCGGTTTCGACGAGGAAACTTTGTTCCGCACTGCACACAAACTCGAAGAGGCCGCGCAGTTCACGGCGGCGCCTGAAGCCTGGTGGAGGTCGTGATGGACATCGGCAAGCGCGTTGCGCGCGAGGAAGACTGGATTCAGGGCGCCACGGGCGATTGGGAAATCGTTCTCGGCCTTGAGGTTCATGCGCAGATCACATCGAAGGCGAAGCTTTTTTCCGGCTCTTCGACCGAGTTCGGTGCAGAGCAAAACACGCATGTCAGTCTGGTGGATGCGGCGTTGCCGGGCATGTTGCCCGTCATCAACCGCGTTTGTGTCGAACAGGCGGTAAAGACGGGGCTTGGCCTCAGGGCGCAGATCAATTTGCGTTCGGTTTTCGACCGGAAGAACTATTTCTATCCGGATCTGCCGCAGGGCTACCAGATTTCGCAGTTCAAACACCCCATCGTGGGCGAGGGCGAGATCGAGATCGACCTGCCGGAAGAGCGCGTCGAGAAAATCGGCATCGAACGCCTGCATATGGAACAGGATGCGGGCAAGAGCGTTCACGACATGCACCCGACGATGAGCCATGTCGACCTCAACCGGTCGGGCGTTGCGCTGATGGAAATCGTGTCGCGTCCGGACATGCGCTCGGCGGAAGAAGCGCAGGCCTATGTGCGCAAATTGCGCACGATTCTGCGGTATCTGGGCACGTGCGACGGCAATATGGAGCAGGGAAGTCTGCGCGCGGACGTGAATGTGTCCGTGCGCCGGCCCGGCGGCGAGCTCGGCACGCGCTGCGAAATCAAGAATGTGAATTCGATCCGTTTCATCGGCCAGGCGATCGAACATGAAGCGCGCCGGCAGATCGAAATTCTCGAAGACGGCGGCAAGATCGATCAGGAAACGCGGCTTTTCGATCCGAAAACGGGTGAGACGCGCTCCATGCGTTCCAAGGAAGAGGCGCATGACTATCGCTACTTCCCGGATCCGGATCTTCTCCCGCTTGAATTGCAGCAGGAGGATGTCGACCGCATTGCAGCATCGCTGCCGGAGCTGCCGGACGAAAAGAAAGAACGCCTGATGACCGACTACGGATTGTCGGCATACGACGCGACCGTTCTCGTCAGCGATGGGGCGCGTGCGGACTTCTTCGAAGAGGTTGCGAAGGGACGCGATCCGAAGCTTGCGGTGAACTGGGTGAACGGCGATTTGTTCGGTGCGCTGAACCGCGAAGGCCACTCTCTGGAGGCGTCGCCGGTGTCTGCAAAGCAGCTTGGAGAGCTGCTGGATCTCATTTCCGACAACACGATTTCAGGTCGAATCGCGAAGGATGTTTTTGATTCGATGTACAAAACGGGCCGAAATGCCATCGAAATCGTCGAAAAAGAAGGTCTTCGTCAGGTTACGGATACAGGCGCTATCGAAGCGGCGATCGATGAGGTGATCGCGGCCAATCCGGACAAGGTGGAACAGGTCAAAACCAAGCCGAAACTTGCAGGCTGGTTTGTCGGCCAAGTCATGAAAGCCACGTCTGGCAAGGCTAATCCGCAACTCGTCAACGAAATTCTCGCGAAGAAAATAGACATACCTTCCGAGGACTGACGAACGAATCCATGTTTCCGGTGAACTGTTTGTAAACCACTTTCACATGAAAGTGGCGCGACTGCGCTTGCGTAAAACTGTTGCAATTTGTTGCCGAGCGCATTTGTGACGCCCATAGTAGCAATGTGCGCCTTGATGGGTACGGGGGCACGTGAGTTTGTGTGCGTTGCAAGTCTTTGGATTGTCGCCAACACAAATGGCACATCAGGAGCTGAATTAACATGGCTACCACGACGAGAAAGGCGAAGCCGAAAACGGCAACCGCCAAAAAGACGACCGCTCGCAAGACGACGGCCGCCAAGAAGACCACCGCTCGTAAACCCGCGGCGAAAAAGACCACCGCGAAGAAACCTGCGGCGAAGAAGACCACGGCTGCGAAGAAGCCTGCGGCGAAGAAGACGACCGCTCGCAAGCCCGCCGCCAAGAAGACGACGGCTGCGAAGAAGACCACCACGGCTCGTAAGCCCGCCGCCAAGAAGACGACAACGGCTCGTAAGCCCGCGGCGAAGAAGACAACCGCCCGTAAGCCTGCGGCCCGGAAGACCACGGCTGCCAAGAAGACGACAGCCCGAAAACCCGCTGCCCGTAAGACGACGGCGGCCCGCAAGCCCGCAGCCAGGAAGACGACAACGGCTCGCAAGCCTGCGGCAAAGAAGACGACGGCTCGTAAAACGACCGCTCGTAAGACGACGGCGGCTCGTAAGCCTGCAGCCAGGAAGACGACAACGGCCCGCAAGCCTGCGGCAAAGAAGACGACCGCTCGCAAGACCGCTGCGAAGAAGCCCGCAGCGCGCAAGACAGCGGCCCGGAAGGCGCCTGCGCGCAAGACTACTGCTCGCAAGACGTCTGCTACCCGTCGCGCAACGGTTCGCAAGGCTCCCGCTCGTCGCACCGCGACGCGCCGGACGACAGCGGCCCGCAAGCCCGCGACCCGTCGAAGGACGGCAGCCAAGAAGTAATGGCTGCGCGCCGGAAAACATCCGAGGGGGCTACTCGTAAAACGGCCCCGGCGAAGCGGTCCGCTTCGGCCGGGGTCGTGCGCTCCTCCGAAAAGCCGATCGAGCTCTATTACTGGCCGACACCCAATGGCTGGAAGATTTCGATCATGCTGGAGGAGTGCAGGCTTCCCTATGTGATGAAGCCGGTGAATATCGGCATTGGCGACCAGTTCAAGCGATCCTTTCTCAGGATCGCGCCGAACAACAGGATGCCGGCTATCGTCGATCCGGATGGCCCCGGGGGGAAATCCATCTCGATCTTCGAATCCGGTGCAATCCTGCAATATCTCGGCCGCAAGACGGGGAAGTTCTACCCGGCAAACGAGCGGCAGAGGGTTGAGGTCGATCAATGGCTGTTCTGGCAAATGGGGGGTCTGGGGCCAATGGCCGGTCAGGCACATCATTTCCGGCAATACGCTCAGGAGAAAATTCCGTATGCGATCAAGCGGTACACGAATGAGGTGAACCGGCTCTATGGCGTTATGAACAAGCGCCTGAAGGACCGCGATTACCTTGCCGGCCGTTATTCCATCGCAGACATGGCTTGCTGGGGCTGGGTCGTACCCGCCAAAAACCAGGGTCAGCAGCTTGAGAATTTTCCACATCTCAAAAAATGGTTCGAACGGGTGAGTGCCCGTCCGGCCGTTCGCAGAGGGTTCGCTCTGGGGCGCGATTTGCGTCAGGGCACCCTGGGAGACAAGACCAAAGACGCCGAGAAGGCTCGCAAGATCCTTTTCGGGCAACGCGCAAACTAAGATGCGGCACATGGGCGGGACTTCATGTCCCGCGACGGTGTGCTAGGCTTGCAGCGCATCCGCGATCTTCGCGGGTGCGCTGTTCTTTTTGGACGAGGGGAGCAAGATGATGGGAAACAAAAGCACGGGCCAATGGCTCGCACTCGCTCTGGCGGCGGCTTTGGTCTCGGCGCCTCAGGCAGCCTTCGCCGCTTCCGTCACCGGCACGGGCTCGGTGGTCAAGCATGATGAATACGGAACGGAGCGCGAATGGGGCCGCGATCTTGTTCTGCCCGAGGCGGGCGAGATCACGCGCGTCACCGACGGCACCTATGGTTTCACGCTTTATCATGGCAGCGAACAGGTGGCCGCGTTCATCACACCGGAAAGCGCGGTGGGAACGAAGCTGCCCGCGGGCAAATACCGGATCGAGCCGAATGTCTGTCCGACGCATCGTCACCATCATGTCGAGGTAACGGCGAAATACTGAATGCCGGCGCCGGGGGCGCGCTCCTGCGTGGCGGTGGAAGGAAGGCGCAGATGACCGAAAACCGGTCCGTGCGCGTGCGGATCAGCGGCAGGGTTCAGGGCGTGGGCTATCGCGCCTGGACGGTGCGCCGGGCATCCGCTCTCGGTCTTTCCGGCTGGGTGCGCAATCTGGCCGATGGCGATGTCGAGGCGGTTTTTTCAGGCCCCGCGGAGTATGTCTCCGAAATGATTGCCGCATGCCGCGAAGGGCCGCGCATGGCCTCGGTTCGCGCCGTGGAAGAGCTTGGCCCCGATGAGCCGTATGCCGGCCGTTTCGAGGTGCGCTAGGCGGATTTCCAGTTCAGCTTGCGATCACAATTTCGGCAATGCCGCCGCGCATGGCTCGCAATGGGGCACTGCGCTGCCCATATCGCTTTGATTACGCAATTCAGGCAGCTGGGAGGCTCTCATGATCGACTTTTATACCTGGACGACGCCCAACGGATACAAGGTGTCCATCATGCTGGAAGAGACCGGGCTTCCCTATGAAGTGCATCC
>NZ_NYVD01000094.1 GCF_002684405.1 Parvibaculum sp. | reverse complement strand
GGCCGATGAACTCCGTCTCGAGGTCCTCAAGCTCGCTAAACGCTGGAAGCCGAAAACAAGCCGATGAAATAAGTCGGGTGTGACTGGGACACCGCTTACGATGTATTGGCGAGGTTCGCGATATTCACCAAGTGAGGCAGCGTCGGCGAGTTCTTGGCATTCAACCAGGGGCTGATGGTGGATTTACCTACGCCTAATGCTTCAGCAAGGTCTATTTTGCGTCCACCAAAGCCAACGTTACAAATGACGTTTAATGAATGAGCAAGATTTTCGAGACTCCATTGATGTGCCTCATCTCCGTCAGCAATCCAGTCTCCAATGGTTCTCGCAACCGCCATCTCCTGGATTGACGCTTCCTCACCTTTGGCATCCCCATCACCTCCAAGCCAAGATCTGCACTTTCTACAAAACCCCAGGCGCGAGTGCGTATAGTACTGAGATCGGTGTCCTATGTAGCCTCCACAAAAGGGGCAGGCTGATACCAATTTGACACCATGGTGGATACAAGCCGGCGTCGTAGAAATCTCCCATGCCAGCTTCGAGTACACTGCTCCTAGCAGACGCTGTTCATTTAGGCATAACGGGCACCACTTTCTTGGTTGGTTGCCTTGCCCTTTGCTTGGCAAGAAGGGTTTGTAAGATGACAACGTTAGCCGTGAAAGGTGGCTAAGCCCGGTAAGTTCCTCAATGGCAGAGATAAGTGCCTGCGACGGAGTGCCTAGTATCGTGTTGCGTTTCGCCCTCATCTTTCGGTCTCTCATCTCCTCGGGCGCAAGGTATTCGTATAGGAACTGGGCTAGGCAACTCGGTCTTACCGAGTGTTCCCAAGACAGGCGCAGGAGGTAGGAATACAGACTTTCGCAATCCGGCGTGTCTGTTCCAATGGGAGCGATTGGGCAGAGCCTGGTGCGACGCGGATAATACTTGTGGTGGACAAACTGGAGAGCATCATTCTGACGCATCAAAGGCTCCAAATTTCGTTCTCGGCAATCAAACGCTCGCCATCCAGTGTCTCATTGAGGATTTTCCTGGTTTGGGCTTTGCGCAAGAGGGAATACTGAAGGACGCTGGGCGACCACCTTCCTCCTTCGTGCCGGAGAGAGCGGGAGTATGCCCTCTGCAGCGAATGCTTAAGCGTTCCGATACAGCCAACGGATGCCTCCATTAGAGCAGGCAGATAGGGATCGAGAACTACTTCTGGCTCAAGATTCATGCGTTTCGCAAGAGCTCGTGCGACATTGTTGAAGTGTCGCTTTCCTCCATTTGCATCTGTGGTGTACCTTGGCAAATGGACAACATGGCACCGCCTTGCAAGTTGTCCGTTGACGGAAATAATTTCGTATAGGTCATATGAGCCCACCAGCACAAACTTTGTTTGTGTCATGTCAGATAATGACTTTAAGGCATTAACCTGCTCCGAAAGTGCGCGCCCATTCATGATGTGGGCGGCCTCATCGACAATGACGTACCGAGTCTGACGTGCTTGAAGCGCTTTGCCGGTTGCCACTCGGAGAGCCGAGAGCTTCATCGTAGGAGCGCTCAAGCGTAGCGGTAGGTCATAGCCACCACTTATACATTCCGGTGTGAGCTTTTGATCAATCATTGGTTCGCCCAACGCTTCAAGAATGATCTCGAAAAAGTCAGCCATCGAGAAGGCTCTGTCGCCGAGCGAGGGAGCGGAAACCATAATTGCCGGATTAAAAAAGGGGTCAGCTTTCAGCTGATCAAGATACTCTCGCGCCGTTTCCTGAATAAGCTGCTCACAGGTGGCAGACTTGCCCACACCAGGTGGCCCAACCAGAAGTGCCACGTTGATCCCGCTATTTGGTGAGACGGCATCCTGAATTTCTTCCATAGCGTTTAGCATGGACGGATGCTTTACTTGGGTGCGTGCGAATTCTTTGACGCGTTGACGAATCTCTTTTGTTGAGATTTCGCGATTAGTCCGGGAAGATGTCGTACGAGAAGTCATCCTGATCATCCTCTTCTGGAGTTTGGTTTGGAAGCCATGCCGAGTAGTCGATCTTTGGCATGGGGAACGGGGTGTCACTCGCAAGTTCTTCTTCGGGTGTGACGGACGTCATGCCAATCGGTCCGTATACTGCCCGCGATGCCATAGCTTTCTGCCGCAACGCGTCCGGAAAGGTGTCGAACTCTGCGCTTGCGATGTGCTCGACGAGTTTCCTCGGAGTAACTTCCGCCCTTGAGAATGTCTTTCGACGTATGAGTTCTTGGCTAAAGGCTCGGAGGAGGGCGGGGGTGAAGTTGGCCAGTCGTTGGAAATGCACAGACCGACATTCAATCCAGTGGTTGTCGATATAGGCGTAACAGACCCGAACATCCCAGGGGTCGTATTTCACCGGCACTTTGGATTGCCAATGGGCCGGACGGTCCAGCTCTGGATGATAGTAAAAATCGCCGTTGAGGCGTATGCCTCGACCTTTCGAAACTGTTCGGACCCCTTCACGTGAGACAGTCGGGCACGTTAAAATTTTGAAGGTTCGATCGAGCGGAATGTGGATGTGCGTGCGGCTGCCGGACATGGTAATTCCGGTTTCGAATGCTTCCGAGGGGGGGCGTAAAACGGCAGGGTGTTCCGTGTTCGCGTAATGCTGGAACAGCCACTTCTCTAGCGCAGTATAGAGCGCCTCAAGATACCATTTTGCATGTCGCTTCGGGTCAACGGATTTCGTACTCTCTCGAGCTTTACGCATTATCTGCGTATTGCCCTCTAGATTATGAAATAACCGCTTATTTGCTATGCCGAACAGGCGTTCGATCACGCCGCCTACGCGAGGTTTCTGACCGGGGCGCCATTTAATTGAGACGCCGAACATAACTGTGATTGATCGAAAATCTCTGGATGTCAGATCGGAGCCTCGGTCGACGACTACTGTTTCCGGAAGCCGGTTGAAGCGTCTCACCATGTCGCGTAGCACCATGAAGCTGGATACGCGGCTCGCCGGGGAGTAGCTCAGATAAAAGCCAAGGATCTGTCTTGAGTAGGCGTCAATGGCTATCGTTAGCCAAGGTTTCCCCAGATTTCGGCCCGTTTCTATGCAAACAAGTTCAAGATCGCACTGAGTATGATCAATATGGACTGCCTCGAACGGGCGTGAACCGTGAGGTGAACCGATATATCTGTCGGGAGGGTCATCACGGTAGAGAAAGTTTGCTAGTGACTCCTCCTTATTGGCGAGCCGTTTTCCGCTACGTTTGGTAATAGCTAATTGGGTGCACTGTTCGTCGATAGCCTTCAGGAAGACTGGCTCTGAAGGAGGTGTAAGGCCATCCTTAATGCATTCGGCGACAAGGATCTCATAGCAGCTCCTCTTGGAGCGATTGCGTGCGTTGTAATATTTGGTATCGATGACCTGATGCATGATCTCGATCACCTCGTCGGGCAACCTCCTCTTCCTATTCCCTTTGTCGCGGTGACGGGGCACCAGCGCGCGGATCATTGACGGTCTGTCGTGTGGATCGATATCTCGAATGCGGGCCTTCCAGCGGCCGACAGTGCTGGGTGACGGCGCCCAGCCCGGAATTTTCTCGCCCTGCACTATGCGAAGTCGGGCAAATGCTATTTCGCGTTCTTCCTCTGTGAAGTCCGCGATAGAGCAGCGTACCCCCCGTTCCGAACAACTGTCCTGATGGATGACCTTCAGTCGGCTGTCGTTTTGGAATTTGTGGAGGATATGAAGTTGAAGTGTCTTTTGTGCGCCGGCTTCGTTCTCAAGAACAGCCTCAGTATCGATGAGATAAGAAATCCTGTAGCGGGTCCCATCCAGTGATATCACCGCGCCTTCGGATAAGCTTTGAGGTGTGGCGTACCAACCGTCAGGGGGAAGCGCTTCAGTTGAGAGTTTGAATATCTCGAGCGCTACCTCATCCGGGAAAACACGTGCTCTTACAGGATCGCCGAGACGGTCGTTCTCGAAGTCGAACGCTACAAGGCGATCTGCAATTGCTTTGCGGATTTCATCGCCCGTGAAATCGTATCGTTGGACGAGATCAGCAATGGTGATGAAACCATTCTTCTGCAGTACTGCTCTGAGATGAGATAGCCGCTCGGGATCGATTTTTGGCGCTGTCGGTAGAGTAAAGTCAGCAATGTCCCTGAGGTTTTCGACAAGGATTTGATTGATTTCGAGGTCGGATCGGACGCGATAGCCAATCCCGGTTCCCTTCAAATGCTCTTCGACGTCCCGCCGACGAAATACACCCTCGGGCCCTTCAGTCCATGTGTCAGGCGAACGCTTTGTTAGCTTGCGCAAACGCGCCACCGGCTTGAGTTCCCACAACTCAATGCCGTCATATCGAATTACCAGCACGTCCGGTGTATGTTGCCGCCTTTGATGTCGGTTCCGAAAATCGTCGTGGATAAGGATGTCGAGTGTGCAAGGCTGAAGGTAGTAAGCCAGAGTGCTAGGGTCATATTCGAGCTGAAGCGCAAAGGGCGCCTCCACGGTGTGGCTCTCGCATAAATACACCCGATCCATTTTCAGGCTCATGTACTGCTGGATGACATTTGAGCCGCTGGATCGGACAGCGCGGACAGGGGCTCCACCACGTGAGTGAACCTCATGAACAAGGTGGCGACCGTATTCATCAAGAGCTTGGTATGAGGGAAGGCTTTGAAGCTCAAGCTCGCTAAGCAACGCGCCCTCCTGATAGAATGTGGAGGGAGTTTTGACCGGCTGCCAACGCCTTAACCTGGAGGAAGGGCAGTCGGATTTTGCGTTTATAGAGTTCGGATTGGCCCTGAAATTGATGCAAGAGCTTTACCAAGGGCATTCTAGGAGAAGGTCGTCCGCACCGATGTCGTATCAGCAAGCGAAACATGGCATGCGCTCCTCGTTCGCACGTGACACCATCAGAAGACAAAGCTCTCCTGTGGCGCCGAACGCGCAATTTTGTTGCATGCGCTGTAATGCTGAGATATTTTGATCTCAGCGTTGGGTAGCAGCGCAATTTTTTGCCGACACGCCAATGTCGGCCAGAAGGCCCGCCTCGAGCGGGCCTTTTTCATTTTTGGGCTAGTTGGATTTGGTAAGTCAAGAATTCAGCACAGATAGGATGCATGTCTTCAAATTAGTAGAGTGGCTTAAGAAGATAAGAAAATGGTCCAAGTAGTTACTTGGACTCCAAATTTCCTATACTACTGCCGCTACTTGCTGGACGCTGCATCTATATATAGTAGGCCGAAAAATTCTAAGATTAAAAAGGCCCAAATGTATGGGCCTCATCTTCGCATGCGTGCAAAACAATACTTGCCAGCCTATAATATAAATAAAAACAATAATTTAGTCGGATTTTTAAGAATTTTTCGGTCCTAAAGCAATCTGGATAAGTTTTAGGTCTTTTCCGCAGTCAACTGCAAATTTGAAATCCATTTTATGAACGAATCGGATCGGGCGCTTTGCTGCTGAGAGGGGGGAGAAGCAGATAGTGGGTAGGTCGAGTGGAGCTCTCCAGAGGTCCTTGAGTTCATGACGGTGTGGGCGCGTTTAGCAGGTGGCGCTGCATATGCGCGGTAGCGTTTGGCTGGTTCAGAGCATTAAGAAAGTCATTGAATTCAAGTATGCGGACCTTCGCCAGAAAGGCTCCTTGTTGAGGCGTAAGAGGCCCCCTAAAGTATAAATTTTGTTTGCAGAACATGAGAGCAAATTGCTGCTGTTTGACCAGCTTCCTCTTGAGATATTTCAGCCCTTAGCCCACGGAAATAAACTCCTCTTCGCTAAAGTGCTGGAAGACCTCTATCGCCGGTTCTTCGAGGAACAGGACGCACCTCGTCGTGCCGAAGTCGAGCACGCGATTTATCAAACACTCACGGAAAACCTCGATCTCTGGGTAGATGAAGAAGAAACGCTGCTTGGATTTGACGATCTGAAGGTCGCAGGGTCCGGACGGCGTTTGCGGCGCCGTAAGAGGAAGGGCGATGGCAGCTCTGGGACTGATCTGGCGATGGCACGATCTCGCCACATCTACACCCGTCTCGTGAACTGCGGCTGGCTGGAAGAGCAAGAGCAGGGTGTCCAGATCCTTGTGGAAATGCCGTTTGCCCCGACGCTGCTGCTGACGCGCCTCCTGATGCTCAAAGACGGGATCTCGTTGAAGGTGGGCGGGGTCGTCGCTGCTGCGAAATCAAGCCTGGAGGCCGCAGTTGCCAATCCGCAGGAATCTGGGCTCGCGGTGATCCAGGCCGCGCGAAATATTGAGGAATTCGTCACCACTCTTCGGGCAATCCAGTCCTCGCTCAGAAATGTGGAAAAGAGCTTTCTTGAGCGGGCCTCGCGGGATCAAGGGGTGGAACTTCTAATCGAAGGCTTCGTTGAAGGGCTCCTGCTCAAGGATTTCAAACTCATTTATGAGGGCACCCACCCATATGCCCACCGCGGGCAGATCATTCGTCTGACCGACGACATTCTTGACGACGAGGACCGGCTCCGGGAGTTAGCTGCAACCTATCAGGTGGCGGGTGAAGCGGGGAGCTCTTCCGGTGCCATCAACCGGGTGCGCGAAGATATCGACAAGATCCGAATGGGCCTCTCCCGCATGGAAGACGGTTTCTCCCGGATTCGGAATTTCAAATGGCGACTGGAGCGCCGGCTGACCGATGCGGTGCGCTACATGGAGCGAGACATCGGAGCTTCGGCCACCCGGGCGGTGAGACTTGTGCAAGCGCTAGATCGGCTTGGCGATCGCGATGATTGCCCCGGGCTAATGCGGCCGCTGGAGATACCGTATGGGAAAGAGCGCCTAGTTCGTCCCAAGATAAGGAAGCAGCGCATCGCACCGCAGGCGATTGCTGTTCCAACGGAGGATCCGCTGGACGCGTTTCGGGCCAGAATGGAGGCGCAGCATCTCCAGATGGGGACCGTGACGCGTGCAGATGTACGAGAGTTTCTGCGCCGGCGAGTCGCTCGAGGAGAAGCAACTGACGGGCGACTTCTCGTGGTGAAAGAGCCCAAGGATTTTTTTGTGATGATGCACTTGATCCACTCTGCTCATCACATCGGTGAAGGCTACGAAGACGGAGACCCGGTCGGGCTTTTGAGTGCCGAGTACGAGGTGATCGCCATGGATCCATCTAGCCCGGATGGATGGATCGAGAACGAGTGGTTACGGGCCCCGAACTTCAAAATTGTTGACCTGGGAGATGCGAATGGTACGGCCAATTCCTGACCTGGAAGAGGAGCTTGGCGACCGAGGCAAGGACCTGATGGCCGCCATGTCGCTTCTTGCCGAGAAGCAGTTCGTCTATGCAGGAGATCGTCGCGGCGGCGCGGCCTATCGCGTGCTTTCGGATCCCTCATTCGGGGATTTCCTTGAATCCTACTTTCACCTGCTTCACCGTCGCTTTGTTGTGAATGATCAGCATCAGTGGGCTGGCCTGCTTCCGGATATGGACAGGGCAAGCTGGATGAAGATGACGACGAAGGACACGCAGGTTCTTCTACTCCTGGCCATCCTTTGGCGTGAGGCCCTGTCGAACTTCGAGTGCGACGAACGAGCTGTCTACCGGACCTCGTTGGAGGCAATCTTCACCCGCTATCAGGATCTGATTGGGGAATATCAGAAGTCACCCATATCCCGTCCGCAAATGCTCGATTATCTAAAAGATCTCCATCGTCGTAGCCTCGTGAAAGTGCACGAGCTCGACGCAGAATTCGACGATTACGAGGTCGAGATCCGCCCGATTGTAGATGCGCTGGTTGATGAACGCGCCATGGCTCGCCTTGAAGAGTTCGCAGAGGCCGCTGGCGCGGGAGAGCTGACGGATGTCGGCGAGGAGGACGAGGAATGAAGCTCTCCCGTATTTTCGCAATGAACTGGTACAGTTATCCGCTGCTCGAAGTGGATGTGGTCGGCGTTACGGCGCTGCTGGGTAAGAATGGCTCCGGAAAGTCGACGCTCCTCGACATGATGCAGGTCGTGCTGTCCGGGGCGAATATGAGGCTTACCAAGTTCAATATCGCTACAGGGGAGGGAAAGTCCCGGCAATCAGGTGAGCGCAGAACCCTCAAAGGATATGTCCTCGGAAAACTGGCCAACGAGGAAGAAGCGTATCTTCGGAATGAAGAAACGCAGACGCTTGTGGCTTTGGTTTTTGAAGATGAAGAGACCAGAAAATACGTGACGATCGGCGTCGCTCTGGAGGCGGAGCCTAAAGATACGACAGCGACTGTTCGCGCACTCTTTGTGGTGGATGGCGCCCGCATCGAGAAATCGGATGTAGGCGCTATCGACGGTGAGGCATTTATCCCCTTCGAGCTCGACGAGGTCCTCGAACGACTTCACGAGAAAGGTGTCGAGGCAGGCGGCGAGGGTTTGGATCGCGCGAAAGACTGGAAAAGCTATTGCCAGTCCTATCTTTACCTCCTGTCCGGCAAGCGGCGGAGCTACCAGGAAGGCGAGATCAAGCAGCTCCTGAAGACCCTGCATAAGGCGCTCGCCGTAACGGGACAGGCCGAGAATCCCACTGAATTCGTAAGGCAGTATATCCTCGAGGACGATCCGATCGACCTTAGGGGGTTACGGAGCTCGGTTGACAGGTTCAGAGAGCTGCGGAATCACGTGGAGCTGCTTCGGCAGCGCCTGAACTGGCTGCAGCCTTTGTCTCGCAAATGTGCCGAATATCGCGAGGAACTCGAGGCGCAGCAGACGATGGGGCCAATCGTCGATCTAGCCAGATGGTGCGACCTGAAGAGGCGAGTCCTTGAGGGACAACGCGACGAGCGAAACATGATGGCTCGAGAAGACGCGCTCAACGAAACTATCGGCAAGATCGAAAGTAGAAAACGAGAAGCGTCGGAAGAGCTCGTGGCGGTGCGCCGGCAGCTGAATGCGGACGGCGCCGACACGAAGCGGAGCGAGGCGCAATTAAGAATCAAGCAAGCGCAGTACGAACTCGTGCAAGCGCGAGAAAACGCGAACAATCACTACAAGACGCTTATGCAGCGGTTGCCGCGTTTGTCTGGTGAGTGGCTCGAAAATCATACCTCTCTGCGGACCGTCGCTGGGACCCTTGCCGATAGTCTCCGGGGGCGCCGTCCGCACGAGTGGGCGGATGACGCCATGACGCTCGAGCCGGATCTCGCGCGTTTTTTCGATCTTCTCCAGAAGGCGGCGCCGGACCATGAGCGGATCACCACCAAAGTGCGGGTGGATGCAAATCATGTCGAAGAAAGAAAGCGCGCAGCGGAATCCGAGCTGAGAGAAGCGAGGGAGGGACGCATTCAGGTATCTCCCCAGGTACGAGCGTTTCAAGCGCAGCTGAAGGGGGCTGGAATCGACTCGAAGCTGCTGTTTGAGGCAGTAGAAGTGGTGCGTCCGGATTGGCTGCCCTCGGCGGAAGCGCTCCTCGGATGGGATCGTGAAGGCGTCGTTGTAGCGGCAGGGCAGGTGCAGCAAGCGTTTCAGATATATAAAAGCCTTCGGCGCGACGAGGCGCGGGATGTTCGGATCTTCGCCACTCAAAAGCTTGAGGATCAGCCGGATGAGGCGCCGGCGGAAAGCTTAGCATCGGTCGTTACCAGTGATGATCCGATTGTGCGGAAGATTCTTGTCTCCAGGTTGGGCCGGGTACGGCTTGCCGCAAGCACTGCAGACTTCGATGAGAAGGGTCGGTCCGTCCTGCAAGTACAACGGGATGGAGAGCTCAGGATCATTTTCGATGATGGGCTCACCGTTCGGGATATGCAGGTTCTCTCGCCGAAGCTCGGCAAGGGGGCTGCCGCGGCAAATATCCCGCGTCTTGAGGCGGAAGTGACAGCGCTGACGCGAGAGCTTAGCGGGCTCGCCGGTCAACTCGCCGAACTGCAGAAGATTGAGAGGGATATTCAGGCCCTTGTCGATTTGGCCGACTCTAGGCGCCCGTTGACCGATGATGCGGAACTCATGAAGGCGCTTCACAAACGCTTGGCAGATGCGCAGGAAGAGTATGAGAGGATCGGAGATTTGATCGATCCCGAATTGCAGGCCAAAGAGAAAGATCTATTGGGCGGCATGGATGCTCTCGATCGGGATCTCGACGACCAAAAAGACGTGCGTTCGAAATTGCGCGAGAGGCTTGCAATCGTACGAAGCAAACTGGAGGGCGAGGTGATGCGGCCCGGTCTCTTCGCACAGGCAGAAGAAGCGCGTGAAAAGTTTCTCCGGAATAGCGGGCAGTTCGGCACGACGAATGGGGAACGTGTGCTCTCAGGCCTGGTGCGCATGCACGACTTTGCCCGACGGATGGGTTGTGGCCGAAAATACACCAACGTCACCGAGAAAGCAGAAGATAGAAGGCTTGAGGCGGACAGGGAGGTGATCCGGCTTCGTGGAGAAATCCGGGAAAGCGATAAGGGGATTGGCCGGTATTTCATCGAATTTGCGTTGGCTCGGCCGGAGAGTGACTTCGAGACGATTCAATCGATCGGCGAGTATGTGGATGCTGAGGTCGCGCGGATTCGAGACAATGTGTTGCTCGAGAAAGAACGCGAAATGCGCCACGCAGCCGAAAGTGCCGAGGATATCTTCAAGAAGGAGTTTCTTGGACAGATCCAATCCAGATTGGACGCGACCGATAAGGCGGTGCGCGATCTGAACAAGAACCTTTCCGGTCGCGTGTTCATCAACAAGACCTATAGGTTCAGCAGTCACATGGCGCCGAACCTTGCGCCGATAGTGCGCCTTGCGAAGAAAGCGCAGGAAGACGCGTCATTTGCATTGCCGCTGTTTCGTGCGACCGGCAGCAATGATGACGAATACGAAGCAGCTTTCGAGATCATAGAGCAGATGCTCGAAGATGACGCGATGGATCTCACCTATTACGAGGACTATCGCAATTACAACGTGTTCGACCTGATCTCGAAGGACGTTTCGACCGGATACGAGACGAATTCGAGCGACCGAGCAGGCACAGGGTCCGGCGGGGAGCTCGGGGCGCCGGCCTACATCGCGATTGGCGCAGCGTTGGCCGCTGTCTATTACGGCAGCGTGAAGTCTGTGGAGGCGCCCTTTGGTGTTGCGATGTTCGATGAAGCGTTCCTTCGCCTGGATGGACCGACGCAGCGCAAGCTCATCGATTTTTTCGGGTCGCTCCAGCTTCAGACTATTCTCGCCGCTCCGCCGGACAAGCGGCAGGTGGTTGCGGAAGTGGTCGATACGATTCTCGATATTCGTCGCTCGGACAAATACTCATACGTGAAGCCAATGTATCTCAAGGAAGGGGCGCGCGAAGCGTTGAGGAAGGAGAACCCGGACAACTGGAACGAGGAAGAGCTTCAGAAAAGGATGGCGTCTGAGGCGGCCGAATGACCACTGCCGACGAATACCTCGCGCAGGCGCTCGACAAGTATGAGCGCAACCGAAAGTCCGATCGGGTTTTTGTGAATGTTGCCGTCGAGAAGACGCATACGGCGGTGGTTAAGCTCGAGAAAGAGTTGGCTGAGGTCGAAGCGGCCGGGATCATTGAATGCCGGCGCAAACGTATACCAGGAGGGATGATCGAAAAGTTTAAGCTCCTCTCGCCGGAAGCCGCATATCAGCGATTGGGAAGGGTGCCGTCCTGGGAGAGCAGCGCCAATCGGTTGGAGGGCCTCAAGGAGGGGGCGGAAGAGGGGCTGAGGCGAATACTCGAAGAGATCGAGTCATCCTGGTCGCGAAATGTAGCTTGGGTTGGTTCTGATGTGCGCCTGGCTCCCGGGGATACCGAAGATCTAGGCAACGCGGTGAAGATCGCGCGAGAGCTTGTGCGCCTAGATAAGGCAATCGATTACCGCACCTTGTCCTTGGCTGCGGGCTGCTCGTCCAAGGCGCTTGAGCACTCCGAGGATCTGGTGGCTGTCGTTGCTGCAGCTTTGAGCGGGCGTGACCGGGACGGGCGGTCCGCGCGGGAGTTTCTAGGAGAATTGGGCGCGGAGAAGTTGTCTCAGGCAGTCTTCGTCGCGGCACCCAAGTCACTCCCGGTCAGTTACATCGGGTTGCCGCCTGAAGAGATCCGGACGTTCAAATTTCAGACGGCGGACTATATTCTCTCCATCGAGAACTGGGTTTCGTTTGTTCGCTATGCTCGCGAAGTGAGGGACAATGGGATTGTCTTTTACTCCGGGGGATTTCCCTCCCGGAGTTGGCGCCAGGCCTACCTTGACGTGGTGACTCAGCAGCCCACTGCAACAGCGTTTCACTGGGGGGATATTGATGAGGCGGGGGTCCGAATTGCGTCGTCCGTTCTTGGAATAGCTCAGCAAGTCGGTTTAAAGGTTGCACCTCATCAGATGTCACGCCGAGTTGCTGAAGCACAATCTGGGTCCGTGCCACGAAAGGAGCGGCCAGCAATTCAAATACCTGCATTGGCGACCGCTGATCTCGATGACCTGTGGCGTTGGCTTATGTCTCCTGAAGGAAAGCCCCTGGAGCAGGAGAGTTTGGATCCAATAAGCCCGATTTCGTAGGCTGGCTTTTGTCGAAATTTTGTAGTCATCGGACCTGGGTGCGCCACGAGAAGCGAATATAGAGGCTCTTGAGAAACGAAACTGGTTGGGGGGGGAGGCCATAGGCCTGCCAGTTCATTTTTCTACAGCGCTTCAGGTGTAAACACCGAAGTAGATCCGGACGAGATAGGTCGCTACAGCTTCCCTTCCTTCGGCGGTTCCCGTGAGTTCGATCGGTCGTTGCTGGTTGAGTCCAATCGCCGGGCGCTTCATCCAGGCCTGAGCATCCTCTGCCGAGCCGAATACTTTGGTGGCAAGCGCAAGAATCTCTTCGTATGTCGGTTCCATTGTCTCTTGCCCTCCTCGAAAGCCGCTCTGATGGTGTGTGTGAAACGTCTCGGAACTCCTAGTGGAGCTGGCGATTAATGCCTTCTGACCTGATCCATGCAAACAGACCAGCCCGGAGGCGCCTGACCGACGCGCCATTCATAAAAGCAGTATGAAGTAGGGCTTCAACTTCCTTATTGCGCGTGGGCAGCACCGTTGGATCGATGCCGAGTTCCAATGCAATATCTCTTTGAAGGCACCGGATGACGGTCGGGTAGTGTTCTTCTTGTGGGCCACCCACAAAATGAAGGCTGACACGATTCTTCAAAGGCGGCTTGATCCCCTCGATGCTGTTTGCCAGCGATATCCAGCTCACTTCTCCGACATTGACGCTGGTTAGAAGGCACTCATCGAAATATCGCGACGCTGTCTCCGGTTCCAGAAAGTTAAGGAGCGTTGCCTGGGCATCTCCGTTCTGACTGGGACAAGCCTTTTCGATTTCATCGACGACGACGATTGGATTGGCGGTATTTGCCTTTCGCATGGCGATGACCGGGAAGCAAGGTTGTGTGCTGTGCCATCCTCTCGCGGTTCCCGCGAGCATCCTGTTGTCGGAGGAGCCCGCCACCGTGATCGAGGCATGTCCGGTACCGCTGATCTCACCTAGGCGACGCGCGAACCTGGATTTGCCGCACCCGGGTGGACCAACAACCAGGAGTGGCGGGATGCGAAACCATGGCTTTCCAGCGGTGCGCCTCAATTCGATCGTGTCTGCAATCTGGGAGATTAAATCCTCAAACCAGGGAAACTCGGCGAGTAGAGCTTCCTCCAGTTGGGAGGGCGAAAGCCGGCTTCCGGCCAGTGGAAGTGGTTCACGCAGGGTAGCGTAGCGCTTCGTCAGCTCCTTTCCCTGGACACTGTCCGCGTCTCCTATCTCGGTCAGTATCCGAAGAGTTGGCCTGTTGTTGTTGACGCCGAAGCCATCGGGCGACTCCCACTGTCTCGTTCCGAGTAGGTCGGAATGATCGGCGTTCATGAGTTGAACCGCCTCGGCCAGCGACGAAGCCGACCAAATGGGATCGGATGACCGATCCTGCCACTCCAATGCTGCGATGCTCGCTTCTTTGCGT
>NZ_NYVD01000093.1 GCF_002684405.1 Parvibaculum sp. | reverse complement strand
GCGCCGCTGTTGCTCGACGGGGTGACGGGCTCGGGCAAGACGGAAGTCTATTTCGAGGCCGTGGCGGAGGTGTTGCGGCAGGGCCGTCAGGCGCTTGTGCTGGTGCCCGAAATCGCGCTCACCTCGCAATTCCTCGACCGGTTCGAGCGGCGCTTCGGCTGCCGCCCGGCGGAATGGCATTCGGAACTTTCCACCCGCGAGCGCCGCCGGGTCTGGCGCGGCGTGGCGGAGGGGCGCGTGAAGGCGGTGATCGGCGCCCGCTCGGCGCTTTTTCTGCCTTTTCCCGATCTCGGCCTCATCGTGATCGATGAAGAGCATGAAAGCGCCTTCAAGCAGGAAGAAGGCGTGACCTATCACGCCCGCGACATGGGCGTCGTGCGCGGCTCGCTGGGCAGCTTCCCGGTGATTCTCAGTTCCGCCACGCCGTCGCTTGAAAGCGCCGTCAATGCCGAGCAGGGCCGGTATGAGAGGCTGGTGCTGACGGGCCGGCATGGCGATGCGCAATTGCCGCGAATCGGTGCCGTCGATATGCGCACCCATCCGCCGGAGCGGGGCCGCTGGCTCTCGCCGGTGCTGGTGAAGGAAATGGTCGCGACGCTCGAAGCGGGCGAGCAGTCCATGCTGTTCCTCAATCGTCGGGGCTATGCGCCGCTGACACTCTGCCGGACCTGCGGTCATCGCATCCAGTGTCCGGATTGTTCGGCCTGGCTCGTCGAACACCGGTTCCGACGCGAGCTTCGCTGTCATCATTGCGGCTATACGGCGCCGGTGCCCAAGGCCTGTCCGTCCTGCGGCGCGGAAGACGCGCTCGTCGCCTGCGGGCCGGGCGTGGAGCGTATCGCGGAAGAGGTGGTCGAGCGCTTTCCGGAAGCGCGCGTCGCGCTCGTTTCGAGCGATAATCTGCGGGGCCCGCAAAGTCATGTGGATGTGTTTTCCGCTATCGAAGACCGCGAGATCGATATCGTCATCGGTACGCAGGTCATGGCGAAGGGACATCATTTTCCCTGGCTGACGCTGGTGGGCGTGGTCGATGCCGATCTCGGGCTCGAAAACGGCGATCTGCGCGCGGGCGAACGCACCTTCCAGCTTCTCCAGCAGGTGGCGGGGCGCGCGGGCCGCGCGGAGCGGCCGGGCCGCGTTCTCCTCCAATCCTATATGCCCGAGCATGGCGTGATGCGGGCGCTTGTGTCCGGCGACCGGGACGCGTTTCTCGAGCGCGAAGCGGAGATGCGCGAACGTATGGAGCTGCCGCCTTATGGACGGCTGGTCGGGGTGGTCGTGTCTTCGACCGACGGCGGGCTTGCCCAGCGTGTGGCGCGCGAGATGGCGCGGCGCGTGCCCGCCGCCGATCATGTTTCCGTGCTGGGCCCCGCGCCCGCGCCGATTGCCTTGCTCCGGGGGCGGACGAGGCTGCGCTTCCTCGTGAAGGCCGGTCGCAACGTCAATGTGCAGGCCTATATAAATGCCTGGCTTGCCGATTTCAAAGTGCCCAATGCGGCGCGCGTGAGCATCGATATCGATCCCTACAGCTTTTTGTGAGCGCGGGCGGCGGGCGGGCCGGACGCCGTTCCATTAAGAAGTTGGAAATCATGTTCCCGAACAATGCGGCGAGCGGTGGCGGCCGTTCGGGTCATGCGTCGGGTGGAAATCGCGTGATCTGAAAATGGCCTGCCGCATGACTGATTTCGGGCAAGCGGGGCACTCCATCATGAGCATTCAGGAGATCAACAGGCTGGCGGCCGAAAGGGTGCCGGACATCTCGGTTCGGGTGGAAGAAGATTTCCATCGTCATGACGTTATCCGCTCGCTCGAGGGCAGCGACAATATCGGTATCGAGCTGGGTGTCGCCGGTGGGGTGTTTTCCAGGCGCATGGTCGAGAGCGGCAAGTTCAAGGCCTTTTACGGTGTTGATCTGTATGCCGACCATCACGATACGGCCGAATATGTTCATGCGCTGAAGCATGTCGGTATTGCGGAGAACTACAAGTTGCTTCGCATGTCGTTCGACGATGCGCTGGCGTTGTTCGACGACAATTATTTCGACTTCGTCTATTTCGACGGCTACGCCCATACCGGCGAAGAGGGCGGCAAGTCCTTTGTCGACTGGTACCAGAAGGTGAAGGTCGGCGGCGTCGTGGCGGGCGACGACTATGATGACGACTGGCCGCTGGTGAAATGGGCGGTCAACAGCTTTGCAAACGAGCTGGGCGTCCAGTTGCATGTGACCGGACGCACCGAGACGACCAACCAGTCACGCTATCCTTCCTGGTTCTTCACCAAGGAGCGGGAGTTCGACTTCAAGCGGCCGCTCAGCGAGGAGCTTCTTTCGCTCGGTCAGAGGGCGAAAGAGGAACGCAAGCGCCTGCCGTCCCCGCCGCCGGTGCAGCGCTCCCAGATCACGCTGTCGCCCGAACAGATTCTCCAGATTTGCGACAAGCTCTGCGCCCAGGATCCGTCGAAGGCGCGTGAGATCATGGCCATTGCCAAGCGTCATGCGAAGGCCCTGAGACGATCGGCGTAAGGGCCGCCGCGCGCCGGTTGCTTGCCACGTCCCTCCCGACATGCATTGATGGGCAGCTTTCCCCTGCGGAAGGCCTGCTCCTGCATGGCTGAACGTGCTTCCAATTGTCCCGTATGGGCCCTATTCGGTCCGGCTCTTGTTGCACCTGCGCGGAGCTTGTGTTACCTAACGCCCGGCCTCGGGGGCACCGGGTTGCCAGCGGTCTTACTTGGCCGAATTTTTCGAGTTATTTCAATAGCTTGGTTCGCATCTGAAAATTTCGCGTGCCAGCTTCCATGACAAAGACAGGCGAGCGCCGGACGTGTCATCTGAACAACCCGTAACTGGTGTGGCTGGGCGCTATGCGACCGCCCTTTTCGAACTGGCTGAAAGCGAGGGATCGCTTGACGCCGTGGCCAATGATCTGGCCTCGATCGGTCGAATGCTGGACGAGAGCGAAGACCTGCGCCGGCTCGTGCGCAGCCCCGTTTTCGGCGCCGACCTTCAGGGCAAGGCCATTGCCGCCGTGCTGGAAAAGGCCGGGATCGCCGGTCTGACCGCGCAGTTCATCGGTCTTGTCGTCAAGAATCGCAGGCTTTTCGCGCTGCCGGGCATGATGTCGGCGTTTCGCCAGCTGCTCGCGGTCAAGCGCGGCGAGATCACTGCCAGCGTGGTTTCCGCCCACGCGCTTTCCGATGCCCAGGTCGACGGGCTCAAAACCGCGCTCAAATCGGCTACCGGGCGCGACGTGAATATCGATACCACCGTTGATGAATCGCTGCTTGGCGGTCTCATCGTCAAGGTCGGCAGCCGGATGATCGATTCCTCGCTGCGGACCAAACTCAATTCTCTTAAGATTGCCATGAAAGAGGCTTCCTGATGGACATTCAGGCTGCGGAGATCTCCGCGATCCTCAAACAGCAGATCAAGGATTTCGGCGCCGAGGCGCAGGTTTCCGAGGTCGGCCAGGTTCTTTCCGTCGGTGACGGTATCGCCCGCGTTTACGGCCTCGACAATGTCGAAGCCGGTGAAATGGTCGAGTTCCCGGGCGGTATCCGGGGCATGGCGCTCAACCTTGAAGACGACAATGTCGGCGTCGTGATTTTCGGTTCCGACCGAAGGATCAAGGAAGGCGACACGGTCAAGCGCACGGGCGCCATTGTGGACGTTCCCGTCGGCAAGGGCCTGCTGGGCCGCGTCGTGGACCCGCTTGGCAATCCGATCGACGGCAAGGGCCCGATCGAGAGCACCGAACGCCGCCGCGTGGACGTGAAGGCGCCGGGCATCATTCCCCGTAAATCGGTGCATGAGCCGATGCAGACGGGCCTCAAGGCGATCGACGCGCTGATCCCGATCGGCCGCGGTCAGCGCGAGCTGATCATTGGCGACCGCCAGACCGGCAAGACCGCCATCGCCATCGACGCGATCCTCAACCAGAAGCCGCTGAACCAGGGCGACGACGAGAGCCAGAAGCTCTACTGCGTCTATGTCGCCATTGGTCAGAAGCGGTCCACGGTCGCGCAGATCGTGAAGACGCTGGAAGAAAACGGCGCGCTCGAATATTCGATCGTCGTCGCCGCGACGGCGTCCGAACCGGCCCCGCTGCAGTTCCTGGCACCGTTTGCCGGCTGCGCCATGGCCGAGTTCTTCCGCGATAACGGCATGCACGCCCTGACGATCTATGACGATCTGTCCAAGCAGGCCGTCGCTTATCGTCAGATGTCGCTGCTGCTTCGTCGTCCGCCCGGACGTGAAGCCTATCCGGGCGACGTCTTCTTCCTGCATTCCCGTCTGCTGGAACGCGCTGCGAAGCTCAACGAGGACCATGGTTCGGGTTCCATGACGGCGCTGCCGATCATCGAAACCCAGGCCAACGACGTGTCCGCCTACATTCCGACCAACGTGATTTCGATCACGGACGGTCAGATCTTCCTGGAAACGGACCTGTTCTATCAGGGCGTCCGTCCGGCGGTGAATGTGGGTCTGTCGGTGAGCCGCGTGGGTTCCTCCGCCCAGATCAAGGCGATGAAGCAGGTCGCGGGCAAGATCAAGGGCGAGCTCGCCCAGTACCGCGAAATGGCTGCCTTCGCGCAGTTCGGTTCCGACCTCGATGCCGCGACACAGCGCCTGCTGAACCGCGGCTCGCGCCTGACCGAACTTCTGAAGCAGGGTCAGTTCTCGCCGCTCAAGGTCGAAGAGCAGGTTGTCGTGATCTATGCCGGTGTGAACGGCTATCTCGACAAGCTGGCCGTCGCCGAAGTCGGTCGCTTCGAGCAAGAGCTGCTGCGCAGCTTCCGCTCCAAGCATGCCGACATTCTCGAGACCATCCGGACCGAAAAGCAGCTTTCTTCCGATACGGAAGCGAAGCTTCAGAGCGCGGTCGAGGCTTTCGCCAACGCGTTTGCCTGATCGGCGGAATGGAAGAAGCAGTCACGGGATAGCGCCGAATGGCAAGCCTGAAGGAACTTAGAAACCGGATCTCCAGCGTCCAGTCGACGCAGAAGATCACCAAGGCGATGCAGATGGTCGCCGCCGCGAAGCTGCGCCGTGCGCAGGAAGCGGCCGAGGCTGCGCGTCCCTATGCGGAGCGCATGGACCGCGTGATGGCCAACCTCGCCGCCGGCATGAAGGATCGGGACGATGCGCCCGAGCTTCTGGTCGGCAATGGCAAGGACCAGGTTCATCTGCTGGTCGTCGCAACGGCCGAACGCGGCCTGTGCGGCGGTTTCAACGCCTCCATCGTGCGTCTGGCGCGCGAACGCATCGGCAAGCTGCTCGGCGAAGGCAAGGTCGTGAAGATCCTGTGCGTCGGCCGGAAGGGCCGGGATGCGCTGAGGCGGCTTTACGGCGAGTATATTATCGACACGATCGAGTTTTCCGGCGTGCGCAAGTTCGGGTTCGAACATGCCGATCAGGTCGGGCAGCGCGTGATCGACATGTTCGAGAATGGCGAGTTCGATGTCTGCACGCTGTTCTACTCCCGCTTCCAGAACGTCGTGACGCAGATCCCGACGACGCAGTCGCTGATCCCCGCTTCGGTGGACGGCGCGGAGCCCGAAGAGGAAATCGTGGCGCGTCTCGGCGGTGCGATCTACGAATACGAGCCGGACGAAACGGAGATCCTGAAGGATCTGCTGCCGCGCAATCTCTCGGTCCAGGTTTTCCGGGCACTGCTCGAAAACGGCGCCAGCGAAGAAGGCGCGCGTATGACCGCGATGGACAATGCGACGCGCAATGCGGGCGAGATGATCGACAAGCTGACGATCACCTACAACCGTACGCGCCAGGCGCAGATCACGAAGGAACTGATCGAAATTATTTCCGGTGCGGAAGCGCTCTAAAGGGCGGTGCCGGAAACGAGAAGGGCGAAAATGCCCCGTGAGGATATGAGGGCCGGAAGGCCGGATGATTCCGAAGGGGTACGATGCCCGAGTTAGGTAACAGGCAAGGCTGGCGAAGCCGGCTGCTTGCGAATGTAAGAAGGCTTCTGGCGCGTATCCTTCCGGGGAGTGCGTCCGGGCCGAAGGCGCTACCGGCGCCTGCCAGGCAGGAAGACGCTCCGATTGCGGGCGCCACTGCGACGGAGCAGGCGAAAACGGTCGCGGAAGCAATGGATGCGGTTCCGGCCGCGCCGGATGACGATAACGGGGAAGCGGTTGAGCGCTTTCCGGCATGCGAAGCAGGGATAGACAGTATGAGCAATGTTGTCGGCAAGATCAGTCAGGTGATTGGCGCCGTCGTGGACGTCGAATTCGACGATCACCTGCCGGCCATCATGAACGCGCTGGAGACCGATAATAACGGTACCCGTCTGGTGCTCGAAGTGGCTCAGCATCTGGGCGAAAACACGGTGCGCACCATCGCCATGGACTCGACCGAAGGGCTTACCCGCGGTCAGGAAGTGAACGATACGGGCCATTCGATCCAGGTGCCGGTCGGCGAAGCGACGCTCGGGCGCATCATGAATGTGATCGGCGAGCCGGTGGACGAAGCCGGTCCCATCGAAGGCGAAGCCCTGCGCGAGATTCATCAGGAAGCCCCTGAATTCGTCGAGCAGTCCACGGAAGCCGAGATGCTGGTCACCGGCATCAAGGTGGTGGACCTTCTCGCCCCTTACGCTCGTGGCGGTAAGATCGGCCTGTTCGGCGGCGCCGGCGTGGGCAAGACGGTGCTCATCCAGGAGCTCATCAACAACATCGCGAAGGCGCATGGCGGTTATTCCGTGTTCGCCGGCGTGGGCGAGCGCACGCGCGAGGGCAACGATCTCTATTACGAAATGATCGAGTCCGGCGTGAACAAGGATCCCAAGGAGAACAACGGTTCGACCGCCGGTTCCAAATGTGCGCTGATCTACGGCCAGATGAACGAGCCGCCCGGAGCGCGTGCCCGTGTGGCGCTGTCGGGTCTGACGGTCGCCGAGCATTTCCGCGACCAGGGCCAGGACGTGCTCTTCTTCGTGGACAACATCTTCCGCTTCACCCAGGCGGGTTCCGAGGTGTCGGCGCTTCTTGGCCGTATCCCCTCCGCCGTGGGTTATCAGCCGACGCTCGCCACCGATATGGGCCAGCTGCAGGAGCGTATTACGACGACCACCAAGGGTTCGATCACCTCGGTGCAGGCCATTTACGTGCCCGCCGACGACCTGACCGACCCGGCGCCTGCCACGTCGTTTGCCCATCTGGATGCCACGACGGTGCTTAACCGCGCCATCTCGGAAAAGGGCATCTATCCGGCCGTGGATCCGCTCGACTCGACCTCGCGTATTCTCGAGCCGCGCGTTGTCGGCGACGAGCATTACGACACGGCCCGCCGCGTGCAGGAAATCCTGCAGCGCTACAAGGGCCTGCAGGACATCATCGCCATTCTCGGCATGGATGAACTGTCGGAAGAAGACAAGCTCGTCGTGGCGCGCGCGCGTAAGATCGAGCGCTTCCTCAGCCAGCCCTTCCATGTGGCCGAAGTGTTCACCGGTTCGCCCGGTGTGCTCGTGGACCTCAAGGACACGATCAAGGGCTTCAAGGGCCTGTGCGAAGGCGAATACGACCATCTGCCGGAGGCGGCTTTCTACATGGTCGGCACCATCGAAGACGCCGTGGCCAAGGCCGAGCGTCTGGCCAAGGAAGCGGCCTAATCCGCCGCTTGCCTGCCAGCCATGTAACAGTGGCACCGAACAGGACTTAGATGATGGCTGACAAGCTGAGTTTCGATCTGGTGAGCCCCGAGCGGCTTCTGCTGTCCGACGACGTCGATATGGTCGTCGTGCCGGGCAAGGAAGGCGATATGGGCATCATGGCCGGCCACGCGCCGATCATGACCGTGCTGCGCCCCGGCGTCATCGACGTCGAGGAAGGCGGCAAGTCCAAGGAACGCTATTTCGTTCGCGGCGGTTTCGCGGAAGTGACGGCGGGCGGCCTGACGCTCCTTGCCGAGCATGCCGTGCCGCTGACCGATCTCAGCGCCGAGCATCTCGACGGCGAAATCAAGAACGCCGAGGACGATGTCGAGGACGCCCGGACGGACGAAAAGCGGCAGCGGGCCCAGGAGCGCCTGGACCACCTTCGCGACCTTCGCAAGATGCTCTAGGCCGCGAGATTGCCGCGTAAGCTACTGGACGGCGCTTCCCCCGGGAGGCGCCGTTTTCGTTTGAGGGCGGGGTTTTGAGGGGCGGGCTGTGTCTTTCTGTCCCTTAAAACACTGCCAGGATTGGCTTATATTCAGCCAAGATGGCCTGTTGCCATGTTCCGAGGTGATTGAGATGAGCCGACACTGGACGCTGGACGATATTCGCTGGGAGGATTTCGACGCCTCCAAGGTGGATCCGGATATTCTCAAAGCCGTGAAGGCGGCTGCGCTGGTGGAGTTCAATGCGCCGGATTACGTGACCTATCTTTGCAATGTCTTTTCCGATTGCCCGGATGTGAAGGAAGCCATCTACAAATGGGGCACGGAAGAGGTTCAGCACGGTCAGGCGCTGGCCCGCTGGGCGGAGCTGGCGGATCCGGATTTCAGCTTCGAGGAAGCCTTTCGCCGCTTTCGCGAGAATTACTCGATCCCGATCGACGAGGTCGAATCCGTACGCGGTAGCCGGGGCGGCGAACTCATCGCGCGCTGCGTGGTGGAAAGCGGCACATCTTCCTATTACAGCGCCATCCGCGATGCGACCGACGAGCCGGTGCTGAAACAGATCGCGAGTAATGTCGCGGCGGACGAGTTCCGCCACTACAAGCTCTTCTACGATCAGTTTCATAGCCTCGATGAGAAAGTGCCGTCAAAGCTCGGCCGGGCGCGCGTTGCACTTGGCCGCGTTTCGGAAGCGGATGACGACGAGTTGGCCTCCGCCTTCTATGCGGCCAATACGCCGTTCGACGGCTCGGTCGCCTATGACCGGAAAGCCTATGCCAAGGCGTATGAGAAGCGGGCCTTCGCCCTTTATCAGCGCCAGCATGTCGAGCGGCTGGTGTCCATGGTCGCCAAGGCCACCGGCATCAAGCCGCATGGCTGGCTGATGCGTAACCTGTCGAAGCTGGTCTGGGCCTTTTGGGACCGGCGCGCCAAGCAGCTCGCCCGGGTGGCGATTTAAGCCCTAGCCCGCGGGAACGGCGTATTTCCCGAGTTCGGCGATGACCTGCTCATAGACGCCCCGCTTGAACGGGACGATCAGGTCGACAAGCTCGCCGATCGGCAGCCAGGCCCATTCGCTGAATTCCTGATGCGCATCGGCGGCAATATCGATGTCGTCGTCCTTGCCGGTAAAGCGCATGGCGAACCATTTTTGCGCCTGTCCGCGAAATTTGCCCTTCAGGGCGACGCCGATCAGATGCTCGGGCAGGTCGTAGTGAAGCCAGCCCTCGGTTTCGCCCAGAATCTCCGCTTTGTCGGTCCCGGTTTCTTCCTTCAGTTCGCGCAGCGCGGCGGTGGCGGCGTCCTCGCCCTTGTCGATACCGCCCTGCGGCATCTGCCAGGTGAGCGGCGAGCCGGTATCGACCTCCTGAATGCGGTTTCCGACCCAGATGAGCCCTTCGGCATTGATCAGCATGATGCCGACACAGGGGCGGTAGGGCAGGTCTTCGGCTTTCAGGTCGCGCGGCGTATCGGCATGTCGGGGCATGTGGGGTCCGTCCAAGGTGGTGCGTTCAGGGTGGTCCGCCCGGAGGGTGTTCGGGCCTAAATCAGTGGCTTTCGCGTATCGCCGCCGTGGCGGGCACCAGGGCAAGGCCTCTGGCGCTCAGCCCGGCGGCCCATTTGGTGATCTCGTCGACGGTTGCGGGAAAACCCGATGCGACGCCGAGCGCGGTGCCCGACTGTTTGGCCGTTACTTCCAGATCGTCGAGCGAATTGGAAATCACTTCGGCGCTTTGTTGCGGGTCGACGATGCGGTCGGCAAGCGCAAAAGGCAAGCCCTCCTCCTCGGCGATGGACGGGGCGAGGCTGCGGCTGGAGGCGCCATTGTCGATATACATGAGGCCGCGCTTGTTGAGCGCTGAGAGCACGGGCGTCAGCGCCGTGGCGGAGGTGGAAAAGCGCGCACCCTGATAGTTCATCACGCCCGCATAGCCCGCAAAGCGGCTCATCAGCCAGTTGAGGCGGGCCCGGTTTTCCGTCTCCGGGAGCGAGGTCAGGAGCGTGTAGGGACCGGGATCGCTCTGCGGGTAGCCATAGGGCTCCATCGGCAGTTCGAGCAGGACTTCATGGCCGGCCGCGCGCGCCTTGTCGATCCAGCTCTGGAGATCCGGGCCGTAGGGCGCAAAGGAAAGGGTCACTTCCGGCGGCAATGTTTCGATCGCATGGCGCGTGGCGCTTTGGGAAATACCCATGCCGCTCACCACGATGGCGATGCGGCCCTTCGCCGGGAGGCCCGGGGGGGCGGGCCGGGCATAAACGCGCCAGGGCTTGCGGCCCTGGGGACCGATCTTGGGCAGCGGCCCCTGCGCGGTGCGTTCGACAAGGGCCCTGTCGGGCACTGCGGGAAGCGGGCCTGTGAGCCTGCTTCGCGCGCCGGGGGCGCTTTTCGGTGTGGATATGCCGTCCACGCTTGCCGCGCCGGTGATCTTTACCTGCGAGGCAATCTCGGCGCTGCTTTGGCGGTCGGCAGCGGCGAGCAGTTCCCTTTCGGCGGGGCTCAGATTGTCGTCCGTGCCGTCTTCCGGTGTCTTGTCCACCGGCATGACGCGGCCATTCCTGTCGTCGGCCTTGTCCGGCGTTCCGGTCTGTTGCGCGGTATCGGTGGAAATACCGTCCACGCCCATATCGGGCGTCCCGTCCGCCTCTTCGGCCGCGCCGTAATCCGTTTCGGGGGCGGGAAGGGAGAGCGTGGCCACGGGTTCGCCCGCCAGATGGTGATCGCCAAGGACCAGCCAGGCGAGGGTGCCGACATAAAGCAGGGCGACCAGGATGGTTGCGATGGACAGCAGGCCGGGACCGCGCTTGGGCGCGTCATCCCCGTCGCCGGCCGGTGCGGCTTTGGCGGGTGTTTCTTTCGGAGCCTCGCTGGGGGCTTCCTCGATCTGATCCGGTCCCGGGCTTTCCGCCGTCATGTTCCCCACATCAACAAAAAGGGCGGGGCAAAGCTCTCCTTTCCCGCCCTTTTCCGGCGCGTCCGGCCGCCCCGCCGGATCGCATCTCGGATAGCCGCTTTAGCTGGCCACCTCAGTTCGCCGTCTCAATTCGCCATGGCGCTCTGGCCGGGCACACGGATAAAGGCTTTGTCCTGCTTCTTACCGTTCAATAGATCAATAGCGTAAAGAAGTTGTGTGTCGTCGGCCTTATTTTGCGGGACGTAGGAATCCGAGCCGGATTCCTCGTCGCCATCCGGATTGGCCAGATGGCCCGGCAGTTCCGCTTCGCCGCGGATCATGGGCAGCTTCTTCTTGTCCTTGGGCGGGTTCTGGCGGACCTGGATGTCCGGCTCGATACCCTTGGCCTGGATGGAACGGCCCGACGGCGTGTAATAGCGCGCCGTGGTCAGGCGGAGCGCGCCATCGGAGCCGAGCGGGATGATGGTCTGGACCGATCCCTTGCCGAAGGAGCGCGTGCCCAGAATGGTCGCGCGGCGGTGATCCTGCAGCGCGCCCGCCACGATTTCCGAGGCGGAGGCCGAGCCGCCGTTCACCAGTACGATGATCGGCTTGTTGTCCGTCTCGTCGCCGGAATGGGCGTTGAAGCGCTGCGTGTCCTGCGGATGGCGGCCGCGCGTGGAAACGATCTCGCCGCCATTGATGAAGCTGTCGCTTACCGCCGTCGCCTGATCGAGCAGGCCGCCGGGATTGTTGCGCAGGTCGATGATGTAGCCTTTCAGCTTCGCTTCGCCGATCTGCTTGCGCAAATTGGTGACGGCCTCGTCCAGCAGGTCGGAGGTCTGCTCGTTGAAGGAGGTGATGCGGATATAGGCGATATCGCCCTCGCGGCGGTACTTCACCGATTTGATGGTGATGATGTCGCGCGTGATGCTGACGTCGAAGGGCTCGTCCTTGCCTTTACGCACGATGGTCAGTTTGACCGGCGTGTTGACCGGGCCGCGCATCTTGTCCACCGCATCGCTCAGCGTCATGCCCATGATGGCCTTGCCGTCGATATGGGTGATGTAGTCGTTGGGGCGGATGCCGGCACGGCTGGCGGGCGTGTCGTCGATCGGGGTGACGACCTTCACCACGCCGTTTTCCATGGTGACTTCGATGCCGAGGCCGCCGAATTCGCCGCGCGTCTGGACCTGCATGTCCCGGAAATGTTTCGGGTTCATGTAGCTCGAATGCGGGTCGAGCGAGGTGAGCATGCCGTTGATGGCATTCTCCACCAGCTTGCTGTCGTCGACCGGCTCGACATAGTCCGCGCGGACGCGCTCGAATACGTCGGCAAAGAGGTCCAGCTGACGGAAGGTATCGGAGCCCTCCGCATGAGCGGGGATGTCCAGCCCGCCTTGCTGCATACCGAACACGGCCAGCACCGAGAGAAAGGTTCCGACGGCAAAGCCGGCGACAACAGACTTGTTCATTTATCCACGCGCCTTTTTGTCACTCATTAACAGCCAGGGACGCGGGTCGATCGGGTCCCCGTCCTTGCGAAATTCGATATAGAGGGTAGGCCTTGCGCCGGTGGCTGTCTCCCGGCCTGTCTCATCTGGTGACGGGCCCATCATGCCGATGGGTTCGCCGGCAAGTATATCCTGACCGACCTTACCATCGATGCGTTTCATGCCCGCCAGAAGAACATGGTATCCCTCTCCAACCGACAGGATCAAGAGCTGCCCATAGCGGCGGAACGGCCCTGCATACACGATCCTCCCGTCAAAAGGGGCGATCAGCTGGGCATTTGGCCGGGCGGCGACCCGAATACCCTTTGAAACGCCTCCTCCGGGTATTCTGCTCCCAAAAGTCTGAACAATTTCTCCAGTCGCGGGCGGTCTGATTAGCCCTTTTGCCTGGGAAAAGCGGCGTTTCGAGGGCGGCAGCACCATGGAGGGGCGCGGCGG
>NZ_NYVD01000092.1 GCF_002684405.1 Parvibaculum sp. | reverse complement strand
ACCGGCCTGCCGGAAGGCGCCTTTGCCGGGCGTTCCAATGTCGGCAAGTCGAGCCTCGTCAACGCGCTGACCGGCCGCAAAACGCTGGCGCGCACGTCCAACACGCCCGGCCGCACGAAGGAACTGAACTTCTTCGCGCTCGGGCCCGCCGCGGGTGCCGCCCTCATCCTGGTCGACCTGCCCGGCTACGGCTATGCGCGCGAGACCAAGTCGCGCGTCGCGCAATGGACCGCCCTCATTATCGACTATCTGCGCGGACGGCCCGAGCTTCGCCGCGTCTTCGTGCTGGTCGACAGCCGGCACGGGCTCAAGGACAGCGACCGCGACGTGATGAGCATGCTCGACGAGGTCGCTGTGTCCTATCAGATCGTGCTGACCAAGATCGACAAGCTGAAGAAGAACGAGCTTGAGAGCCGGATCGAAGAAATCAGAGCGGAACTCAAGAAACACCCCGCCTCGCACCCTGTCATTCACGCCACGTCGAGCGAAAAGGGAACCGGGATCGCCGAACTCAGGGCCGAACTGGCCTCGCTGGCAGATGAAGCCGCGCTGGGATATAAACCGCAATCCGGCTAAGCCAGACGCCTCAAGGGGAAGAGACGCATGACCGACAAGAAGCAGGATGGAGGATCGCCCGACCGCGCGCAGATCCTTTCCGAGGCCCTGCCCTTCATGCAGCGCTACGACAAGCGCACCGTGGTCGTGAAATATGGCGGCCACGCGATGGGCGACGAGAAGCTCGGCGCAGAATTCGCGCGCGATATCGTGCTGCTGAAACAGGCGGGCGTGAACCCGATCGTCGTGCATGGCGGCGGCCCGCAGATCGGCCGCATGCTCGACCGCCTCAACATCAAGAGCGAGTTTTCCGGCGGCCTCAGAATCACCGACAAGGCGACGGTGGAAATCGTCGAAATGGTGCTGGCCGGTTCCATCAACAAGCAGATCGTCGCCCAGCTCAACCAGGCGGGCGGGCGCGCCGTCGGCTTGTGCGGTAAGGACGGCAACCTCATTCAGGCCCGGAAGGTGGAACACAAGATCCACGACCCGGAGTCGAATATCGAGAAAATTCTCGACCTCGGTTTCGTTGGCGAACCGGAATCCATCAATCCGGAAATCCTCGACGTCATCCAGAAGTCCGACATCATTCCGGTGGTCGCTCCCATAGGCGTGTCGCGCGACGGCGAGACCTACAACATCAATGCGGACACCGCGGCGGGCGCCATCGCCGCGGCGATGAACGCAACGCGCCTCCTGCTGCTGACGGATGTGCGCGGCGTACTCGACAAGGAAGGCCATCTTGTCGAGACGCTGACCGTCGACGAAGCCAAGGGCATGATGAAGGACGGGACGATTTCCGGCGGCATGATCCCCAAGGTCGAAACCTGCATCGAAAGCGTGGAAGGTGGCGTGGAAGCCGTCGTCATTCTGGACGGTCGCGTGCGCCATGCAGTGCTGCTCGAACTCCTGACCGAGCATGGCGTCGGCACGCTGATCGAGGCCGCGAACCGCTAGCCGTCCGCCTTCCCGTTAACCCAGATCGCAGCCTCGCCTTTTCGGGCGGAGCAGGGCGGTGATAAGGTCCGGGACCAAAAAGGGGCGCGACCAGTCAAATGCCGGCATTTCTTCTTCCTTCCTTTCGCCTGGGAACTTCTTTCCGCTGGGCAGCCTTGATGGGCGTTGCGGTTTGTCTTTTCGTCCTCCTGCCGGGGACGGCGCGGGCCGATTACCGGCTCTGCAACCAGACGAGCTATGTTCTGAAAGCCGCGATCGGATATGGCGAGGGCGACGAGATCGCCAGCCAGGGCTGGTTCAGGATTTGGCCCGGCAATTGCGCCGCCGCCATTCGGGGCGATATCGACCGCGACGTCTATTACGTCTATGCAAAATCGATCGCCGCGCATAAAGGTCCGGTGAAATTTTTCAGCGGCAGCTCTCGTTTCTGCGTCACGGAAGGCGATTTCAGGATCGAGGGCAGAAGCTCCTGCGCCAGGCGCGGCTACGACTTCGCCGATTTCATTCGTATCAAGACGATCAAGGGCAAGGACTGGACGACGAGTTTCACCGAACCGGCGAACTACACCGTCCGCAAGGCGCGCGTCGCCGGTGCGCAACGCCTGCTCAGAGACAATGGCATCGCGCTATCGGGCATTGACGGCAATGAAGGCAACCGTACCACCAAGGCCGTCCGTACCTTCGAGAAGAAAGCCGGGCTTTCGGGTAGCGGCGCCATCACGGACGGTCTTCTGGACAAACTCATTTCCAGCGCCGAGGCACGCCAGGCCAAGGCGGGTCTCGATCTGTGCAACGAGACGAAATATCTCGTCTGGTCGGCTGTGGCTTATGAAAGCACCGGCAAGAAGGAGAAGAGCGTTCCCATGTCGAGTGGATGGATCCGCATTGCGCCGAACGAGTGCCGCAAGGCGATCAAGGGCCCGCTTGGCGAAGGCCCTTATTACGTTTATGGCGAAGCGGTGGATGAACGCGGCGTCGCGGTGCGCAAGGATGGCGCCCGCGTGACATGGGCAGGCAAAAAGACGTTCTGCACCAAGCCGACGCGCTTCGACATCAAGGGACGTTCCGATTGCGCGGCGCGGGGCTTCGACAGCCGCGAATTCATCGAGCTCGATCCGGACGGCAAACCATTGCTGAAATTCGAGTTCGACTAGGAACGACACCCTGTCGGGCGTTCACGCCTCGATATCGAAATAGTCGAGATGCCAGCGCATCTCTTCCTCGTCGAGCGGAAAGTCCGTGCCCGCGCGAGGCAGCAGGAGATGCGCCTTCTCCACCAGTGCGATGTGACGCTCCACCTCCAGCGCGGTGCGCATGGAGAGGCCCGCACGCCAGCATAGCGCCGTGACGGCACGGCCGCTTTTCGATTTCAGCACCGCATCGACGCGCTCCAACGGTGCGCCCGAAAGACAGGACAGCGCCAACGCTACCCCGTCGCGCTGCTGAAGCGTCGCCGCCTCCATCACCTCGTCATCGCCGAGCCGTCCCTCTTCATGCGCTCTCTTTATCGCGGCGAGCGGTCCGGCGGGTGCTTCTTCTTTCGCCGGGCCTTCCAGCCTGCTCTGCAAGCGGCTCTTCAACAGATCGCGCGTCTCGTCATCGAGGCCATGGCGATTGGCCAGCGTTTCGAGAAGGGAGCGGGAGACGAAACTCGAAATGCGCTTCATCGCCCGCAGGGAAAGGCCCGGGCGCATCGCAAGCGGCTTGTGCCAGCTCTGGATATCGGCCGCCTGGGCAATGACCTGCTGCAATGTATCTTCTCGGATTTGAGCATTGTCGTTCGCCAGCAACTGGCCGATGGCGGCGATGTCGAGCGTTGCGATCACAGCTTCCGAGACGGCGGGACTTACATGAGCCCGCTTTGCCATGGCTTCGATCGCGCCTTCGACACGCGCGGTGGCGATGAGTTCGACAAGATCTTCATCCGACAGAAGCGGAGAATACTGGAGGATGGGTGCCGCCACCGCGATTTCCGTATCGCGGGCAAGCTGGAGCGCCAGGCGCTTGGGGATGAGAGGACAGGATTTGACCTCCTCGGCCAGCATGGCGCGCACACGGGGCACTTCATCTGCGGCCAGCCTTTCGATCAGACGCAGCACGCGCTCGCGCAGGTTCAGCCGTTCCGCATCGTCCATATCGGGCAGCAATCGACCGAACTTGCGCGCCAGCTCCACGCGCACATCGTCATCGGTATCGGTTTGCAGCAGTTCATCGGCATGGATGGGTGTCGCCGGATTGGCGGCCACGCATTGGCGTACTTCGCTGTCATCGTCGCAGGCGAGATAATAAAGCGTCTCGGGCGGCGCGTCTTCGCGCGCGGCAAGTTCGCGCTTCACCTCTCGATTGCGGCTTTCGAGAGCCTCGCGCGCGTCCTGATAGCCCATCTTGCTCGGCAGGCGCCGCCGCCGAAAAAGGTTCGCTAAAAGACCCACCTCATTACTCCGATACTGCCAACCGAGACCTCACCCGGCAAGCTTGCGGCCCCCGGCTTAACGTCCGATTAATCCGGCGCTTGTCAGCGGCGCCGGAGCGGGCCACATATGGGACATGGAAAACAGGACGCCCGAAGAAGAAAGCGCAACGCCGCTCCCGCAAGGTTCGTTTAACCATGTGGAGCATTGGATTTTCGATCTCGACAACACGCTCTACCCGCCCGCCTGCGACCTCTTCTCGCAAGTCGACCGACGGATGTGCGACTTCATCATGAATTATCTCAAGCTGGATGAGGACGAGGCCCGGCGCGTGCAGAAACACTACTATGTCGAGCACGGGACGACGCTTTCAGGGCTGATGAGCGTCCACGGCATGAAACCGGGCGACTTTCTCGACTATGTGCATGACATCGACGTCTCCGGCGTACCGGCGAACCTGCTGCTTGGCGAGGCGATAGCGCGGCTGCCGGGCCGAAAGGTGATCTTCACCAATGGCTCGCTCGCCCATGCGGAGAATGTCGCGAAGCAACTCGGCATCGACCATCACTTCGACGCCATGTTCGATATCGCCACCACGCGCTACGAACCGAAGCCCCGCCGGGCCGCCTATGAGCGTTTCATCGAGGCAAGCAATGTGGAGCCCGCGCGTGCGGCCATGTTCGAGGATATTGCGCGCAATCTCGTCGTGCCACATGAACTCGGCATGACCACGGTCTGGGTGAAGCCTCCGCATCCCGACGAAAATGCGCCGCGCCACCAGAAACTCTCCGCGGAAGGCGCAGGCGACGGCCATGTGCATCACGTGACCGAGGATCTGACGGTATTTCTGGAAAGGCTGCTGGCGGAAAAAGCCTGATCAGCGCCGTCCGAAAAGTTTCTCGATATCGGCGAGCTTCAGTTCCACATAGGTGGGGCGGCCGTGATTGCACTGGCCGGAATGGGGCGTCGCCTCCATTTCGCGCAAGAGCGCGTTCATTTCCTCCGCCGTCAGCCTGCGGCCTGCGCGGACCGAGCCATGACAGGCGATAGTGCCGCACACATCCTCGAGCTTTTCCTTCAGCGTCAGCGCCTCTTCCATCTCGGTGAGATCGTCGGCGAGATCGCGCACCAGCCCGCCCACATCGAGTTTGCCGAAAAGCGCAGGCACTTCGCGCACGACGACCGCGCCGCCGCCGAAGCTTTCCAGCACGAAGCCGAGTTCGGCGAGTTCTTCGCTCCGCGCGGTCAGGCGGTCGGCCTCGGTCTCTTCCAGCTCCACCACTTCGGGAATGAGCAGCATCTGACGCGGAATGCCTCGTTCGGCCATTGCCTTTTTCATGCGCTCATAGACGAGCCGTTCGTGGGCTGCGTGCTGGTCCACGATGACGATGCCGTCCGCCGTCTGCGCGATGACATAGGTTTCGTGCAACTGCCCGCGCGCCACGCCCAGCGCATATTCCTGCGCCGCACCCACGGTCAGGTTTTCATCCGGTCCTTGCGGCACAGGCTCTTCCGGCGTTTCGGAGAGGCGCGCAGAGGGACCGGAAAGATTGGCGAAGCTCCCCTGCCAGTCGGATGCGGGAGAAGGCGCCGGTTCGGCAAAACCTGAAGGACGCATCTGACCGGCGGCATGGGCATAAGCGGTATGCGCCGGCGCCGCGCCGGGGCGCAATGCGGAGAGCGCATCGCCGGCCACCGTCGTCGAGGCGCGGTGGCCCGCTTCGTTCAGCGCATATTTGAGCGCGCCGACAATGAGCCCGCGCACGAGCCCCGCATCGCGAAAGCGCACTTCGGTCTTTGCCGGATGCACATTCACATCGAGTTGCGAGGGATCGATATCGACGAAGAGGGCGACGACAGGGTGCCGGTCGCGTGCCAGGAAGTCGGCATAGGCGCCGCGCACCGCGCCGACCACCAGCTTGTCGCGCACGGGGCGGCCATTGACGAAAAGATACTGGAGCTGCGCATTGCCGCGATTATAGGTCGGAAGTCCCGCAAAGCCCGTCAGCCGGACATCCTCGCGCGTTGCATCGATGGGCAGCGCGTTGGACGAGAAGTCGCGTCCCATGATGGCCGACAACCGTGAAAGCCGGCCGCCCTCGCCCGGCAGTTCCGGCTCCACGCGCAGCATGTTGCGGCTTTCGCTCGTCAGCGTAAAGCCGACTTCGGGATGCGCCATCGCAAGCCGTTTTACCGTATCGGAGACGGCCATGGTTTCGGCGCGCTCGCTCTTCATGAATTTGAGGCGGGCGGGCGTCGCATAGAAAAGATCGCGTACTTCGATCCGTGTGCCGGGCGGACCGGCGGCGGGCTCTACCGCCGATTTGCGCCCGCCTTCCACGGCAATGCGATGTGCATTTTCCGCGCCCTGCGCCCGGCTGACGATGGAAAGCCTTGCCACCGCCCCGATGGAAGGCAGCGCCTCACCCCGGAAGCCCAGCGTTGCGATACGCATCAGATCTTCACGGCCATTATCGTCCAGCGCGAGTTTAGAGGTCGCGTGGCGCTCGACGGCCAGCTCCAGCTCCTGGGCATCCATGCCGCAGCCATCATCGGTGATACGAATAAGGTCGCGCCCGCCGCCCTGGATGACGATATCCACATGGCGCGCGCCCGCATCGACCGCATTCTCGACAAGTTCCTTCACGGCACTTGCCGGGCGCTCGACCACTTCACCCGCGGCGATGCGGTTGATCGTTCCTTCGCTGAGACGGCGAATGCGCGTCATGCGCGGATTATCCCTTTCCGTCCGCCAGATAATTCCGGGCGAGAATCTTGCCTTCTTCCACGGCGGGCTGATCGAAGGTATCGATCCCCATCATGTGCCCGGCGATCATGGTTTCCAGCATGAAATGCATGAGAAGCGCGCCGAGCGCCCTCTCATCGAGCACGGGCACATGAAACCCGCGCACAGGCAGGCCGTTATTAACCAGCGTGTCGAAAGTTGCGCGCTGCTCGGCATCCACAAGGTCGCCGACCGTGTGACCGGACAATGCCTCAAAGGCCGTACCCTTCGCAATCTCCGGCGCAATCGCAGGGCCCGTACCCTTGGTATCCATCGTGAAGACATTGAAAAGCTTGTCCTTCGGGCCGCCCAGCCAAAGCTGCAACTGGCTGTGCTGGTCCACAGGCCCCAGCGCGCGAATCGGCGTCGTTCCCTTGCCCTGCTTGCCCAGGCTTTCCGCCCAGAGCTGCACATGCCAGGCAAGAAAGCGTTCCATCCGGTCTGCATAGGCGAGGAAGACGCTCATATTGGCGCGTTTTTCTTCCGCGAAGGCGAGCGACAGGGCGGCGCCCTGCGCGGGCGCTACCTCGCCGGCGGCCGCGCCGTCGAGGATCGGCTTCAGCACGGAGGAAGCCCCTTCGCGGATTGTTTCGACGTCGAGCCCGAAAAGATATGCCGGTGTGAGGCCGACATTGGTGAGGACCGCAAAGCGGCCGCCCACGCCGGGATCATGCTCCAGCGCCGGAAACCCGTTCGCCTCCGCCAGCGCCCTCAGCGCATTGGGCTTGCCGTCCTTCGCGGGTTCGGTCAGCACGGCGAAGTGATGTTTCATGTATTTGCCGCCACCGGCCTTTTCGATGGCGCTCATGGCCGCCAGCATCTGCATGGCAGGCTCGACCGTGCCGCCGGATTTGGAGACGACGAGGAAGCGTGTCGTGCGCAGGTCGCAATTCGCGAGCAATGCGTCCATCGTGCCGGCATCCAGATTATCCACGAGATGGATGCGCGGGCTTCCCTCCGGAACCGTGTGGGCGGGCGTTCCCCAGCCGGTGAGCTGCGCCAGCGCCTGCGCACCAAGGGACGAGCCGCCAATGCCGAACAGGAAAAGGTCGCTCGTATCCTTCATCAGCCCGTCGGCGACATCTTTCAGCGCGGGAATGTCGTCACGGCGCTCCGGCACGCGCAGGAGCGGCAGGGAGCCCTTGTCATAGGCTTCGCGTAGCCAGACAAGCGCTTCTTCCGCCTCGGCGAGCCGGGCATCGAAGGTGGCTGTGGAAATGCCGCCGGCTCCGATTTTCGCGTCGAAACAGGTATCGATGGATTGCAGATAATGCGGGCTGGTCATGCGCTGCTCACAACTGGCTGGACAGGTCCGGCGGGTGCCGACCTACGAAACCTAGCAAGAAGCCCGACGCGCAACCAGCCGCGACATCTCCGCCACGGTGACGTGCCGGATCAGTTGAGCCCGCCGCCGATATCGCCGTGCCGGGGCGCTTCCCCTTCGGGTTTCATATCGCCCTCGGCAGGCACATCCTCGGAAAGATCGGGCTGGCCGACCACGGCGACAAGCCATTTGCCGGATCCGAGAATACGTTTGGCCGCACGTTGCACATCGTCCCGCGTCACCGCCTCGACCATGCCATTGCGTTTATCGACATAATCGATCCCCAGTCCTTCAAGCTGTATGCCTAAAAGCTGGTTGGCGATCGAGCTGTTGGAATCGAATCGCAGCGGATAGGAGCCGGTGAGATAGGTCTTGGCATCCTTGAGTTCGTCGGGCGTCACGCCGGATTTGGCCATGCGCTCCAATTGCTCGCGCACGATCTTCAGCGATACGCCAACCGTCTTGTTCTTGGTGCCGAGCTGACCGAAGAAGAAACCTGCGTGATCCAGCGGATAGAGCGTGGAATAGACGGAATAGACGAGGCCACGCTTCACCCGCACCTCTTCCATCAGGCGGGAGGAAAAGCTGCCGCCGCCCAGAACGTAGTTCATCACATAGGCCGGGATGAAATCTGGATCGTCGCGCTTGATCCCCGGCATGCCGAACATCACCACCGATTGCGGATAAGGTTTTTCGACGACGACAGGCTTCTTTTTCGTCGCAATCGTCACATCCGGCAATTGCGGCAGGTCGGCATGTTCCGGCAGGTCGCCGAACGCCTCGTCGAGCATCGGGCCCAGCTCCTCCGGCGTGATCGGGCCGACTACGGCGATCTTCAGATTGTCGCGCGCAAGGACATGCTTCACGAAGCCCTTGAGATCGGCTTGCGTGATCGCCTTGACGGTTTGCGGCGTGCCGTCGGTCGGTCGGGCATAGGGGTGCTCGCCAAACGCCGTTTCGAACCAGGCGCGCCCGGCCAGCCAGTTCGGGTTTTCCTTCTTCTGCGACAGGTTCGTCAGAATCTGCGCCCGAATGCGTTCCACCGCCTGCTCGTCGAAGCGCGGCTTGCCGATAGCCAGGGCAAAAAGACGAAAGGCTTCGTCGCGCCGGCCGGCCAGCGTTTTCAGCGTGGCGGAGAAATGATCGCGCCCCGCATCGAAGCCGAGCTTCACGGCATTGTCGTCCAGCGCCTTCTGATAGGTCTGCGAGCCCATATTGCCCGCGCCCTCGTCCAGCAGCCCCGACACCATATTGGCAAGGCCCTGCTTGTCTTTCGGGTCGTAGGCCGCGCCGCCGCGCCAGGCCGCCTTCATGACGATCATCGGCACCTGATGCTCTTCGACGAGCCAGGCCTCGATACCGCCGGGGCTTACCACGCGCTCGATGTCCAGCGCCTCGGCCGGAACGGCGACGATCAGGAACAGGAAGGAGGCCGCGGCAAAGGAAAGGATACGGTTCACGATTTTTCCTCCGGCAGCAATTCGCCCATCACGTAATGGGTTCCATCGAAGAGTTTGCGTGCAGCGGCCATCACATCATCTGCCGTGACCTGTTTCACATAGGACGGCCAGTCATGGATGATGTCGGGCTTCACCCCGACCATAAGCGCGCTGCCATAGGCATTGGCCATATGCATCTGGTCGTCGCGGGCATATACGGATTCAGCCTCGATGAGCGTTTTCGCCCTTTCGAGCTCTTCCCCGGTAACGCCGTCCTTCAGCAAACCGGCGATGACGGCATCGACGGATTTCTCGATTTCGGGAAACCCCGCCTTGCCGCGCGGGATCGCATAGAAACCAAACTCGCCGCTGTCGCGCCGTCCGCCGGAATACCAGCTCTGCGCGGAGGCGGCGATCCCCTGATCGACCACCAGCGTCTTGTAGAGGCGGCTCGTCGTGCCCGCGCCGAGGATCTGCCCCAGCACCTCGAAGGCCGCGCCCTCTTCCGGCGACAGGGCTGCATATTGGGGGGCAAGATAGGTGCGCATCCAGACGGGCTCGCTGACGCGCTTGTCACGGACGACCTCCCGCACCGATTTGGCGAGCGGCTTCACCGGCGGCGGCGTGCGTTCGATCCGGTCGGCGCGGTTCTTCATGACGCCGAAATATTTTTTTGCCAGCGGCTTCAGTTCATCGGCGTCGATGTCGCCGGCCACGACGAGGGTGGCGTTTGCCGGCGTGTAATACCGGTCGTAAAAGGCCCTAGCATCGGCGCCGGTCAGTCCTTCGACGTCCTGTTTCACACCGATAACCCGCCGCGCGTAAGGATGGGGACCGTAAAGCGCGTGGTCCATCTTCTTGCTGAGCTTCGACATCGGGTTGTTCTCGATGCGCATGCGGTACTCTTCCAGCACCACATCGAGTTCCGTTTTCGCAATCTTGTCGGTCAGCGAGAGATTGGCCATGCGGTCGGCCTCGAGCTTCAGCACGAGAGGCAGCCGGTCGCGGGCGATCACTTCGTAATAGGCGGTGTAGTCGTAGCTGGTGAAGGCGTTCTCGGTCCCGCCATTGCGGTCGATGACCTTGGAAAATTCGCCCGGCGCCAGATCCTTGGTGCCCTTGAACATCAGATGTTCGAGAAAATGGGCGAGCCCCGTCTTGCCCTTTGCCTCATCGGCCGATCCGACATCGTACCAGACCATGCTGGTGACGACCGGCGCGCGATGGTCGGGGATCACGAGGACGCGCATCCCGTTGGACAGGCTGAAACTTTGCGGCGCGGTATCGGCGGGCTTTTCCGCTAGTGCTGGCGCGGCTGCCAGCGAAACCGCCATGGCGCAACCGAGCGCCAGTCGGCGGAACAGAATTTTCGTCGGAGAGAAAATCGCAAACGTCAAAACAGTCTCCTCACGCAGCCCGCGGGGCCGCGAAGGGACCCATCGCGTCATGCTATCGACTGCCCCGGACGATGCGCAGTTAAAACCCGTTCATCAAACGGCCGCCCCGCCCTCACGGCGAAGGCGGCGGGTGACATCAACTGTCGAGTGGGCAGTCAGAAAATATCTTCCAGAATGCCCTTTTCCTCGGGCTCCACGGTCGGCGTCTTGCCTTCCGTGACGGGCTTGCCTTCCGCCGTGTTCGCACGAATGCGCTTGGCCTCTTCAGGTGCGTTCACCATGGGCTCGGCGGGCGGCGTGCTGCCGTCTTTCCAGAAGAGAACATCATCCACGAAGCTGTCGTCTCGTTCCACGAGCGAGCGGCTTTCGGAATTCACAACCTGGCGGATACGGGGATCGGCCTTGTCGGCGCCCGCATTGGCCAGCAGCGCCTTTTCACCCGGCGACAGCGTTTCGGCGGCGGGGGCGCTTTGTCCATTGCCGCCGATCAGGGCTTCCTGCGCGGTAGCGGAGGGCGACAGGCTTGCCTCCTGCGGGCGCGGCGCACCCGGCTCCGGCGGGCGGAGCGAATAATCCGGCGGGATCACGAGCGGCGCCTTGGTGACGACGGCAAACTCGTCCGGCGCGTTCTTGCCCATACCCAGCGCGTCTGTGAGGCCACCCCCGCCGCAGCCGGCCAGACCCAGCGAAAGCGCTCCGATGGCAATGATGGCCGCCGTACGGCGTGCCGGTTTCCTGTTTGCGGACATGCTCATGAACCCGTTCAACTCCCTGTCCCCAAAGGCTTTTCAGCACTCGGGACGATCCGTTCCGCGGTACCCTGCCCGGTGACCGCGATATTTGAGGCGCATCCTAGCAGATCGTTCCGGTTAGGCCAGAGGCGAAGCCCTCTCAGCCCCGCTCGCCGCCATCGCGATCCGTCGCCGCCTTCTCTCCCCCGCCTTCCAGCATGGAATCGAGGAAAATCAGGATCACGCCCAGCACGATCCAGATATCGGCGACATTGAAGATGTACCAGTAATAGCCCCAGGCGTGAAAACTGAAGAAGTCGGCGACCGCTCCATAGACGAATCGGTCGTAGACATTGCCCAGCGCGCCGCCGATGACGAGGCCGATGGCAAGCGCCATGCGCCAATGCGTTACCCGGGCAAGCCAGAGGCTCAAGCCGCTGACGACCAGCAGCGCAAAGAGAATGAGCAGCACCACCCCGCCCGTTCCTTCCGCCTGAAAAAGGCCATAGCTCACCCCCTTGTTCCAGGCCATGACGAGGTCGAAAAACCCCGTGACCTGAACGCGGACCTTTTCGGGCATGTCGTACTGGAAAAGCATCCACCATTTGTGGAGGCGGTCTGTTGCGAAGGCGAGAATAGCGACGAGGATCCCGGCGAGCGAAAGCGGCCCCCACCAGGTCTCACGCTTGAAGAGATCGGAGGCCGCCCATTTCATCGCCATTTCCTCTGCTTGCCGTTCAGGCCGCGGATTTCGCGTCCCATTCCCTCACCGCCTCGGCATCGCGGGGCGTCAGGTCAGGATAATCCGGATCGGAGCCGACCTCGGGCAGAATTTTCCAGGAGCGCGCACATTTGCGGCCCTCGGCCAGTTTCGGCACCACGGCAACGCCGGATACGTCCTCCAGGCGGAAGGCATCCGCCGGGCCCTCGCCCTCGATGAGCGACGCCTGGCTGGTGATGGCGATTTCGGCAAGATCGAGCCCCTGCATCGCCTCGACGAGTTCGGGCCTTGAGACGTACACCTCCGGCGCGGCTTCGAGGCTCGCGCCGATGCGCTTCTCGCGGCGCTCCACTTCCAGCGCGCCGGTAACGACGCGGCGAAGTTCGCGGACCTTCTTCCATTTCTCAGAGAGGGCCTCATTGCGCCAGTCAGCCGGCACGTCCGGGAAGGTACGCAGATGCACCGAATTGTCGTCGCCCGGAAAGCGCGACAGCCAGATCTCTTCCACCGTGAAGCAGAGCACCGGCGCGAGCCAGGCCGTCAGACAGTTGAAAAGCTCGTCCAGCACCGTGCGGCAGGCACGGCGACGCAGGCTGGAAGGCGCATCGCAATAGAGCGTGTCCTTGCGGATGTCGAAATAGAAGGCGGAGAGGTCCACATTCATGAAGTTCGACAGAGTATGCGTCACGCGCTTGAAGTCGTAATCCATGTAAGCCTGACGCACGAGCCCGTCGAGCTCAGCGAGGCGGTGCAGAATCGACCGCTCAAGCTCCGGCATGTCGGCCACGGCCACGCGCTCGCTCTCCTCGAAGCCGGCGAGATTGCCCAGCATATAGCGGAAGGTGTTGCGCAGCTTGCGGTAGGCCTCGACATTCGACTTGATGATCGCATCGCCGATATTGTGATCGTCCCAATAATCCGTGCCCGCCACCCAGAGGCGCAGGATGTCGGCGCCGTTCTGCTTGATGACTTTCTCCGGCTCGATGGCATTGCCGAGCGACTTCGACATCTTGGTGCCCTTGTCGGTCAGCGTCATGCCATGGGTCAGCACCTGTTTGTAGGGCGCATGGCCGCGCGTGGCGCAGCTTTCCAGCAGCGAGGACTGGAACCAGCCGCGATGCTGGTCGGACCCTTCGAGGTAGAGATCGGCAGGCGTCGGCATACCGCGCTCTTCCAGCACGAAAGCGTGAGTGGAACCGGAATCGAACCAGACATCGAGAATGTCGGTCACCTTTTCCCAATCATCGGCATTGTAGTCATTGCCAAGGAAGTCGCCCGCCGGTTTCTCGAACCAGGCATCCGCGCCTTCCTTCGCCACGGCGTCCACGATGCGGGCATTCACCGCCTCGTCGCGCAGCAGCGAGCCATCCGCCTTGTTGACGAAAAGCGTCAGCGGTACGCCCCATGCGCGCTGGCGGGACAGCACCCAGTCGGGACGGCCTTCGACCATGGAATGGATGCGGTTGCGCCCGCGCGCGGGCACCCAGCGCACCTTGTCGATTTCTTCCAGCGCCACGTCGCGCAACTGCTTGCCGCCCGCAGGCTCGATCTTCGCGTCCATGGCGACGAACCATTGCGCCGTGTTGCGGAAGATGAGCGGGGCCTT
>NZ_NYVD01000091.1 GCF_002684405.1 Parvibaculum sp. | reverse complement strand
TCGGCAAAGTTCAGGGTCGTGCCGCCGTAGCAGGCGCCGCAATCGATGACATAGTCGCCGGGTTCCGGCGTCACCACGTTCGTCCAGCCGCGGTAGTGGTATTGCGGATAGACGAATTCATTGAATACGCCGAACGGATCCGACAATACGCTCAACTCGCGGTCGATTTTACGCAGGTTGAAGCGGCGAAGCCCCTTCTCGAGCACGAAATCGGGCACGCCTTCGCTTTCCGCCGTCACGCCGATCTCGGCCATGGCAGACCAGAATTCGTCATTGTCCAGCGGCAGGCGGACATATTTCCATCCGATGCTTCGATAGGCAAGGACCAGAAGGAGGAGGCGTTTTGAATCCAGATCGTTCAATCGGGCGTACAGCCATTCCCACTTCGGAAGATTCTCCGATACGAGATCGAGCGCTCGCTGCTTCAGTTCTTCCGGCTGCATCGACTCGTCGGGCCGATAGGGTTCGGGCGGCATGTTGACCCGCCTCCGGGGATCTTCCTCCCGGGCGGGTTTGCTGAGGCATTGATCGACCAATTCGGTGAAGTCGACAAGGAAGGAACCTCTTGGGCGGGAGTCGCCGGGCGCGTCGAAATAATCTGTTTCATAGACCCTGTGCGGACTTCTCATGCTCATTCCCCAAATTCGAATCATCTTTGAAACAAATATCCGCCGGCGCTGGTAGTGAGGCGCGGTGGTGTTCGTTTCGCTTTTGCTCTCCTGGAGCCGGCATCGAGGCGGCGGGTTGCCCGGTCGAAGCAGGTGAAGGATGCGACAGAGTGTAATCGATCCTGTGTAGTTTGACAGTCACGCAATCGCGCTGCCGGTGGACAAATCGGTGCTCAGGCGGCGTTGGCCGGGGCCTGTCTCGCCCGGCCACGTCTGCATGGCGTGAGGGGGGGGCATAACGTCATGTCGCCGGTTTGGGGGAGGCATATGAAGGTGTTCTCGGCAGGCTTTCTGGAAGGCAGGGCCAAAATATGAAAACGTGTTGCGGAAGAACATGCGAGATTTGCCGGCGGCTCTTCCCGGGATATGAAATAGGGCTACTCTCGATTGCCGGGAGTGTCTGTCATTGGCGAAATTACAACATAAGCAAAAAGCCAGAGCATTATCGATGAGGAGTATTCAGGCACCGACGGTCTTCGTTCATACCGGGACAGTGAAAACGGGTTCGACCTATATCCAGAAGGCATTTTACGACAATCGAACGGTTTTCGAGCGGTTCGGCGTGTCCTATCCGACGGTCTCCCCTCTCACCATCGACCGCTATGCGAATGCGGACTTCACGCTCGACAGGTCCTGGGATGAGGAGGCGCGCGAAGCCATCACTGGAGCGGCTACGCCGCAGGTATTGATTTCCGAAGAGGGGATTTTCGGGATGATGTCGCGCCTGTGGCACCCTGCCTTTGAGGGGCTGCCCGTAAACCGGAACAGATACCCTGCCGTTTATCGAACCGAGCGCGAACCATATCGCCCTGTGGATATGCAGGAAGTCGAAATGCTGATGAACGGGATACTGAGCCGGAAGGGCTAGTCGTCTGCTGCCTGGTTATGGGCTGAGGAGGGTCTTCAGGCTTGAGCGGAGTTGTGCGTTTGAGGGGTTTGTCAAAGGAGGAAGGTAAATGCGGGCGACTGTTGATACGTTTTGCGAATACGAGAAAGTTGTCGTCGGCATCTACGGCGCAGGCTCGTTTGCACGCGAACTCGCCCCCGTCCTCAGAATGCAGCTTGCTCAGAAGGCGGATCTTCTGTCCGATGTAGACGTTGAGGTCTGCTTTGTAGAGACGGAGCCTTCCCGGTCCATGGTTGGCAGCTGGCCGGTTATCTCGGAAGGGGCGTTCATGGCACTCGAATGCGAGGCGAAATTCTTCAATGTTGCGCTTGGCGATTCCGGTCATCGCCGGCGGCTCGCCGAAAAGCTTCTGGATTGTGGCGCCGTGCCCGTGGAGATCAGGTCGCCGGACTGCATCGAATATGAGCGGAACAGGATTTCCGAAGGCGCGATCTTTTGCGCTCATACGATGATCACCTCCGATGCCGCAATCGGAAAGTTCTTCCAGTGCAACATCTACTCCTACGTGGCTCACGATTGCGTCATCGGAGACTACGTCACGTTTGCGCCGAGGGTATGCTGCAACGGCAATGTTCAGATCGGGAACGGAGCCTATATCGGGACGGGGGCGATCCTGCGGCCGGGAAACCTTGGTCGTCCCCTGATTATCGGCGCCAATTCGGTTGTCGGCATGGGGGCTGTGGTTACCAAGGACGTTCCCGAGGGTGCTACCGTGTACGGAAACCCGGCGCATATCGGCAAGTAGGAGCGGCGCCCTTTAGCCGGCACCGTTCGTTTCACCTGTGCGGATAGAAATCGAACTTGCGCTGTGCAAGGGCCGTGAGGCACGCCACATATCTGTCGATGCCGTAGAGGCGGTCATACTCGCCGCGCAAGCGGGATGCGAGATTTTCATATGCATCGCGGTTGGCCGAATATTCCCGGATGAACGAAGCGATGTCCTCGACCATCTTTGCAGGCGTTTCAAAAATATTCGGGTATTCGCAGAAGTTGCGAGACGGGAAGAATTCCTCCCGATAGGCCGTCAGGCCGATGCTGCCCTGATGGATCGGATGCAGGACATACCCATCGAAGCCCTCGCCGAAGGAAATGGAGAACAGGCACCGCGTGGCGAGATCGACAAAGTTCTCGAAGGTGATGTCGCGGATTTCAACCAGCTGAAAATCGGGCAGTTCGTTTCGCAGCTTCGAAAGGCAGGCGTCCCGGTGTGCCGCCTCGTCGGGCGAATAGATGATGAGCTTTTCTTTTTGATCGAAGTCTGCCCTGCGGGTGCCGCCTAGATCGATATAGGCGGGCAGGAACAGGGTCGGCAGATTGTAGCGGTCCGCGTGCTGCTGAGAGAAATAGGCTTCATGCGCCACGGACTGACTTATGTTGTCCGTCAGCTGATAGAGGTCGGCGAAGCCCTCTCGCTCCGGCATCAATTCCGTGTTCTGGTTGAGGATGTTGATGTGCACGGTTTCGCGCGAGGTGATGTAGTCCCTGAGTTCGGCCGTCAGGTCGTCGTAGAAGCTCGCTGCGAAACATTCGGGCACATGGATGTACATATCCTGGCAGCCGCGGCACCGCGTGATCTGGTCGAATCTGTAGACGGTTTCCGAATTCACGAAATTCAGATTGCGGATATAGGTCAGTTCCTGCGGATTGAATCGAGTCATCGTCAGCACTTCATAGCCGTGACTCTTTTTCAACTTCTTCATCGTTTGGGCGATGGTAAAGAAGGAAAGAATGCCGCCGCTTATCGTGGCGTGTTCCGGCACCACCACGATCATGATCTTGCGCGCCGTTTCGAAGGACAGAGAAAAAGTCCTGTTCTGCGCGAGTCTGAACACCACATTGTCGGAGAACTGGTTGGGATCGAAGTCGGATGTCATTTCTTGTCTTACACTTTCCGGCAAGGGCGGGGTGCTGTTGTAAGGACAGGCGCTTTCGATACCGAATCTGATTGGGGCGGTTTTGGCAAGCGGCCCGTAAATGCGGGAAGAGTGTTAGACCCCACCGGCGTCGTGAATATCCATCCGGGGATCTGCTTGACGGCGTTTCCCTGCACGGTCAGCGGTGGGGCTACGACATGGGGCGCGCGGCTGGAGTTTTTCTCGTTCAGCATGATGACGCGGGCATAGACGGGTACGGCGGTCTCATAGGTGCGGTGGCCATCCTCCAGCAGGTAGTCGCGCTTGTTCGCGCCTTTCAGGTTGTGTCCGTCACTGCTGCCGATCACCTGGTCGAATATGCGCACTTTCTGGGCAGCGGCGTCGGCCCCGCGCTGGTCGGCCGCGGTGATGAGGTGAAGCGGCCGTCCCTTTTCACGCTGTTCCAGGAGGTAACCGAGCAGCTCTTCATTCAGCACGAGAGCGTCGGGGCTCACAGGCGAAAGGTCGATGACCGCTTCCTTGAAGAATGCCTTTCCCTTGCGCAGCTTGTGCAGCGCGCTCAGCGCCTTTCGCGGCGCGGCGAGGAACAGGATGAGGAACTGCTCGATCAGTGTGTCTGTTCGCAGAAGCGTGCGATCGAGATCGACAATCAGTGGCAGATCGTTTTCGTCTCTCTGAAACGAAATATTGGTCATTATTCGTGTTCGCCGCTCCCCCGGCCCCATGCCTCAGCGGACACGGTCGTATGTGCTCCGTGTTATTCAATCATAATGGAGACATATTCTGTAGTCATTCCGTCTCGATGGGGTAAGGCGCCGAAAAGGCGCTCCAGGGCATGTGCGAGTTCGCCATCCACGGTGCCGGTTTCCAGCGGAAAGTCGTCCAGGGTAAGGCCAAGCTCGCGCACGACATTCAACGCTTCGCGCCGTATCCAGAACATGGTCCCCGCGAAGAAGTCGAGCCTGAAATCGTCCTCCGCGATGCCAAGTTTCGCTGCCAGATGCAGCGTCATCTCCCTGTTTTTCGCCCAGGCGGCCTCAGGGCCGATATATTCGTTGGGGACCCGGAAACGCGGTGAGCCGATCATGCCCAGTCTGGGGTCGGCTTCGAAGCGGGCGAGAATCGATTTTACCTGTTCTTTCGTTCCGATCAGATCGGCGATGTGGGTGAGACGCCATACCGTGCCGAACAAGGCGCGCGGTCCGCTTTCGCCGGAGCGTTTGCCATGCAGCTTGCATATGAACGGGAAGCGATCGAGATAGCCATCATGCAGCAATTGCATGAAGGGGCCGATGTCCCGCCCCCTGTTCTCGTAGACGAGGATCTGTGCGTCGGGGAATGCAGCCCGCACCGCATTTTCAAAGCCTCGATCCTTTTGCGTCGTCGTGACGATGAGGTGAAAAGGCTCGTCGAGCGAAAGCAAACGGGATTCGAACTCCGGCCAGAGGTCCCGATAGTAGAGATGCAGTACCACCGCGAAGCGAGGCGTGGTTCCTGCCGGGGGGCTTGTGGCCGGGGCTTTTGGCGGATCGGGGAGGATGTTGTCCAGCGGGCCGGGTGAGCGTTGCAGATTGTCGCTGGTCAGCGAGAAACCCCAATTACGGATGAGCTTCAGCGACTTGCTCAGTTCCTTGCCTTTGGGGCCCGCGCCGTTGATCAGCGGTATGAGGCAGGACCCCTCGGCGAGGGGCAAGGCGAGTGCGCGGTCCTTTTTCCGCCTAGTAAGGATGCGGGCCCTGAGGGGAGGCAAGCGACGCAGCTTCGCGCTTTCAAGGCCGGTGCCCTCCACCGTGAGGCGGGCAGGGCCGGAGACATTCAGGACATAGCGGGAAAGCGGCAGAGCGGGCACGAAGAAGGCGCGCTTCTTCCCATCTTCCGTCTCCAGCTCCATTCGAACAAAGGGAAGTGGTTGCGGCTGCCGTCTTATCTTCAGGAGAAAGGAGCCGGCTTTCGGGACGGTCACGCGGAGCATCGGATGTCTCTTGATGGAGCCGCGCACGGCACCGGGTAATCATAGCGGGAGGTCCTTTTCGGGACCAGCCACTGTTCCGTCTTTCAGTCTCTCCCGAGGTCCTTCGCAGGCGCGCTGAAAATCCCGCCGAGGATCTGTTCCACGCCCTGGCCGGTCACGGTCAGCGGCGCGGCGACGATATGGGCGTCGCGGCAGGCGTTTTGCTCGTTCAGCATGATGACGCGGGCATAGACGGGCGCGGCGGTCTCATAGGTGCGGCGGTTGATTTCCATCCAGCGTTCCTGTGTCCGGCGGCGAATGTCGTGCGTTTCCGGCGCGCCGCCGATCTCCGAGACGCGCTTGCCGGTCCGCTCCTCGCCCGCGATCTTGATCAGTTCGGTGCCGAAGAGCCGGATCAGGAAGTCGGTGCCATCCTCCAGAACCTGATTGATGACGAGATAGGGCAGCAGGGCGCGGATTTCGGAGGGGCGGATTTCTTCGCGGAGCGGCATCGTCCGGTCGCCGCGTTTGGCGATCCAGTAATTCGCCAGTTCCCGGGCAAGCGGGTGCCCGGGCCAGTCCATATACTCGATCTGGCCTTCGATAAAATGTGGCGTGCCGGAACCTAGTGCCAGCGATCCCATCGAGCCTGCCCCCGGGGCCATGGGCCCCTCTCATGAATATCCATATGCTAGATGGGGGCGGGTTAACGAATTGCTGTCATTTCGGCTGGAATGCCCCGGAGGGGGCGGATGCAGGGCGTCCTGACCTGCAAGGCGACCGGGCGTCTGAAGGCGTCGGGCCGAGCGCAAAATTGGGCATTTCCCAGCCATAAGGCCAGATGTTCACGGTCTTGCTCCGGGCGTCCTGCGCTCTTTCATATTCCGTGCGCCAATCCGGGCCTCCGAGATATTGGTCGACATTATGCATGGAGGAAATCAGCAGCATCAGAACGGCCCCGAGATAGAAGATGTTTCGGTTGAAACGGCTGAGCGCATAGACGGTCAGCAGGACATTCGAGGCGAAGAAATAACGTCCCGAGAATGTGGTGGAGATCAGCTCCGTCTTGTCGCCAAGGGCCGCAGCGGTTCCCAGCACCGATAGCAGCGCCGCGCATATTACAGCGGTCCGGGAGGTGTCGGTGCCCGCATTGATTTCGCGCCGGACGATGTAGAAGAACGGGATCGAACAGATGATCCCGAGGAAGATCGCACCGGATCGTTGCGCGAGGGCGTCGCGCAGGATGAGAGCGAAAGGTTCCCCGATATCGGGGCCCAGAAGCGGCCCCACGACCTGCTGGCTGATCACGGGAAGCCAGTAGAGAAGCGGGTTGGCCGTGAGGCTCCGATCCCCGGTGTCGAAACCGTGCGTTGCGATGATGGCGAGTTGAAGCAGGCTCGTGGCGGCGAGGATGGAAAACTGGATCCAGCGCTCCCTGTCGCCATTATTCGCGGCCAGATAGAGAAAAGCCGGGGCCACGAAGTTTGCCGGAATTCCGCTCAGACCCGACAGGAGGAGCAACAGCCGGAAGGCGTGTTTCCCAATGCCCGTCCGGACCGGCAGCACCGCGATCAGGGCGGCGAGCAGAGAAAAATGAAACTGAAGATTCGCCGTATTGGCCCACACTTCAGGCGATTGGGGCAGGCCGACGATGATGAGGACGAGAATCGGCAGGAGCCAACCCCGGATTCCCAGCGATCTGTGCATCCAGACGATCAGGAAGACGGGGATCGTCTGGAGCGCGAATGACGAATAGGTCGTGACCAGCGGCGCATATTTGAAATCCGCCATCGTCGCTCCCGCCGTGATGATATTGGCGACAAGTTCCAGATGGCCATTGAAGACGAAGAAGAACTTTTCAAATGCGGGGAGGAGGGCGATATGAGGGTAGAATCTGCATCCTTCTTCCGCCCAGAATCTGCCATCCGGCAGATAGGCCTGCATTTTTGTCAGGCTGAGCGCGACATATAGGAGAAGGGAGAGAACGACAAATCCGTTCTCCCGTATGTTGTTCCCGCCTGTTTGCACAGGCGGTCCTATCGCGTAGGAACGGGGTGTTCGCCGCGATAATCGTAGAAGCCGCGCTGCGCCTTGCGGCCCAGCCAGCCGGCCTCGACATATTTCACCAGCAGCGGGCAGGGGCGGTATTTGCTGTCCGCGAGCCCGTCATAGAGCACCTGCATGATGGAGAGGCAGGTGTCGAGGCCGATGAAATCGGCCAGTTGCAGCGGCCCCATCGGGTGGTTCGCGCCGAGCTTCATGGCCTTGTCGATGCTCTCCACCGAGCCCACGCCCTCGTAAAGCGTATAGACGGCCTCGTTGATCATGGGCAGCAGGATGCGGTTCACGATGAAGGCCGGGAAGTCCTCGGCATTGGCCACTTCCTTGCCCAGCGATTTGGCGAAATCCTGGAAGAAATCGAAGGTTTCGTCGTCGGTGGCGATGCCGCGCACCAGCTCCACCAGCTCCATCACCGGTACGGGGTTCATGAAATGGACGCCCATAAAGCGTTCCGGCCGGTCCGTGGAGGCGGCCAGCCGGGTGATGGAGATCGAGGAGGTATTGGTGGCGATAAAGGCGTCTTCGCGCAGATGCGGGCAGAGATCGGCGAAGATGGCGCGTTTGACCTCTTCCTTTTCGGTGGCGGATTCGATCACGACATCCGCATCCTCGAAGGCGGTGTAGTCGGCGGCGGCGGAGATGCGGTCGAGGGCTGCTTCCTTGTCGGCCTCGCTGATGCGGCCGGAGCTTGCCTGGCGCGTCATGTTGCCGTTGATGGTCGCAAGGCCCGCCTCGATGCGCTCTTCGGTCATATCGTTGAGCGCGACCTCATAGCCCGCCAGGGCGCAGACATGGGCGATGCCGTTGCCCATCTGACCCGCGCCGATCACACCGACTTTCCGAACCTTCATTTCGCATCCGTCCCGCTTGGCCCGGGGGAGGGGCGACAGCCGATCCCCCGCGAATGATACACAAAACGCATAGGGACGCGGCGCGGTTTTCCGACCGCGCTATCCGTGCCCCATTTACAGGTTTTCCATGGATTGCTGCGCTGCGCAATATGGCGGGGGACATATCGGGCATGAAAAAGGCGCTGTTCCCGGGGGAACAGCGCCTGATTTCGTTGTGTGGAACGGCGGAAGGCTCAGCCGAGCGCTTCTTCCAGCTCCGGCACCGCCTGGAAGAGGTCCGCGACCAGGCCGTAATCGGCGACCTGGAAGATCGGGGCTTCCTCGTCCTTGTTGATGGCGACGATGACCTTGCTGTCCTTCATGCCCGCCAGATGCTGGATCGCGCCGGAAATGCCGACGGCGATGTAAAGCTCGGGCGCGACGATCTTGCCGGTCTGGCCGACCTGATAGTCGTTCGGCACGAAGCCCGCATCCACAGCCGCGCGCGAGGCGCCGACCGCGGCGCCGAGCTTGTCGGCGACCTTTTCGAGCATGGCGAAGTTCTCGCCGTTCTGCATGCCGCGGCCACCGGAGATGATGACCTTGGCCGCCGTCAGTTCCGGACGGTCCGACTTCGTCAGCTCTTCGCTCACGAATTCGGAAAGACCCGGGTTCTCGGCCGCCTCGACCTTCTCCACCGAGGCCGAGCCGCCGTCGCCCGCCGCCGGGAAGGCGGTGGTGCGCACGGTGATGACCTTCTTGGCGTCGGTCGATTTCACGGTCTGGATGGCGTTACCGGCATAGATCGGACGCTCGAACGTGTCGGCGCTTTCCACGCCCACGATGTCGGAGATCTGCGCGACATCGAGAAGGGCGGCCACGCGCGGCATGAAGTTCTTGCCGATGGTGGTGGCGGGCGACAGGATCGCGTCGTAGGAGCCGGCGAGCTTCACCAGGAGAGCGGCGAGCGGTTCGGCAACCGGATGCTCGTACTGGGCGTCGTCGGCCACGAGGACCTTGGAGACGCCGTCCAGCTTCGCGGCGGCTTCGGCAACGGCGTCGCAGCCCTTGCCCGCGACGAGCACATGCACGTCGCCGCCGATCTTCGTCGCGGCGGTGACGGTCTTGGCCGTCGCGTCGCCGAGATCGGTGTTGTTGTGGTCTGCAAATACAAGCGTGGTCATCCGATCACTCCCGCTTCCTTGAGCTTCGAAACGAGCTCCTGAACAGATTCAACCTTGATACCGGCTTCGCGCTGCGGCGGCTCGGTCACCTTCAGCACTTCAAGGTGCTGCTTGATGTCCACGCCGAAATCGGCGGGCGCCTTTTCGTCGATCGGCTTCTTCTTCGCCTTCATGATGTTGGGCAGAGACGCATAGCGCGGCTCGTTGAGGCGAAGGTCGGCGGTCACGATGGCCGGCATCTTCAGCTTCAGCGTCTGAAGGCCGCCGTCGATTTCGCGCGTCAGGTTGAGCGTTTCGCCGTCGACCTCGACCTTGGAGGCGAAGGTGCCCTGCGCCCAGCCCAGAAGCGCGGCCAGCATCTGGCCGGTCTGGTTGCAGTCATCGTCGATGGCCTGCTTGCCGAGGATGATGAGGTCCGGCTTTTCTTCTTCCGCAATCCCTTTCAGGATCTTGGCGACGTTGATGGGTTCGACCACATCGTCCGTCTTCACCAGGATGCCGCGGTCGGCGCCCATGGCGAGCGCGGTGCGGATGGTTTCGGTCGACTGCGCGACGCCGATCGATACGGCGACGACTTCAGTGGCCTTGCCCGCTTCCTTCAGACGAACCGCCTCTTCAACGGCGATTTCATCGAACGGGTTCATGGACATCTTCACATTGGCGAGGTCGACGCCGCTGCCATCCGACTTCACACGGATTTTCACGTTGTAGTCGACAACCCGCTTGATCGGAACGAGCACTTTCATTGAGGTGAACTCCCTGCGCGTTGCACCGGTTCTCGGGCGTGGCCGGATTTCCCGGAATCCGGGGCCGGTTCTGCCGTTACCGTTGGCTCCTGACCGGTGGTCCGGTCCTTATCGGTTCCACTCCGCCTGGCCGGCGAAGCGACGGTCTCAAATCCTTCGGCCCAGCCCTCCTCGCATGGCGGACATGCGGCGGAAATCGCTGTTCCTCGGGGGAAACTCCGGCTGTCTGTAAAGAGATAGACAGCTGCTGCGGTGCGGCAACCTAGTGTGAGGATATGCCCCTGTCAACGCGAGGGGGGCCCTGCGGGCAGGTGCGCTTCCCGCGACGTAAGGGAAGGCGTGCCGGAGGGGTTGCGGCGTCTTTAGCGGCTGCCGCCCGGGACCCAGAGCACGTCGCCGTCGCCTTCGGCCTTGTTGACGTAACGCGCTGCGACGAAAAGAAAATCCGAGAGCCGGTTGAGATATTGCAGGCAGGCCTCGCTGATTTTCTCGCCGGCTTCGCCTGCCAGCGCGGCGGCGACCCGTTCGGCCCGGCGGCACACCGTCCGGGCATGGTGCAGATGGGCCGCGGCCTCATGTCCGGCGGGCAGGATGAAGGAGCGCAGCGGCTCCAGCTCGCCGTTCATGCGGTCGATCTCGGTTTCGAGCCGTTCGACCTGGCTTGCGATGATCCTGAGCGGTTCGTAGCCCAGCTCTTCCTGCTCGTTCGGCCCCTTATAGGGCGTTGCAAGGTCGGCCCCGAGGTCGAAGAGGTCGTTCTGGATACGCGAGAGCATGGCGTCGAGGTCGGGCATATCTTGCGTATGAAGACGCGCGATGCCGAGAACGGCGTTCAGTTCGTCCGTCGTGCCGTAGCTTTCGATCCGGAGCGCGTGTTTGGGTACGCGTTCGCCGGTGGCAAGGGCCGTGTCGCCCTTGTCGCCGGTGCGGGTATAGATCTTGTTCAGCGTGACCATGTCGTCTCCGGCCCGGAAATGGGGGCAGGGGGGGGAAGCGGAAGGCGGGCTCAGGCGTTGCCGGATTTCATCCGGGTCAGCGTTGCGTCCTTCATGATGAAGTGGTGGTAGAGCGCGCCGCCGATATGCAGCACCAGCAGGCCGCAAATGATGAAGGCGTTGATCTCATGCGCCTCATGGCCGATGTAGTGCAGCGTGTCGTTCTGCACGATATGGAGCGGGATCACCCAGAAGGCGTTGATCGACTTCTCATGGAAGGAGATCATCATCAGGCCGAAAATCGCCTGCAACGTCAGGGTGAGCATCAGCAGGTGATGCACGGATGTGGCGAGAATCTGCTGCCAGCGCGGCATGGGCAGGAAATCGGGCCGGGGATGGCCGGCTCTCCAGGCAAGCCAGAGCACCATGAGCGCCAGCACGATGATGCCGACGCCGAAGTGAATGGTCGAGGTTGCCCGGGTCATGGTGAAGCCGCCCAGGATCATGAGCAGGACGAGCACCGCCGCCGCCCAGTGATAGACGCGGCGCCCCTTGTCGAAACTCGTCACTTCGCTTGTGGTCGTGTTCGAAGACATCGTGTCTCCCCCTTTTAGCCAATTTCCATGTCGGGCCTGCCGCCTTGGGCGACGACACAGACTCGCGTGACCGGGCGCGCGAGGCAAGTGCTAATGGCTCGCAATTTTCGGCGGCCATCTTGATCTTTCGGCGACCATGCGCGAATCTTCCCTCAAGGCTCGGCCGAAGCCTCCATGACCCGCGGAAAGGGCAGCGCCCCGGCCTGACGACAAGAAAGACCCATTTTGCGGTTTCCTTTTCTGTCTGATCCGGCGGGCGCGGACGCGATGAAGAGGAACCGGCCATGACCGATTCAGACACCGCCGCCTTTGCGGCCAATCCTTTCCGACTCAATCTCGACCAGCAGAAGAAGCGCGCCCGCGAGCTGCAGCGCGCTTTCAATGCAGATAATGCAGATGCCCTGTCGCGCGTGCATGTGTGGCGGGAGACGCTGAGCGCGCCTTTGAAGCTGGCCGACGCGCAATTCGTGATCGCCCGCGAACTCGGCCTGCCGAGCTGGCCGAAACTCAAAGCGCATATCGAGGCGCTCGATGCGTCCACCCGGCTCATTCGCGGCGGAAACATTTCAGACGCGGATAGGCGCACGCTTCACATCCGCTGCGGCAATGATATCGGCGAGGCGTTGACGCTTGCCGGTTTCGAAGGGCGCTTCCTGGAATATTCCAATCCCTTCTGTCAGGGCCCGGTGACGCCGGATGGCGACTGGCTGGCGCGGCGCGCCGATTTTCTGGCCGAGGCCTATGGCGAGGAAATGGACCGGCCGAAAAGCGATATCCGCGCCGGGCTGATGGCGGAAGAGGAGGGGCTGGCGCAGGCGGCCGATTATGAGCGCGTCGTCCTCTGGTTCGAGCATGACAGCTACGACCAGCTTATCCTTGCGCGTGTGCTCGCCGCCTTTAGCGACATGCGGGGGCGGCCACGGATCGAGCTTGTCTCCACGGACAGCTTTCCCGGCGCCGAGCGTTTCATCGGGATCGGGCAGTTGCCGCCCGAGGCGCTGCATATGCTCTGGTCTTCGCGTACTGCCGTAACGGAGGCGCAACTGGCGCTGGGCGCGCGTATCTGGGCGGCCTTGCGGGCAGGCGATCCGACCGGCCTCTGGACCATTGCGGAAAACGGAGCGCTGCCGCTTCCCTTCATGGGGGCGGCGCTTAACCGGCATGTGCAGGAGCTGCCGGGCGTGGCGGACGGTCTCTCCCTCACCCAGCGGCTGATCCTGCGCATTCTCCATGACCGGGGGCGGCTCACGGCGGGACGCATTTTCGCGGCGCTGATGCGGGGCTATGAGCCGCTGCCCTGGCTGGGCGATCTCATGTTCTGGCACATCCTGCGGGAGATGACGCGATGCGCCGAACCGCTGCTGGAGATCGCGCCCGGCGAAGACTGGCCGAAGCGTGAGGTCTCCCTCACCGATGCGGGCCGCGCCTGTCTCGACGGGCGGCTCGACTATATGTCTCTGTCGCCGCCCGAACGCTGGGTCGGCGGCGTCCGGCTTCTGCCTGGTGCGCCGGTCTGGCGATGGGACGAGGAGAGCAGGGCGCTGCGAATGCGCTAGCTGCATCGACGGCGGGCAATGCCGTTTTTCCTATTCGTCCGAACCGCTGTCCGGTTCGTAGGCGAGCAGGTCGCCGGGCTGGCAGTCGAGTGCCCGGCAGATCGCCTCAAGCGTGGAAAACCGCACGCCCTTGACCCGTCCGGACTTGAGGAGCGAGAGGTTCGCTTCGGTGATCCCCACGGATTCCGCGAGCTCTCGGCTCTTCATCTTCCGGCGCGCGAGCATCACATCCAGCGTAACTGTTATGGGCATCAGATGATCCGTGCGTTGTCGTCGGCGATCTCGGCGGCTTCAACCATCACCCATGACAGTATGAGCACGGTCGCGCCGATCAGCGTGAGGGCGAGGTCGCTGCTCGACAGGCCAAGGCTGATGAAACGGTGGCCGGGCGCGTTGTCGAGGCTGACGGCGAGGGACGCCAGTGCGTCACCGACGAATTGCGCCGGCACCCAACACAGGAGGGCGATTGCAAGTCCGCGGAAATGACGCGCATTGGCCGGCCCGAAGATCCTGCCGTCGCCGTACTGCGAGAAGAGAGCCCGCAGGTGCCGAAGGCCAATCAGGATCACGGACAGCGGCACGAGGGATGCGAGGAAGCCGAGGACGCGATCCTGCACTGAAAGCGGTCCGCTCCCGGCGATTTCCCGGCTGACGAAATCCGCAAGCAGGCCGTCTCCGCCCGGCCTATCCACCATCGCCCATCCGATGGCGAGGAGGACCGGCAGGGCGAGAATGGTGGCCAGCAGCACCCACTCCATGATGCGGCTCACGCGCCGGATGCGGGCGCGGCGTTTGGTGGCGGTGCTGCTGCGGGACATGGGAGGACTCCATCGGAAAGGACGATGAAACCTGTCTTACAGCAATATTTTATCGTTTCAAAGAAAAATATTTCTGTTTTGAGCTATCGGAGCCCGGAGACGAAACTGGCAATCGCCTCGCCGATCTCATGCGGGCTGTCTTCCTGGATGAAATGGCTGCCCTTCACGGTCACTTCGGTCTGGTTCTTCCAGCCACGGCAGAACTCGCGCTGGGCGCCGATCAGGATGGCGCCCGGCTCGGCATTGACGAAGAGCTTGGGCAAATCGTTTTCGGCCATCCAGGCCGCATAGTCGGACACGATGTCGGCCACGTCCGCCGGTTCGCCGTCGAGCGGGATCTGGCGCGGCCAGGTGAGCGTCGGGCGTCGGCTTTCGCCGGCCTCGGCGAAGGGACGGCGATAGACCGCCATTTCCGCCTCGCTCAGCCCGCGCAGGACCGAGCCCGGCAGCACGCGCTCGATGAACAGGTTCTTTTCGAGAATCATCTCCTCGCCCGCGGGCGAGCGGAAGGCCTCGAAGATAGGCCGCGCATCCGGGTTCCATTCGTCCCAGCGCATGGGGCGCACGATGGCTTCCATATAGGCGATGCCTTTCATCGCCTCCCTGTGGCGGTTCGCCCAGTCGAAGCCGAGCGCGGAGCCCCAGTCATGGATGACGAGGGTGACGTTTTCCGTCACGCCGAGCGCCTCCAGAATGCCGTCCAGATATTTGCGGTGGTCCACGAAGCGATAGCTCTCCGGTCCGCTCTCCTCGAGCTTGTCGCTGTCGCCCATGCCGATGAGGTCGGGCGCGATGCAGCGGCCCTGACCTTTCAGATGCGGCATCACATTGCGCCAGAGATAGGAGGAGGTGGGGTTGCCATGAAGGAAGACGATGGGATCGCCGTCGCCCATTTCCACATAGCGCATGGTCTTGCCATGCACCGTGACGGATTTCTTCGGATGTTCCTCAGGCGAAATTTGTTCTGCCATGGCGTCCTCCCGTTTCGGCTTGAGCTTTTCATATTGGCGCGACGGCGGAAAGAAAAAGGGCTCCCGCAAGGGAACCCTTTCCATTCCAGCTTTTTGCGTCCGGCCTAGAAGCGATAGCCGTAGCGGACGCCGATATTGTTCATGCCGTCATTGGAATCGCACAGATAGGCGTTCGACATGTGCTCGAAGGTGGCCATGAGCGAATGGTGTTCGTTCACGTCGTAGCCGAGCGAGACGGTTTCGTGGAACTGCAGGCGGCATCCATAGTCGCGGCTGGAAGTCGTCACCTTGTCCGTCTCGCCATTGTGGATGGCGCCGGCCACGCTTGCGTCGAAGAAGAAGTTGTTGCCGAGATCGAAGTTCCAGCCGAGACCGGCATAGCCAAGGCTGGTGCCGCCGCCGGTGTTGATGGTGGCGCCCACCAGCGGACGGGGGGACCAGGCCCAATCGAGGATTTTCGGCGAGGCGAACAGCACTTCGGCATTGATGTCGGGACTGTCCGTCTCGAGGCGTTTGCGGATGAGGCCGGTATCGTGGTCCATGACGCCGATCCGCATCTCGCCGCCGAGGGGGCGTGCATCGGCCGAATTGCCGGGAAGCGTCGCTGTGCCGAGTGTCAATGCGGCGGCCATGCAGCATGCGCACGCCGTTTTCGTGATTCCGGTCGTCGTTTCCATGATTGCCCTGTTTTCTTGATTTGCCCGCTCGTTTGCATGGAATCCTACATGACCCTTTGCGGGACATGCGATGTCAAAGGCGTCGAGGCATGTCTGACTTGCTTGGGGTTTTGTCGTTAAACGTTCAAAGAAAAAGGGCTCCCGCGAGGGGAGCCCTTTTCCGTGTGAATTGTCTGTGTACGGTCAGAAGCGGTAGCCGTAGCGGATGCCGATATCGGTCATGCCGTCATTCTTGTCGCAGAGACCGGCATTCGACATGTGTTCGAACGTCGCCATCAGCGAGTGATTGGCGCTGAGGTCGTAGCCGATCGAGAAGGTTTCGTGGAACTGAACGCGGCAGCCATAATCGCGGCTGGAACTCGTTACCTTGTCGGTCTCGCCATTATGGATGGCGCCGCCGAAGCTCGCGTCGAGAAAGAAATTGCTGCCCAGATCGAAGTTCCAGCCAAGGCCCGCATAGCCAAGGCTCGTGCCGCCATCGGTGTTGATGGTCGCGCCGATCAGCGGGCGGGGCGAATAGGCCCAGTCCAGGAATTCCGGCGAGGCGAACAGCACTTCGGCATTGATGTCCGGGCTGTCGGTTTCGCGGCGGTCGCGGATCAGGCCGGTATCATGGTCCATGATGCCGATGCGGATTTCTTCGCCGAGCGGGCGGGCATCCGCCGTCGTTGCGGGAAGGACGATGGTGCCGAGGGCCAATGCCGCGGCCACGCCACCGGCAATGGACGATTTCAGAGACTTGGTCACAGCTGCGATGATCCTCTTGTCTTGTTGCCTTCCCACCCCGGGAAGATGCCGCAATTTACATGATTTGCCGCAGGTCACCCGATGCAAAACTGCAACATGTGTGGGTCGGCGTGCAGGGATGGGACGGGAAATCCCGGAAATCCTAGCGGCTGGCGAAATAGAGGCCGGTCATCAGGATGATGATGGCCACGAACTGAAGCCCCACGCGCCAGCGCATCAGCGTCTGGGAGCGGCTGGAGGAGCCGCCGCGCAGCATGTTCCAGAGGCCGGCGATCAGGACGATGACGACCACCAGCACGGCAAGCGGGCCGAGATAGCTGAAAAGTTCACTCATGTAAGCGCCCCCTTTCGGGCTTTTCTTGTTTGTTCATACGGCGAAGCGTTCGTCAGTTGGCGCCGTCCAGCAGGCGCCGGGCGATGACCTGCGCCTGAATTTCCGCTGCGCCCTCGAAGATGTTGAGGATCCGCGCATCGCAGAGCACGCGGCTCACCGGATATTCCAGCGCGAAGCCGTTGCCGCCATGGATCTGCAGCGCATTGTCGGCCGCCGCCCAGGCGACGCGCGCCGCCAGCAGCTTCGCCATGCCTGCTTCGAGGTCGCAGCGCCGACCGCCATCCTTTTCGCGCGCGGCGAAATAGGTGATCTGGCGCGCCACCATGATTTCCACCGCCATCATCACGAGCTTGCCGAAGACGCGGGGGAAGGCATAAATCGGCTTGCCGAACTGGATGCGTTCCTGCGCATAGCGAAGACCGAGTTCCAGCGCGCATTGCGCGACGCCGACCGCGCGGGCCGCCGTCTGGATGCGGGCGCTTTCGAAGGTCTGCATGAGCTGCTTGAAGCCCTGACCTTCCTCGCCGCCCAGCAGGTTTTCCGCCTTCACCTCGAAATCGTCGAAGCCGATCTCGAATTCCTTCATGCCGCGATAGCCGAGGACCTCGATCTCGCCGCCCGACATGCCTGGGGCGGGGAAGGGCTCGTTATCGTCGCCGCGCGGCTTTTCCGCGAGCAGCATGGAAAGGCCCTTATAGCCCGGCGCGTCATTGGTGCGCGTCAGCAGCGTCATCACGTCGGCGCGGGCGGCATGGGTGATCCAGGTCTTGTTGCCGCTGACCTTGTAGGTCTCGCCGTCGCGTTTCGCGCGCGTCTTGAGGCTTGCCAGGTCGGAGCCCGTATTGGGTTCGGTGAAGACGGCGGTGGGCAGCGTTTCGCCGCTCGCGATCTTGGGCAGCCATTTGTTCTTCTGCTCGTCCGTGCCGCCGCCCAGAATGAGTTCGGCGGCGATTTCGGAGCGCGTGCCCAGCGAGCCGACGCCGATATAGCCGCGGGAGAGTTCCTCCGAGACGACGCACATGGATTCCTTGCCGAGGCCCAGCCCGCCGAATTCCTCCGGAATGGTCAGGCCGAAGACGCCGAGTTCGGCCATATGCGACACGACTTCGAGCGGAATGTAGTCGTCCTTCAAATGCCATTCATGCGCATACGGAACGACTTCGGCATCGGCGAAGCGGCGCATCTGGTCGCGGATCGCGTCATAGGTTTCCTCAAGGCCCGCATCGCCAAAAGTGGCGGCACCGGCCTGCGTCCCCAGAATTTCGGCGAGGCGGGCGCGGATCTGTGCCGTATTGCCATTCGCGATCAGCTCCCGCACCGGCTCGGTGAAGAACGCTTCGATCTCCTCAAACGTCAGGCCGAGATCGCGCGGACGGACGATCTCCCCCTGGCTCATTGGAATGCCGCCGGCAAGCTGGTGCAGATATTCGCCGAAGGCGATCTGCACGATCAGCGCTTCGGTCTCGCCGAAGCGGCCTTCGCCGGTCATGCGCTCGGCATAATCGGCCAGCTGGCGCAGCGCCTCCACATAGGTTGCCATCCAGGCGAGGCCGTGGGCGGCGAATTGCTCGCGCTCCAGCGCGGCCGCCGACACCTTGCCGTTCACCACGACCTTTTCCCGCACGCCCGCGCGGGCCTTGGCGAGCAGCTTGTCGGCCGCCGTGACGGCTTCCTTGGCAAGGCCGATCAGATTGTCGAGAACGGCGGGATTGGTCTGGCTCATGGCGATACTCTTCATTTCGGGTCGGCTGGGCCGCAGGGAAGGCCCCATGCGTGAGAGGGAACTAGGCCCTTATATATCGCGCTTGGGGCATGCGGCCAGTGCTGCGCTGCGCCATATTTGCCTCTCCGATCCGATCCCGGCCCGGCCCCGGCCTGGCCTCACCCCGGTCTTCGGGCCGTTTGCGGGGTTTGTGCATATCGGCGGGTCAGGATAGAAAGAGGCGGCTTCGCGGCTGCGACGAGGGGTCCTGCCGGCCCGAAGAATGCCAGGAGACCGGGGGATATCCGGCTAATGAGAGTACTTCATGCATAGCGGCAAGGTAGTCGGTCTCGTTCTGGGCGCGTTGCTGGTCGCGCTGGCGGTGCTGATGCTGGTCCCCGCGCTCGCCGATCTGGTGGCGCAGCGCGACGACTGGACGGCCTTCCTGCTTGCTGCCGCCATTACCGGCTTTGCGGGCGGCGGGCTGATGCTGGCCTTCAGCACGGAAGACCGCGATCTCGGCTATCGCGCCACCTTCATGATGACGACGCTGGGCTGGCTCGGCGTGTCGGCCTTCGCGGCGCTGCCTTTCGTCTTTTCCCGGATCGGGGTGAGCTATACCGACGCCTTTTTCGAGGCGATTTCGGGCGTCACCACCACGGGCGCGACCGTCTTTTCAGGCCTCGACAAGATGCCGCCCGGCATCCTCCTGTGGCGCGCGCTTCTGCAATGGATCGGCGGCGTCGGCATCATCGTTACCGCGGTGGCCATTCTGCCTTTCCTGCGCGTCGGCGGTATGCAGCTCTTCCGCACCGAAAGTTCCGACCGCTCCGAAAAGGTGCTGCCGCGCCCCGGCCAGATCGCGCTCGCCATCGCGGAGGTCTATCTCCTGCTGACGCTTCTCTGCGCCGTGCTCTACATGTTCGGGGGGATGACGCCCTTCGATGCGATGACGCATGCCATGACGACGCTCTCCACCGGCGGCTATTCCACGCATGATGCGTCCTTCGGCTATTTCGACAATCCGTGGCTGAGCTGGGTCGCGGTCGTCTTCATGATCGCGGGCTCGCTGCCGCTCGTCGTCTATATCCACATGATCCGGGGCGAGCATGATGCGTTGTGGAAAGACCCGCAGGTGCGCGGCTTTCTTGTCTTCATCGTCATTGCCGTGCTGATCCTCACCCGGTCCATCTGGATGGACGGGCATTACGATCTTCTGGAATCGCTGCGCCACGCGGCCTTCAACGTCGTCTCGATCGTCACGACGACGGGCTATGCGACGACCGACTACACCATGTGGTCGCATTTCGCGGTGATGTTCTTCTTCCTGCTGACATTCGTCGGCGGCTGCACGGGCTCCACGGCGGGCGGCATCAAGATCTTCCGGTTCCAGATTCTCGGCATCCTGTTCCGCACGCAGATGCGCCAGACGCTCTATCCGCATGTGGCGCAGACGCTGCGCTATGGCGAGCGCACGGTGGACCGCGAGATCGTCTTTTCGGTCGGTCTTTTCATCGTGCTTTATTTCGCCACCGTGTTCGGCATCGCGCTGGCGCTGGGCGCGCTGGGGATCGAATTCATGACGGCGATTTCGGCCTCGGCCACGGCGGTCGGCAATGTCGGTCCCGGTCTCGGCGACATCGTCGGCCCGTCCGGCAATTTCGCGACGCTTCCAGACGCCGCCAAATGGCTCCTCAGCGCGGGCATGCTGATGGGACGGCTCGAACTTCTCACCGTCTTCATCATGTTCACCAAGGATTACTGGCAGCAATAGGGGCCGCGGCTTCTTCGTCATTGCGAGCGCAAGCGAAGCAATCCAGAAGCGGCAGGCGCCGGACTGGATTGCTTCGTCGTTTCACTCCTCGCAATGACGGAGGAAAGCGGAAAGCCCCTTACTGCCCCGAAAGCTCCAGCACATCCTCATAGCTGCGCAGGCCCGGGCGCTGGGCGGTCACCAGCACGGCCATGTTGCCGGGCAGGTGCTCGTTCTTCCACATCTTGGTGTGGGCGCGCGGGATGTCTTCCCAGGAGAAGACTTCCGACATGCAGGGGTCGATGCGGCGTTCGATGACGAGCTGGTTCGCCGCGCTTGCCTGTTTCAGATGTGCGAAATGCGAGCCTTGAATACGCTTCTGGCGCATCCAGACGAAGCGCGCATCGAAGGTGAGGTTGAAGCCCGTCGTGCCGGCGCAGAAGACGACCATGCCGCCGCGCTTGGCCACCATGCAGGAAACCGGGAAGGTCGCTTCGCCGGGATGCTCGAACACGATGTCGGGATCGATCCCCTTGCCGGTGATGTCCCAGATCGCCTTGCCGAATTTCCGCGCCTCTTTCATGAAGTCGTTGAATTCGGGCGAGTTCACCTTGGGCAGCTGGCCCCAGCAATTGAAGTCCTTGCGATTGATGACGCCCTTCGCGCCCATCGACATGACGAAATCATGCTTGGACGGATCGGAGATGACGCCGATCGCATGGGCGCCCGCCGTCGCGCAGAGCTGCACGGCAAAGGAGCCGAGGCCGCCCGACGCGCCCCAGACCAGCACGTTCTGGCCCGGCTGCAGCCCGTGCGGGCGATGGCCGAACAGCATGCGGTAGGCGGTGGCGAGCGTCAGCGTGTAGCAGGCGCTCTCTTCCCAGGTCAGGTGCTTGGGGCGCGGCATGAGCTGCTGCGACTGCACGCGCACGAACTGCGCGAAGGAGCCGTCCGGCGTTTCGTAGCCCCAGATGCGCTGCGAGGGCGAGAACATCGGGTCGCCGCCATTGCATTCCTCGTCGTCGCCATCGTCCTGGTTGCAATGGATGACGACTTCGTCGCCGACCTTCCAGCGCTTCACCTTGGAGCCGACGGCCCAGACGATGCCGGCCGCGTCGGAGCCTGCGATGTGATAGTCGTTCTTGTGCGCCCCGAAGACGGAGACGGGTTCGCCAAGGGCGGCCCAGACGCCGTTGTAGTTCACGCCCGCCGCCATCACGAGGACGAGCACTTCATTGCTGTCGATTTCCCAGGTGGGAACGACCTCGACCTGCATGGCGCTCTCGGGCGGACCGTGGCGGTCGGCCCGGATCGACCAGGCGTACATGTTCTTGGGAACGTGACCCAGCGGCGGCACTTCGCCGACTTCATACAGGTCTTTTTTCTCCGCGCCATTGTCGGCGCTGGTTTCGACGGCTGCCATTCGCGCACCTCTTTCGCATGCCGCGCACCCGATTTGAGGCTGCCACCGAAGGGCGCGCGGACGACTTGGGGTGATGGTCACAGTTTCATGACCGTTTTGCCGGGATCATTGGCGCTCGACACAGCGTATGCAAGGCATTTTTGCGGTGCAGCAATATTCCGGCGGTCCCGGGCGGTCCTTTTCCCTGCCTCGGGGCCGTGCCGGCTATGCGCTTATGCGCTCCTTGTTCTGCTCGATGGCCGTTTTGATGGGTTCTGGGGCGATTTCGATAAGCCGCACCAGCGTTTTGACGGCGCCGGGCGGCTGCCGCTTTCCCTGTTCCCATTTCTGAAGCCCGGACACGCTGGTGCCCAGGAGAGGGGCAAAGGCGGCCTGCGTCATGCCCAGGGCCTTACGCGCATTGCGAATTTCATCCTGGGCGGAGCGGGGTTCATGCAACGTAACGCCGTTCGGACGACCTTCCGCATGGGCGACGGCCTCTTCCATCGCCTCGATGAGTTCCTTCCCGAGATCGGACATCTTATGCCTCCTTCTTCTTTGCGGTGGCCTTGATACGTGCTGCCAGAGCGGAAACGATTTTCTTCTCTTCCGCCGAAAGGTCGGCCTTCTCGTTCTTGCCGTAGATCGTCAGGGCGTAAAGCGGGATCGTCTTGTTGAAGAAATAATAGATCACACGGACGCCGCCGGATTTCCCTTTGCCCTTCGCCTTGAAGCGCATCTTTCTGACGCCGCCGGTGCCCTTGATTTCATCTCCTGCGTCCGGGTTCTGCGCCAGATAGGAGATCAGTTCGGCCCGTTCATCCTCGCTCAGGAGCATGGCGGCCTTTTTTGCGAAGATGCTGGTCTCGGCGACGGTCTGCACAGGCGATATATAACCCAATGGGTGAGTTTTTCAAGTGAAAACCCACCCATTGGGGTAGTTTTCATCCCGTGCCGGCTTGATGCGAGGGGGGATATGTCCAGTTCCCACCCTTGTGTCAGGCGCGCAGGGTGCTAGACTAGCAAGTGCGTAGTTGAGATACGCATTTAGACGGCACACGCATCATCGCTCGGGGAGGAGACCAGATGAAGCAGATCAAGGACATGTACACGCTTGCGTTGGACGACAGCCATTGGGACGTCCCGCAGAATTACGATGCGATGTTCAATTGGGAATACGATCCCGAACGCACCGCGATGATGGGCCTTTACCAGAAGGGCAAGGAGATGCAGTGGGATGCGGAAACCCGCATCGACTGGTCGCAGGAACTCGACGAGGACAATCCCGAACAGCTTCCCGACGAGATGCTGCCGATCAACGGCATGGCCGAATTCGAGAAGATGTCGCGCAAGGAGAAGGCCAATGTGCGCAAGCACTTTCAGGCCTGGCAGCTCTCGCAGTTCATGCAGGGCGAACAGGGCGCGCTCATCTGCACGGCGAAGATCGTCACCCAGGTGCCGGACATGGACTCCAAGTTCTATGCCTCGACCCAGGTGATCGACGAGGCCCGCCATGTGGAGGCCTACAAGAAGCTCCTGTCGAAGTTCGAAGTCGTCTATCCGATGACGAAGCCTTTGAAGGACCTCATCGAGCAGACGCTGCGCGACAGCCGCTGGGACATGACCTATCTCGGCATGCAGGTGGTGATCGAGGGGCTGGCGCTCGCCTCCTTCGCGCAGATCCGCGACAATGCGCAGAACCCGCTTTGCGCGGCGGTGAACGCTTACGTGATGCAGGACGAATCCCGTCACGTCGCCTTCGGGCGTCTGGCGCTCCGGGACTATTACCCGCAGCTCACCCAGGCCGAACGCGACGAGCGCGAGGAATTCCTGCTGGAAGCGAGCTATCTCATGCGCGACCGTTTCGACGCGGTGGAGGTCTGGCAGAATCTCGGCCTCGACCCGGTGAAGTGCGGCGAGCATATGTACAACTCCGGCTTCATGGAGATGTTCCGCAACTCGCTCTTCACGCGCATCCTGCCCATCGTGAAGGATGTCGGCCTGTGGGGCGACAAGATCCGCAAGGGCTATGAAGAGATGGGCGTCATCCAGTATGCCGATCAGGACGTGCAGGCGCTGCAGGATGAAGACGAGAGCATCGCCCGCGAGTTCGATGCCCGCTCCGCCCATATCGCCAGCATCGCCGCCCGCGCCCAGGGTATGAGTGCCGGGGCGACGGCGGCGGAGTAATCCAGACAGGCTTGCAAAGCGAATGACGGACGGGCCGCGCAGAGATGCGCG
>NZ_NYVD01000090.1 GCF_002684405.1 Parvibaculum sp. | reverse complement strand
TGGCGGGCATGGCGGTAAGCGATGCCCACGCCTTCAACGTGGTGTTCGATCAGTCGCCGGAAGATGAGTCCGTCGGCATTCTGGTCGGTTTTATCGATGGAGATCATGCTACCGCCATGAGTTCGATGGGGGATAACATCCGCCGCGAGGAAGTGATTAAGGCGCTCACGGACTATTTTGGCCCCGAGGCTCGCGAACCCATCGACTATGTCGATCAGGACTGGACGGCAGAGGAATGGAGCCGGGGCTGCTATGTGGCTCACATGGCGCCGGGTGTGATGACCCGCTTCGGCGAGGCGTTGCGCGCGCCAGTCGGCCGTATCCATTGGGCAGGCACCGAAACGGCGACCGAATGGCAGGGCTATATGGACGGTGCGCTCCAGTCCGGTATCCGTGCCGCAAGGGAAGTCATGGAGCGCCTGCCGCGCTGACTCCGGTGTGAGTGTCACATTGTGAAATTTTGCTCCGGCGCTGCAACACCGATTGACAGCGCCGGTCATGGCCATTATCTCTCCGCTCGAACGCAATCGCACGTGCCACTGGCCACCACGGTTAAGTAACGGCGTACGCGTCTCTTTGGACAATTTCGGCGGCGCCGACCGTTTCGGGCCACCCGCCGGGTTTCGAGGGAGATTGCATATGGCCGGTTCAAGACCGAGGGGCTGACGCCCCGGATCAACCGGGTCTTCCGTCAGGGCGAAACGTTCGGAAATTCCGACAAGCTCATGACTGTTGAAGCGAGGTGCATTCGGCCTCGCACCCGGAACATAGCCCCGACCGAGGGGCGTGAGCGCGTTCCATCCGCGAAATCGTAATAACTTATCCAAGGCCCCGGCGGGCGATCCCCTACTGGAAATGTATGTGGGACGGCGTCCGGCAAGCCAAGGTCCATCTACTGGTTGGGGAGAGGCACTATGACCGAATCCAATGCCCTCTTCCAATTGGGGATCGACTTGAACCGCGATTCAAGCAGCACCCAGGCGGAAGTACTCGAGTTTCCTGTTCAGGCGCCGTCGGAAGAGGCCGAAAAAGCCGATACCGTCGAAGCCGGGCCCTACACATCGTCCGACGAGCGCACCGATTTCTTTATCGAGCGCGACGGCGTCCGCTATGCCGGCACGCATCTGATCATCGACCTGGTCGGCGCGAGCCGTCTGGACGATATCGAGCATATCGAGAAGGCGCTGAGGCGCTGCGTGGAAGTGTCCAAGGCGACCTTGTTGCACATCCATCTGCATCACTTCACGCCGAACGGAGGCGTGTCGGGTGTGGCCGTGCTGTCGGAGAGCCATATCTCCATCCATAGCTGGCCCGAAGCCGACTATGCCGCGCTCGATGTGTTCATGTGCGGCGAAGCCGAGCCGCATAACGCCATCGAAGTGCTGCGCGAAGCCTTCAGTCCGTCCGACATCCGTGTCGGCGAACACCTGCGCGGACAGGACATGGTCTGATGCCGTTTCAGGACGACAAAGGCGGACGCTGGATCGACGAAACCCTCTACGAAGAGGAGGGTTTCGTCTGCACTTTTCGCGCGGACAAGGTGATCTATGAGGAAAAGACCGGGCAGCAGTCCCTGGTGATTTTCGAGAACGCGTTGTTCGGCCGGATGATGGCGCTTGATGGGGTGACACAGCTCACCATGCGCGACGAGTTCATCTATCATGAGATGATGACCCATGTGCCGATCCTCGCGCATGGGAACGCAAAGCGTGTGCTCATCATCGGCGGCGGCGATGGCGGCATCCTGCGTGAGGTAACGCGTCACAAGACGGTCGAGCACGTCACCATGGTCGAGATCGACCCTTCGGTGACGGAGTTTGCAAAGAAGCATCTGGCCGAAGTTTCCAACGGAGCGTTCGACGATCCGCGTCTCAACCTGGTTTTCGCCGATGGCGCGAAATTCGTGGAAGAGACGGAAGATCGTTATGACGTCATCATCGTGGATTCGACCGACCCGATAGGTCCGGGCGAAGTGCTCTTCCGTGAGGCGTTCTATCGCGCTTGTGCCGGGTGCATGAATGAAGGCGGCGTCATCGTTACGCAGAACGGTGTGCCTTTCATGCAGTCTGAAGAGCTGGCGGGCACCATGGAAAAATTCCGCCGGATTTTTGCGACAGGCACCTGCTATCTCGCCACCATTCCGACCTATGTCGGCGGCCCGATGGCGATGGGCTGGGGGACGGACAACACTTCCCTGCTGGATGTGCCGGTCGAAGAACTCGCCAGCCGCTATGAGGCCGCGGGCCTTTCGACGCAGTACTACACGCCCGAAGTCCACAAGGCGGCTTTCGCTTTGCCGGGTTATGTGTCGAAGATTACAGGTAGTCGCTGATTGAAACGGGGAGCGAGGGTGATTCGCCTAAGCTCCCCGAACAGTCGCGCAGTATTCTTTTTCCGGAATCGGTTGCTGCGGTGCGGTGTACCGAAAAATCCAGCGCATTAGCCCTTTTTTTACTTCGAATATCAATTCGAATGGATTGCTAACCATAACGGATGTTACCTTAACTTCACAAAGTCCCGGCGCATTTCTTCTGGTGTGACGGGGACATGTTCCTTGGGGTGGGAATGTATCGGAGGAAGTGAGGCATGCGGCGAGTGGGTGTGCAGCCGGTCAGAAATCTTGATCAGCGCGATGGGCAGGGCGACTTCGACGAGATGGAACCTCTTCGTCCGGTGGATGTGGTTTTGGTTAGCGGCGGGATGCTGATTTCGGCAGCGACGGTCGTGCTGGCGTTGTGGAAGCTCAAGGACCTGATTTTCTGACGCCTGCTCTGCCGAGGCGGGGAGCAGTCAGGCAAGCCTCTCGTCGGAGACGACAATGCCGTCGCCGTCCGCATAGGCCCATGCGCCCGGGCGGAAGGTCACGCCTGCGAACTGAAACACTTTCCCGAATTCACCAAGGCCCTGCTTCTCGCTTTTGCGCGGATGCACCGCCAGCGCCTTGATGCCGACCGCACAGTCTTCGAGCTCGGCCGTATCGCGCACGCAGCCATTGATGATCACCCCGGCCCAGCCATTTTCTTCCGCCAGCTTTCCAAGATTGCCGCCGAAAAGGGCGCAGCGCATGGAGCCGCCCCCATCCACGACGAGCACACGGCCCTTGCCTTCGCTTTCCACTGCATCGCGGACTTTCGTGTTGTCCTCAAAGGCGGCCAGCGTGACGATCTCGCCGCAAAAACCGAGGATGCCGCCGAAATCGGCAAAAACCGGTTCGGCATATTGAAGCCGGTCGGAGAACTCATCGGAAAGGTCTGTGGTGGCGGGTACTGTCGTTGCGTCGGGGCGGGGCGTCATAGGCATCCTCATACTGTCGGGTTGGAATGGCGCCGGCGGTAAAGGTGATCCGCCCTGGCGCCAAAATGTCGTGCGAGGCGGCACATATCGCGCCGCCTCGAAAATCGGTCAAAGTGCCTCATAGGCTGCCGCGAGCAGTCCCATCGCACGAGGGTCGCCGGCGAGATCGGGGCCCATCTGGTTCATGACATAGGAAATGCCGACACCGGCTACCGGATCGCATAGCACGAAAGAGCCGCCCCATCCGGAATGGCCGATGGTCGCCTCATTGGGACCATAGAGAAGACCGCCAACATTACGCAAAACGCCGGCGCCCCAGCTTCCCTGAAGGCCCAGAACCAGATCTTCGTTCGAAATCTGTTCGGCTGAAAGCTTGGCAAGCGTCTCCCGGCTGACAAGGCTTGTGCCGTTCAATGCGCCGCCCGCCGCGACGGCTCCGAAGAGCTTTGCCAGGGCGCTGGCCGACCCCCGGCCGTTGGCGGATGAAATTTCCGCCTTCCGCCACGCGCGGCTGTTGGGCGCCGTCGCCGAGGGCGAGGGATTGGCGAAAGTAAGCTTCTGGACTTCATTGAGGTTGGCGGCGTCGAGCGGCTGTGCATTCGGCGCGGCAATCATTTCCGCAATGCGGCCTTCCTCGCTTTCCGGCAGGCCGATATAGAAGTCGATCTCCCATGGCGCAGCGATCTCGTCCCGGAAAAATCGACCGATCGTCTTGCCGGTGATCCGTTTCACGAGTTCGCCGGTGATGAACGCATAAGTGAGTGCGTGATAGCCCGAGCGCGTACCGGGTTCCCAGAGCGGCTCGGCCGCCGCCATGCGCGCCGCCATGTCGTCGTGATCGTAGAGATTTTCTTCGGTAAGGGGCTCGCGCAAGGTGGAAAGGCCCGCCTGATGCGAAATCGCCTGACCGACCGTGAGCCGGTCTTTTCCATGAGCGCCGAATTCCGGCCAGTGCTTGATGATCGGGTCGTCATAGGAAAGCTCGCCGCGCTCGACCAGACGTGCAAGGCACAAAGCGGCCACGGCCTTGGTCGTGGACCAGACATTGGGCAGCGTATCGCGCTGCCAGGCTTTGCTGCGCGCGGCATCGGTGTGCCCGCCCCAGAGATCGACGAGATACTCGCCGTCTTTCCAGATGGCGAAGGAAGCGCCGACATCTCCCCCCTTGATGAAATTACTTGCGAATGCATCGCGCACGGCTTCAAAGCCCGGCGCGACCTCTCCCTCAATATCGACCATGGCGGAATCTGCCATATCACTCCCTCGGATTTTGTTTGATGGGCAAGAGCGTATCCGGACAGTCGCGCTTTTCGCAAAGGAAACTCTGGATGCCATGAAAAAGGCCGCGGGATTGCTCCCGCGGCCTTCATGTTTTGCCGAAGTGGCAGCGACTGGATTAGTCGGCCGACTTCTTGAACTGCGCAGCTTCCGTGGACTCGCCAAGGGCGGTCGTGGAGCTCTGGCCGCCGGCGGCAGCCACGGAGACCATGTCGAAATAGCCCGTGCCCACTTCGCGCTGGTGACGCGTGGCGGTGTAGCCGTCGCCTTCGGCGCCGAACTCGGCCTGCTGCAGCTCGGAATAGGCGGCCATGCCGCGATCCTTGTAGCCGCGAGCCAGCTCGAACATGCCGTAGTTGAGCTGATGGAAGCCGGCCAGCGTCACGAACTGGTACTTGTAGCCCATGGCCGCGATTTCGCGCTGGAACTTGGCAATCGTGTCCTTGTCCAGATTGGCTTCCCAGTTGAAGCTCGGCGAGCAGTTGTACGCCAGCATCTGGTCCGGATACTTCTTCTTGACCGCTTCGGCGAAGCGCTTGGCGTCGTCGAGGTTCGGAACCGACGTTTCCCACCACAGCAGATCGGCGTAGGGCGCGAAGGCCAGACCGCGATTGATGCAGTGATCGACGCCCGTGCCGTCCTTCAGGCGGTAGAAGCCTTCAGCCGTACGGCCGGCATCGAAGTCGATGAAGTCGTGATCGTACTCGTCGATGTCGGAGGTGATGAGCTTGGCGGACTCAGCGTCCGTACGAGCCATGATGAGGGTCGGCGTGCCCATCACGTCGGCGCCGAGGCGCGCGGCGTTCAGGTTACGGATGTGCTGCTTGGTCGGGATCAGCACCTTGCCGCCCAGATGGCCGCACTTCTTTTCAGAAGCGAGCTGGTCTTCATAGTGGACGCCAGCGGCACCGGCCTCGATATAGGCCTTCATGATCTCGAAGCAGTTGAGCGGACCGCCGAAGCCGGCTTCCGCATCGGCCACGATCGGCACGAACCAGTCGCGCTGTGCGCCGCCTTCGGAATGCTCGATCTCATCCGCGCGCTTCAGCGTGCGGTTGATACGGCGGGCAAGCTCCGGACCGGCATTGGCCGGGTAGAGGCTCTGGTCCGGGTACATGGCAGAGGCGGTGTTCGCATCGGCGGCAACCTGCCAGCCGGAGAGATAGATCGCCTTCAGGCCGGCACGGACCATCTGCATCGCCTGGTTGCCGGAAAGGGCGCCGAGCGAGTGGATGTAGTCTTCCGTGTGCAGGCCGTCCCAGAGCTTGTTCGCACCGCGCGTGGCGAGCGTGTACTCGATGGGGAAGGAGCCGCGCAGCTTTTCAACGTCTTCGACGCTGTAGTTGCGCTCAACATTGTCGAACCGGCCCTTGGGTGCGCCGGGAACGAGGTCGTAAAAAGTCTTGCTCATGGTTTCATTCCTCGTAGTCGGAGGGGATGGGTGAGGGGGCCCGGTTTCAGTTTGCGGCTTCCTGCTGCAGAATCTGCTGATAAGCCGGCAGCGTGAGGAATTCCTCGCATTCCTTCGCCTTGGTCATCTCGGAGAAGAGCTTGATCGCCTCTTCGAAATGGCCGTTCGTCCAGCGCTCTTCGCCGAGCGCCTCGCGGAGTTTCTTCATCTCGTCTTCGAGCACTTCGTCGAAGAGTTCAGGGCTGACCTTGCGGCCATCGTTGAGGTCGGCGCCGTGATAGATCCACTGCCAGAGCTGCGTCCGGCTGATTTCGGCCGTCGCGGCGTCTTCCATCAGGTTGTAGAGCGGCACGGCACCGCGCCCGCCAAGCCAGGCTTCGATATACTGAACGCCCACACGGCAGCATTCGCGCATGCCGCCCTCGGTCCGCTCGCCCTTATGCGGCTCGAGCAGTTCCTTCTGGCCGACATTCACGTCCTGCCTCTGGCGTGCAAGCTGGTTGGGACCTTCGAGCTTGCCGAAGACTTCCATCGCCACAGCGACGAGGTCGGGATGAGCGACCCAGGTGCCATCATGGCCATTATTGGCCTCGCGCTCCTTGTCGGCGCGGACCTTGGCGAAGGCGGCTTCATTGGCCGCTTCATCGCCCTTGACCGGGATCTGGGCGGCCATGCCGCCCATGGCGAAGGCGCCGCGCTCATGGCAGGTCTTTACCAGCAGCAGCGAATAGGCGTTCAGGAATGCATCGCCCATCACAACCTGCGCACGGTCCGGCAGGATGAAGTTCGGGTTTTTACCGAGGCGCTTGATGTAGCTGAAGATGTAGTCCCAGCGGCCGCAATTGAGGCCGACGATGTGATCCTTCAGTTCGTAGAGGATCTCATGCATCTCGAACGCGGCGGGCAGCGTTTCGATCAGGATGGTGGTCTTGATCGTACCGTTGGGCACGCCGAGTGCCTTCTGTGCATCGACGAAGATGTCGTTCCACAGGCGCGCTTCCAGATGGCTTTCCATCTTCGGCAGGTAGAAATACGGGCCGGAGCCGGATGCGATCTGCTTCTTCGCATTGTGGAAGAAGTAGAGACCGAAATCGAAGATGCCGCCGGACATCGGCGCGCCGTCGACTTCGACATGCGCCTCTTCCAGGTGCCAGCCGCGCGGACGCACGATCAGCGTCGCGGGATTGTCGATGACGTTGTAGGTCTTGCCGTTCGAGTCGTCGGTGAAGCCGATCGAGCCGTCCCAATAGGCCATCATGTTCTGCTGGCCGCCGATCATGTTGTCCCATGTCGGCGCCGCGGCATCCTCGAAGTCCGTCATGTAGGACTGCGCACCGGAGTTCAGCGCGTTGATGACCATCTTGCGGTTGTCGACCGGGCCGGTGATTTCCACACGGCGGTCGAGCAGATCCTTCGGGATCGGCGCAACTTTCCAGTCGCCTTCGCGGATGTTCTTCGTCTCGGGCAGGAAGTCGGGCAGTTCGCCGGCGTCGAACTTCTTCTGACGCGCGGCGCGCGCGGCGAGCAGCTCCTTGCGGCGGGCGCCGAATTTGCGCTCCAGCTCCACTACGAATTCCAGGGCTTCCTGGGTCAGGATGCGCTCATAGCCGGGCTTCATCGCGCCCTTGATGACAACGCCGTCCACGCTCGGTGCTCCGCTCATGCTTGCTCGCCTCCGCTGGCCGTACTTGGGTTCTGGATTTGCGGAGGTCATACATTGACGACAGCCGAATGTCCATGACCGAGGCTCCATTTCCTAAGCTATTGAAAAGATTGAAGTAAAGTTGTTGACAAGATTCGCTGTCGTTTTTGTTGAAAATGTAAATTTTGTAAATTAATTTCAATGGAGCCGGATCGTTTGGGATCCGGATTCCTGTAAGAGAGTCAGTCACATGGCAGCCGAAAAGAAGGTTTTTGCCGGTCCGCGCATCAGGCGCCTCCGCCGAGAGCGGAAACTCACTCAGGCCCGTATGGCGGAAAATCTCGGCATCTCCGCGAGCTATCTCAATCTGATCGAACGCAACCAGAGACCCGTGTCGGTACAGATTCTGCTCAAACTCGCCGAAGTTTTCGATGTCGATCTCAGAACGCTGGGCGGTGACGATGAGGCGCGCGCCCTCACCGTGCTGCGTGAAATATTCGCCGATCCCGTCTTTCGCGACGCCGGGCTCTCCATCCAGGACCTGCAGGAAGTTGCTGCGGCAAGCCCCGCCTTTGCCGATGCGGTGTCGACGCTCTACCGCGCCTATCAGGAATCCATGACCAGTGGAGCCATGCTGGCCGAACGTCTCGCCGATCGCGATATCGACGATGCGAGCGATACACCCGGCCTGCCGCTGGAAGAGGTGCGGGACTTCATCAACAGTCGCAAGAACCATTTCCCCGCGCTCGATGCCGCCGCGGAAGAACTCTATGAGAGTGCGCGTATCAGTGCGGACGAACCCTATGTCAGCCTGCGCAACGCCTTGCGTGACAAACATGGCGTCTCGACCCGGATTGCGCCCGCCGACATCATGTCCGGCGAGTTGCGCCGCTACGACCGGCACCGTCAGACGATTTTCCTGTCCGAACTGCTCGACCAGCCAGGACGCTCCTTCCAGCTTGCTTATCAACTCGGTTATTTCGAACAGTCGCGTACCATCGAGGATATCGTCGAAAGCTCAGGTCTCGACAGCGACGAAGCCTGCCGTCTGCTGCGGGTGGCACTGGCGAATTATTTCGCGGCGGCGCTCCTCATGCCCTATGACGCCTTTCTCAGGACCGCGGAGCAGACCAATTACGACATCCGTTTGCTGGGCCGCCGTTTCGGCACGAGCTTCGAGCAGGTCTGCCATCGCCTGACGACGCTGCAGCGGCCCGGTGCGAAGGGCATCCCCTTCTTCCTCATCCGTGTGGACAATGCGGGGAATGTTTCCAAGCGCTTTTCAGCCGCGGGGTTCCACTTTGCGCGTTTTGGCGGCACATGCCCGCGCTGGAACGTGCATGACGCCTTCCGCGTGCCGGGGCAGGTTTATACGCAGATCGTGCAGATGGAAGACGGCACGCGCTATTTCTCCATCGCCCGCACGGTGAGCCGGGCAGGCTCGGGGATAGGCGTGCCGGGCGACCAATATGTGGTCGGCCTCGGGTGCGATATCGCCCATGCACGAAACCTCATCTACAGCCAGGGCTACGATCTCGACGACGAGCGTGGCGCCATGCCCATCGGGGTCAATTGCCGCCTCTGTGAAAGGGTCGATTGTTCGCAGCCACCATTTAAGTCGCTGAAGCACCGCCTGCGTGTGGACGATCACGTGCGCGGGGTGTCGCCTTTCGGCGTGCCGGTGGTGGAAGACCGGGAAGCAGGAGAATAGCGCTTCAAAGTCCCATCAACGCCCGTGCAACAAAGGCGAAGACCGCAAGCGCCAGGACACCGGCAAGCCAGATGCCCGCAAACCAGTAGACCCGTTTGAGGGGCTCGGGAACGTTGTGATCGTTATTCTCCGCCATAGCCTCCATGCTCCGTCGCCTTGCCCCTGAAGACGCTATAGGCATACCAAGTGTAGCCAAGCACCATTGGCAGCACGAGCACCACGCCGACCATCGCGAAGATCACGCTGGAACGCGGTGCGATGGCGTCGTAGATCGTGATGTCGGGCGGGATGATGTGCGGATAGAGCGAGATACCGATCCCGGCAAAGCCCAGCACGAAAAGCCCGATGGAAGAGGCGAAAGGGGCAAGCTCCCTGCCGGACAGAATGACGTAGAAAAGCCAGGCTGCCAGAAGAGCCGTGACGACCGGGATCGGGAACAGGAAGACGAGATTGATGCCGCTGAACCAGCGATCCGCAATGGCGGGCCGGAGGAAGGGCGTCAGCACACTGACCGCCGCCATGGCAATGAGCACGCCGCCTGCCAGAACCAGCGCGGCGCGCCGTGCCCAGGCTTGAAGGTCGCCCTCCGTTTTCAGGATGAGCCATGTCGCACCGAGCAGGCCGTATCCCACCACGGTGCCAAGCCCTGTGAGCACGGTGAAGGGCGACAGCCAGTCGAACATGCCGCCGGAATAATGAAGGCCGTCGACGCGGACGCCCTGCACCAGCGCGCCAACAAGGACGCCCTGCATGAAAGCCGCGATCAGCGAACCGCCGAAGAAGCTCGCACTCCACAGATGCGTGCTGGTATCTGCCTGATGACGGAATTCGAAGGCGACACCCCGGAAGATCAGGGCGAAGAGCATCAACATGACGGGGATATAGAAGGCCGATAGCGCGATCGAATAGACGAGCGGGAAGAAAACCATCAACCCGCCGCCGCCGAGCACGAGCCAGGTCTCGTTACCGTCCCAGACGGGCGCGACCGAGTTCATCATGATGTTGCGCGACCGGCCGTCGGGCGCGAATGGGAAAAGAATACCGGTACCGAGATCGAAACCGTCCAGCAGCACATAGCCGAGAATGGCGGCGGCGATGATGCCGGCGGAGATGAGAGCGAGAATTTCCATGGGGACTGCCTCCTATTCCGCGGGAACGACAAGGCCGGGGCGCGCGCCGCGCATGGCCTCGGGCGGTTCAC
>NZ_NYVD01000089.1 GCF_002684405.1 Parvibaculum sp. | reverse complement strand
GTCAGGATTTCCCCGTCGAAAAGCCGCGCCGCGCTGTCGGGCAGGTCGGAGAGCGGTGCGCAGGCAAAGACCTCTTCGGGCGTCATTCCGCCTTCCAGCGGCTTGAAGAACGTATAGGTCGAAAATTCGGTATGCCGCTCCCAGACGAGACGCACAGGCCCCAGGTCGTGCGACAGGTGATTGCCCAGATCGCGCGCCAGGGGAGCGCCCATTTCCTCGGCCAGTTCGCCGATCCGTTCACGTTCGGCCTCCGCGCCGCGCTCGCCGGTCAGCACGGCGAAATGGGTGCAGAGAAGCTGGCCGTCCACATCGGTGGGCGGGCGACTGTGAACCTCTTCGTGGAGGCCGCGGCGAAGGGAATATTCGGTGAGGCTCTTGAGAGAGAGCGGCATGAGGGTCTTTCCGGCCGTTCGTTTGGCGCGATCATAGGCGATGAGGATGCCCGCAGGAAGGCGGCCCGCCCCGCGTCAGAGGACGCGCCAGAGTTCCACGGCAAGGACCGCCGCGCTGAGCAGCGCGCCCAGCAGGGGGACGGCCAGCGGCACCGTGAAGGCGGCGGGTCCGGCGCCCTTGAGCTTCAGCGCGACGAGCGAGCCGTTCACCAGGGCGAAGACGGCGAGCACGATATAGGAAGTGGTGCGCGCCAGGCCCTCCAGCGGAAAAAAGAGGGCGAGCGCCACGATAATTCCTGCGACCAGAGCCGTGGCAATGAGCGGTGTCTGCGTTGCGGGATGCACCATGCCGAGAAGCGCGGGGACGGCGCCTTTGCCTGCCAGCCCGTAGATGACGCGGGATGCCATCACCATCTGGATGAGGACGGTATTCACCGTGGCGATGACGGCGATGCCGGCGAAAAAAGCTGCGTCATGGCCCGTCGCCCGCTCGAAGACCAGCGCAAGGGGGGCGCTGCTTGCCGCAAGATCGGCGGCGGCAACCGTGTGAAGCGCCACCGCCGCGGTGGCGATGTAGAGCAGCGTGGTGATGCAGAGCGTCAGGATGATGGCGCGGGGCATGGTGCGCTCTGGCGCCTCCGTCTCTTCCGCCATGTTCACCATGTCCTCGAAGCCGATAAAGGAGAAGAAGGCGAGCATCACGCCCGCCGTGACGCCGGCGAGACCGAAAAAGGGCAAGCCGTCCGCCACGAGGAAAGGCAGGAACATTTCCCGCAGCGTCGCTCCCTCGCCGGGAGAGGCAAGCCCCGCCGCGATGATGAGAAGGAGGCCGCCGGTTTCGACCAATGTGAAGAGAATGGCGACGGCGACCGTCTGCACGACGCCCCACATGGCGATGCCCATGAGCAGCGTCACAAAACCGATCTTGATGACGAAGGGCGGCAGGGGAACCATTTCGCCGATATAGCCCGCCGCGCCATTGGTGACGGTGGCCGACGAAACGATGCCGCCAGCCACCACCATCAGCCCGACCAGAAGCGACAACCATGAAAGCCTGAAGCCGGCCAGCACATAGGCCGCCTCGCCCGCGGCGAAGGGCATGCGCGAGGACAATTCGCCGAAGCTGAAGGCGGTCGGTGCGATGAGCAGGGCGGCGAGGAGAAACGACAGCGGCGCGGCGGCGCCCGCCGTTCCCGCGACGGCGCCCGTCAGCACGTAAATGCCGGCGCCCACCGTGACGCCGACGCCGTAAAGCGCGAGCGGAATGAGACGGATGGAACGGCGAAGAGGTGTGGGCGCGTCGCGCTCGGTCATACGGTTCTCTGCTGTGTCACGCTTCCGGCATGGCGGGATCGATGTTGGGACAGCGTGATTGTGCCTCAATCCGGTCTTGCGTTCACCGTCTCTGTGCTAGGCTTGGGGTATATTGGAGAAGAGGCCCCCATGCTGACCGTCGGAATAATCGTCCTTATCGTTCTCGTGGCCGGATATGGCTGGTATGTCAGCCTGATCTCGCGGCGCAACAAGGCGCGGGAGGCGATGTCCTCCATCGATGTACAGCTCAGGAAGCGTTTCGATCTCGTGCCCAATGTCGTGAAGCTCGCGCAGAATTTCATGACGCATGAGAAATCGCTGCTGACGGAACTGACCGCGCTGCGGACGCAGGTGGACCGGCCCTACAAGCGCGACGACCCGGATGAGGTGAAGGCGCATCTCGACGCCTCGAAAAAGCTCGATGCCGGGCTCCGGCAGCTTTTCGCGGTCGCGGAGAATTATCCGCAGCTTCGTTCGTCCGACACGATCGTGCGCGCGCAGGAAACCTTCGAGGAGGTGGAAGCGAATATCGCGGCGGCGCGGCGTTTCTATAATGCCTCCGTCACGCAACTCAACAATGCGGTCGAAATCTTCCCCGGCAGTATCATCGCCAATATGGCGGGGGTGCGTTCCATGCCCTTTTACGAAGTGGAGGAGGAAGCGCGCGGGCCGGTGGATGTCGACGACTATATGAAGCCGGCCTGATCCGATGCGCCGGGAGATGCTGGATGCGGTGGCCGACGAACGGGCGCGCGCCTTTGACGGGTTCCTGACCGCGGAGCTGGAGCCCTGGCTCGCGGTGAAGGAAGGCGAGCGGGCGAAGATCGCACAGCGCTCCTACATTCTTGCGGGCGCGGCGATCCTCTTTGCCATCGCCATGGCGCTGGCGCTGTCGACTTCCACGGAAATTCAGTTCGCTCTCTTCGCAGGCGGCTTCATCGGTATTGCAGGAACGGGGCTCGCCCTCTGGCCGCTCTCGTCATGGGGCAAGACGTTCAAGGCCGATCTCTTTTCCCGCATCTTTCGATGGTTCGGTTACGAATACAGCCCCGATGCGCCGGTGACGCTGATGGAACCGCTGCGCCGATGCGGCATTCTTCCCGGATATGACAAGCGGCATCTGGAAGACCATGTCTGGGGCGAGATCGACAGGGCGCGTTTCGAACTCGCCGATTGCAAGCTCGTCGAGGAGCATCGCGACAGCAAGGGCCGCACCAGCGAGACGACGGTATTTCACGGTCTCATCGGCTATTTCACTTTCGCCAAGCCCTTTCAGGGGCGCACCGTGCTTCACACAGATCACGGCACGATCTTCAATGCGCTGGGCGGCATGGGGCGCGACGGGGAGCGCGTGGTGCTGGAAGACCCGAAATTCGAGAACGTGTTCGAGGTCTATTCGACCGATCAGGTGGAGGCGCGCTATCTGCTGACGCCTGCGTTCATGGAGCGGCTGCTGGCGATGCGCGACCGGCTGGGCGGGCGCATGCAGGCTGCCTTTCTCGACGAGAAGCTCTATCTGTCCGTCCATCTGGGGAAGGATCATTTCCGAAACCCGTCGGTCTTTACCCGCGTGGACGATCCGCAAAAGGTGGAAAGACTCGTTGCGCCCATCCTCTTCATCGCTTCCGCCGTGCGGATATTGAAGCTCAATCAGGAGACACGCGTATGAGCCGACAGGTCGAATTCTGGTACGAGTTCGCCAGCACCTATTCCTATCCGGCGGCGATGCGGCTGGAAGAGGCGGCGCAGAGGGCGGGCGTCTCCGTTCGCTGGCGGCCCTTCCTGCTCGGGCCGATTTTCGGGGCGCAAGGCTGGAACGACAGTCCGTTCAACATCTATCCTGCCAAGGGAAAATATATGTGGCGGGACATGGAGCGTATCTGTGACGCGCAGGGCCTCACGCTGAAGGAGCCGGTGCGCTTTCCGCAAAACGGACTTCGCGCCGCGCGTATCGTGCTGGCGCTGCCGGAAGCGCTCAGGCCCGCTTTCACGCGCGAGGTCTATCTCGCGAATTTTGCGGGACAGAGGGATATTTCCGGGGAAGACGTGCTGGCGCGCATTCTCGTCGCGCTGGAAGTGGAGCCTCAGCCTGTTCTCGAAAAGGCAGGGAGCGATGAGGTGAAGGCCGCGCTCAAGGCACAGACGGACGAGGCCATTGCCAAGGGTATTTTCGGCGCGCCGAGCTTTACGGTCGGGGACGAACTTTTCTGGGGCAACGACCGGCTGGAACAGGCGCTGGAGTGGGCGAGGCGGTAGCGAAAATGCTGCCGCCGTCATTGCGAGGAACGAAGTGACGGAGCAATCCAGCTCCGCGCGGGGCGCTTCTGGATTGCTTCGCTCTCGCTCGCAATGACGGTCATTGTTGGACGTGGCCGCTCGGCTCAGTGAAACCGGTCAGGCAGGTCCGCTTCCGGGATCAGCAAATCGTCCACGATCTCCAGCCAGACTTCCTCGATGAGCTCCGCCTTGCCTTCGCCCTGCGGGGTGCGGCCCTCGCGTTTCTTCGTTACCTGCTCGAAGGCTTTGTCGCGATCTTCCTTGCGGGACCAGCGCGCATAGGCCACCCAGTCGCCGTCCTCGGTCTTGTGAAGTCGCGAGCCGCCGCCGCCATAATGCGCCATCACGTCTTCGGTGATTTCGTGCCAGCGGCGCTTGAAGTCTTCTTCGTGTTCCGGCGCGACGCGCCAGCGATAGATGACGGCGATCATCACGCCTCCGCAGCTTCTTTCCGTTCCTTGAGCTTTTCGCTCGCGCGCTTTTTCACGGTTTCGCTCTTGAGCTGGCCGCAGGCGGCCATGATGTCGCGGCCGCGCGGGGTGCGCACGGGGCTCGCATAGCCCGCGCGGTTCACCACATCGGCGAATTTTTCGATCTGCGCCCAATCGGAGCATTCATAAGGCGAGCCCGGCCAGGGGTTGAACGGGATGAGATTGATCTTTGCCGGGATGCCTTTCAGCAGGCGGACAAGCGCTTTCGCATCCTCCACGCTGTCGTTCACGTCCTTCAGCATCACATATTCGAAGGTGATGCGTTGCGCGTTGCGCAGGCCGGGATATTGCCGGCAGGCATCGAGAAGTTCCTCGATCGGGTATTTCTTGTTGAGCGGCACGAGCTTGTTGCGCACTTCGTCGTTCGGCGCATGGAGCGAGATGGCCAGCATGCAGCCGATCTCTTCGCCCGCGCGCGGGATCTCCGGCACGACGCCCGAGGTCGAGAGCGTGATGCGGCGTTTGGAAAGCTGCAGGCCCTCGCCGTCCGAGACGATGTTCAGCGCGTCGCGCACATTCTCGAAATTGTAGAGCGGTTCGCCCATGCCCATCATGACGATATTCGTCACCATGCGGTCGTCGGAATTGCGGATGCGCGGCTGGTCGGCGCTCTCCGGCCATTCGTTCAGGCTGTCCCGGGCGACCAGCAACTGGCCGACGATTTCACCGGGGGTGAGGTTGCGCACGAGCTTCTGCGTGCCGGTATGGCAGAAGGTGCATGTGAGCGTGCAGCCGACCTGCGAGGAAATGCAGAGCGTGCCGCGGCCTTCCTCGGGAATGTAGACGGTCTCGATTTCGGGGCTGGGCATGCCCGGCTTTTCCGGCGCCAGCCGCATCAGCCATTTGCGCGTGCCGTCCACCGAGACGAGTTCCTCGACCACTTCCGGCCGGGCGATCTCATAGCGCTCGTTCAGTTGCGCCCGAAGCTCCTTCGACAGCGAGGTGATGCCCTCGAAGTTTTTCAGGCCGCGATTATAGATGCCGTTCCAGAGCTGGTTGACGCGCATCCGGATCTGCTTTTCCGGCAGGCCGAGGGCCTTCAGCTCGTCGGCGAGCTGGGCGCGGGTGAGGCCGACCATGTTGATCCGGCGCGGGCGCGCGGCATCCGTCCCGCCGGTCTCCTGACCGTCGAGCGCGGGAGCGTTGGGGTTTGAACGCGCAATGTCGAGCTGGGGCGCCATGGCCGATGCCCTGTTTCGTGTCTGTTCCGGAAAATCATATCAGACAGCCGCCCGTCCTGCCCGTTTTCGGGCCGGATCGCGGGACAGGCCGCCTTTGGCGGGTCTCATATCACAGATGAGGCCGGGATTCCTATATGGGGCGCCGGCAAACGGTAAACGGCCTATTTCGGGCAGGCGGCGTCGATCTTGCTGAGCGCGTCGGAGCTGCCTTTCAGCGAATAGGTGTCCGTGGTCAGCGTATCGCGCGTGGAGGTGCCCTTGATGACCATTTTGTAGCCCTTCTTCAGGGCGTCCACCATGGCGGAAGACCGCTTCACATTGTCGAGCCAGGCCCAGAAGCGGTGCTCGCCGCCTTCCTTCACGCCTGTGAAAAGCTGGAACTTGTCCTTGTCGATGGTCGCGAAGGGATGGCTCGTCGGGGAAAAGGGATAGCCGACGCGCATGCTGATCTCGTTGCGCGTGCCGCGGGCCGGGCGGTGGGTGACCATGAAATAGACATCGCCCCGGTTGGCTCCCCTGGGCAGCATCTGTTTGGGCTCGGTCATCGCATAGCAGATACGGTTCTTCCCGGTGCCATAGGTATAGGCGGCCCAATCGCCATATTTTCCGAGCAGCTTCAGCTCATCCGCAGCCTTCGCAGGCGCGGTAGAATAGGCAAACAGGGCAAGGGAAAGACTCAGGAATACAAGGCTCCCGGGGAAACGCATCGCTTTTGGCATCATGTTCCACTCAGATTCGTCCGACCGACGGGCGGCGTTCGACCATAACGGGACGGGGGACAGATTTCCAGAGAATCACCCTCAGAGAATCGCCCCCGTATCATTATTGAAAGCCTAGGGAGCAAATCCGGCAAAATTTGGAAGGCGCTTCCGTCGCGTGTTCTCATCCTGTGTCCTCCTTCCTGTGTTCTGGCGGCTTTCGGGGGCCTTGTGATAAACAGGGCCATCGCAACCGATCCAATCCAGTCCAGAGAGACAGATTCAATTACAAGTTCTAAGGGGACGCTCATGAAAGCCGTTTTGTGCAAGGAATACGGACCGCCGGAGACGCTCGTTATCGAGGATGTGCCGAGCCCGGAGCCCGGTAAGGGGCAGGTGGTGCTCGAAGTGCATGCCGCGGCGGTGAATTTCCCCGACGTGCTCATCATCGAAAACAAGTACCAGTTCAAGCCGCCGCTGCCCTTTTCGCCGGGCGGCGAGGTGGCCGGCAAGGTCATCAAGGTCGGCGAGGGCGTGACCCGGGTGAAGGTCGGCGACCGCGTGATCGGCTCTTGCGGCTGGGGCGGTTTTGCCGAGGAAATCGCCATCGACGAGGGCCGCGTGACGCCCATCCCCGATGAGATGGACTACACCACGGCTTCCGCCTTCCTGATGACTTATGGCACCTCGCATCATGCGTTGAAGGACCGGGCCCATATCCAGCCGGGCGAGACGCTTCTTGTGCTGGGCGCGGCGGGCGGCGTCGGTCTTGCCGCCGTCGAACTCGGCAAGGCGATGGGCGCGAAAGTGATCGCGGCGGCGTCCTCCGAGGACAAGCTTGCCGTCTGCAAGGAGCATGGCGCCGACGAGACGCTGCTCTATCCTTCGGGTCCGCTCGATAAGGATGCGCAGAAAAAGCTTTCCGAACAGATCAAGGAACTGACGGGCGGACAGGGCGCCGATGTCGTTTACGATCCGGTCGGTGGCGACTATTCGGAAGCCGCGCTGCGGGCCACCAACTGGGAAGGCCGTTTCCTGGTGGTCGGTTTCGCTTCCGGCCCGATCCCGAAGATCCCGCTCAATCTGGCGCTCCTCAAAGGCTGCCAGATCGTCGGCGTTTTCTGGGGCGCCTTCACGGCGCGCAATCCGGAAGGCAACCAGAAGAACCTTCAGGAGCTGATGGACTGGTTCAAGGCGGGCAAGCTGCGCCCCCATGTCTCGAAGACCTACAAGTTCGAGGAAGTTGCCGAGGCGCTGAACGACATGGCCGCCCGCAAGGTGAAGGGCAAGATCGTGCTGGTGCCGTCGCGCTGACGGTGCGCATTCGAAGCCGAGGCGGGGCGGTAACGCGCCCCGCCCGTTTTGGGCTGGGGGAGAATAGCGTTCCATGAATCGCCTGATCGTCATTCTTGGCGGAGGCTTTCTTCTCCTCCTTCTCGCCCTTTTCGGTTTCCTCATCCATGTGCTGCTCGCCTCGGGCGATGCGACCTATTGGGAAACCGAGATCGCTGCTTTCGAGCGGCGTGACGTGTCCAATCCGCCGCCGCAGGACGCCGTTCTCTTTCTCGGCGGGCGCAGCCTTCGCCGCTGGTCGACGCTTGAGCGCGACATGGCGCCCTATATCACCATCAATCGCGGTTTCGGCGGTGCGCAGGTTGCGCATATCACCCATTACGCATCGCGCATCGCCGCGCCTTACAATCCGGCCGCCGTCGTCATCATCGTGGGCGCGGACGATCTGGCTGATGTACATGGCCGCCGTCCGGAAGATGTGCTGAAGGATTTCGTGGAGCTGTTGCAGACACTGCGCAAGGACGGGGTCGGGGCGCCGGTCTTCTTCGTTTCTATTCCGCCGCAGCCCATGCGCACCTCGCGCTGGTACGGCATGGCGCGCGCAAACGAACTCGTCGAGAAATATACGAAAAGCGACCCGAGCGTTCATTTCATCGATGTGACGAAGGATCTCCTGCTGCCGAACGGCAAGGTGAATGTCGATTATTTTCGCTGGGACGGGCTGACGCTGTCCGGCGCCGGATACCAGGTGCTGTCGCGCCATATCAAACCGGCACTCACGGCTGCGGGGATCGAGCCGCAGAACCGGATGAATGCCCCGGTTGCGGATGGTGAGGCGAGTGACGAAGCGGCGAAAGATGGGGCGGCAAACGATAGCACGCCGCCGGCAAATGCCGCCGCGAATGAAAATGCAGAACAAGGGATACCCGCTTCGACGGAAAACGGAGAAGCGGCTCAATAATCCCGATACGAATTAAAAACAGGGAAGGATGTTTCAGGACATGACCGGGAATTTTTCGCGCGAGACCAGCGCCGGCAAGGTGGAAGGCATTTGCGATCCGAAGTTCAAGGGTGTCGCGGAGGCGTTTGTCGAGAATTTCGAAAAGCGCGACGAGGTGGGCGGCAATGTCTGCATCACGCTCGAAGGCAAGACGGTGGTCGACCTGTGGGGCGGAAAGAAAGAGCGCAACGGGGATGCATGGGAGAAGGACACGGTTTCCATCGTCTTTTCCTGCACCAAGGGCGCGACGGCGCTTGCCGCCCACATGCTGGCCGATCGCGGCAAGCTCGATCTCGACGCCAAAGTCACCGACTACTGGCCGGAATATGGGGCGAATGGCAAGGAGGAGACGCTTGTCTCCATGATGCTCGACCATTCCGCCGGCGTGCCGCATGTGCGCGAAAAGGTGAAGTCCGGCGGCTATTGGGACCATGACTATATGTGCGGGCTCGTTGCTGGTGAAACGCCTTTCTGGGAACCCGGTACGCGTAATGGCTATCACGGCGTTACCTTCGCCTGGACGGTCGGCGAGATGGTACGGCGTGCGTCCGGTACGTCGCTGGGGGCGTTCTTCCGCGACGAAATCGCCGGGCCGTTCGGTCTGGATTTCTGGATCGGTCTGCCGGAAGACAAGGAGCCCCGCGTCGCGAAAATGATCGATGCGGAAATGCCCGCCGATGCGGCGACCTCGCGCTTCACGCAGGCAGTGATGAACGATCCGCAATCGGCCTCGCATCTTTTCCTGCTCAACAATGGCGGCGCCAATTTCAACTCGCGCGAGTGTCATGCCGCGGAAGTCGGCTCGGCCAACGGCATCACCAATGGCCGTGGTCTTGCGGGCATGTATCAGCCGCTGGCGAATGGCGGCGGCAAACTCGTCTCGGCCGATACGCTCAATCGCATGGGGCGCGTTGCCATGGCGACGCATGAGGATGCGACGCTGCTCATCCCGTCGCGTTTCGCGCTGGGCTTCATGAAGTCGATGGACAATTCGGCGGTGCCGAACGCGGTCAATTCAAGCTGCGTGCTGTCGGAAGACGCTTTCGGCCATGTCGGCATGGGCGGCTCCATCGGCTTTGCCGATCCGCGCGCGCAGATGAGCTTCGGCTACAACATGAACCGGATGGGCTTCGGCATCCTGCTCAACGATCGCGGGCAGGCGCTTGTCGATGCCGCCTATGAAGCCATCGGCTACAAGCGGTCGGGCGGCGTCTTCGCAGGGTAAGGATCAGTCCTCTTCCTTGAGGTCCTTGCCGGGTGGCATGTGCAAGGCCTCCCGCGCGTGTTTGCGATGGGTCGGTTTGATGTGGCTCGACACGAGCCCCATCGCCGCCATCAGCACGGTGGCATCGTCGGTGAAGCCGAAGCCTGCCACGACATCGGGAATGAGGTCGGCAGGCGTCACGAAATAGGCAAGCGCCGCCAGCAGGATAGCCTTCACGCGCACCGGCGTTGCAGGGTCCCGCACACAGTAATAGGCGGCGCCCGCTTCCTCCGAGAAGGGGATGCGGCCGGCCACTTTCAGGAGCTTCTTCCAGAAGCCCTTGCGGACCTCTTGCTCATTGCGGTGCATCACGGCGGGCAGCATGAGCCGGGGGCTTTCCAGCTCGCGCTCTACGCCGTCCGGGCCGGAATGTGAGCCTTGCGAAGGGGCCATGTCGCTCTCGTCGCCTTTCCTGCTTATGCCATTTCGAGCATGTAATAGAAAAATGGGGGCGAAAAGGGGGCGTTGCAAGCGCAAGGCGCCCCTGCGTCAATCGTGACGCAGATCTCATTTTGCGTAGTTTCCCTGCATTTCCGGGCATTTAACGCTCGCGTAAAGGGGCCGGAATTTGCTAAATCCCTAACCCGAGCGCCGGTGCCGGGGTCCCCTTACGGGACCGGTACGGGACATACAAAGCGGGGTGGATGCGCCGAATTACCGGCGGCATCGAAGCTCCGATCCATTTCCCGTAGGGGGAAAAACAGGGAGAGCCTAATGAAACTCGACTCCAATATTTCCGCCGTGATCACGGGCGGTGCGTCCGGCCTCGGCGAAGCGACGGCCCGTGCGCTGGCTGCGCAGGGCGTGAAATGCGCGCTGTTCGACCTGCAGGAAGACAAGGGCGAAGCGGTCGCCAAGGATATCGGCGGCGTGTTCTGCAAGGTGAACGTGACCGACGAAGAGAGCGTCGATGCCGGTTTCGCCAAGGCCCGCGACGCGATCGGCCAGGAGCGCATCCTGGTGAACTGCGCCGGTACCGGCAACGCCATCAAGACCGCTTCCCGCAACAAGGAAACGGGTGCGGCCGAGCACTTCCCGCTCGACAAGTTCAACCTCATCATCCAGATCAACCTGGTGGGCACCTTCCGCTGCATCGCCAAGTCGGCGGCGGGCATGCTGTCGCTCGATCCGCTGGAAGACGGCGACCGTGGCGCCATCGTCAACACGGCGTCGGTTGCGGCTGAAGACGGCCAGATCGGCCAGGCTGCCTATTCCGCGTCCAAGGCCGGTGTCGTCGGCATGACGCTGCCCATCGCGCGCGACCTTTCCCGCGAAGGCATCCGCGTCAACACCATCCTGCCGGGCATTTTCGACACGCCGCTTCTGGCCGGCGCGCCGGAAAAGGTCCGTCAGGCGCTGGGTGCGCAGGTGCCCTATCCGTCCCGTCTCGGCCAGCCGGCCGAATATGCCAACCTGGCCATGACCATGATCCAGAACGGCTATTTCAACGGCGAAGACGTCCGTCTCGACGGCGCGATCCGCATGGCCCCGCGCTAAGCGACAAAGCCTCACGGCAAATAAAAGCCCCGGCGAAAACGCCGGGGCTTTTTCGTTTGCGCTTACATCTACGCCTATTTCTTCTTTGCTGTCTGGGGACGTCCCGCGGCGCCGGCGTAACGGTCCATCGCCTTTGCCATGGCGATGTCCTTCTCGCTCACGCCGCCTGCGTCATGCGTCGTCAGCACGACTTCCACGCGGTTATAGACATTGGCCCATTCGGGGTGATGGTCGGCTTTTTCGGCGACGAGCGCGATGCGGCTCATCCAGCCGAAGGCTTCGTTGAAATCCTTGAAGCGATAGCTTTTCTCGATGGCGTCGCGCCCGCGCACCTTGCTCCAGCCTTTGAGCCCGGCCAGCGCCTTGCGCCGCGCCGCATCGGACAGCTTGTCGGTCATATCCCTATCCTTTGCCTCTGATATCCGCCGCAACATTTCATGTCGATTGGGCGATTGATGCGCGACCTTCGCGCACCTACCTTTGCCATGCAAGTCAGGGAGAGACATTTGGACTGGTCGAGGATGAAGGCACCGCCCATTGAGGAATTCGAGCGTATCGCACGGGCCGCATTCGACGAGCTGCCGGAAGAGTTCCGCGCGCGCTGCGCGGATGTCGTCATCCGGGTGGAGGATTTTCCGGATGCGGAAGTGATGGCGGAGATGGAACTCGACAGTCCGTTCGATCTTCTCGGCCTCTATCACGGCGTGGCGGAGACGCATCGTAGCGTCTTCGAGACCACGCATATGCCCGACATGGTGTTTCTCTACCGCCGTCCCATCCTCGACTACTGGACCGAGTATGACGAGAAGCTGGCCGACATCATCCGCCATGTGCTCATTCACGAGATCGGCCATCATCTGGGCTTTTCCGACGATGACATGCACGCCATCGAACGCGGTGCGTCATGAGTAAAGGCAAACGCCCTGCCGTGCTTTTCGTATGTCTCGGCAATATATGCCGTTCGCCGACCGCGGAGGCCGTGTTCCGCGCCCGCGCGGCGGCGGCCGGGCTTGATGTGGAAATCGACAGCGCGGGCACGGGCGCCTGGCATGTCGGAAAATCGCCGGACCCGCGCGCACAGGCGGCGGGGGAGGCGCGCGGCTACGATCTCTCGCCCCTTCGGGCGCGGCAGGTGAAAGCGGCCGACTTCCAGCGTTTCGATCTCATCCTTGCCATGGATGAGGACAATTACGAGATGCTTTGTCTGAAAGCGCCCGGCGATGTGCGTGAGCGGATCGTCATGATGATGGATTTCGCGCCGGACCACCCCGAACGCTCCGTGCCCGACCCCTATTATGGCGGGGATGACGGGTTTGCCCATGTACTCGACATGCTAGAAGAAGCATCCGACGGGCTTATTGCCCACCTCTCGCGCTAGCTCTCCTCATCGGCCCATTCCTCATCCGGTTCGAAGGCGTCTTCCGGATAGGTTTTCTCGATTACATAAGGTCCGCCGCCCTTGCTGGCGCGCGAGGAAAAGAGCGCGAACCGCGTGGCCGTGAAGCCGGGCGTCGCAAACAGGTTATGGGCCTGAATGAACTGTGCGATCTCGGCGGGGTCGACGCGGCGCGTTCGCGCCAGCGTGATATGCGGCAGGAAAGTCCGTGTTTCGGGTTTCAGGCCGATGCGGCGCATGGCGCTTTCATGCCGCCCCTGCAGGATGCGCAACGGTTCCGACGGTTTCACCCGCGCCCAGACGGCATGAGGCGCAGCGCCGCCGAATTCGCCAAGCCCCTCGATCTCAACGGGGAAGGGCGTCATCGGAATGCGGGAGAGCGCCTCATCCGCGTCGTCGGCCAGGTTTTCGGGAATGTCGCCCAGAAAGCGCAGCGTGATGTGGAAGTCATGCGGCTCGATCCAGTGCGCGCCATCGAGCCCGCGTTGAAGCTGGACGAGTTTCTCCGAAACTTCCGGCGGAATTTCCAGCGCTGTGAAGAGGCGGATCATGGCCTTGTTCCTTGTCTGTCATACCCGGATTTGATCCGGGCATGACAGGGCGGTTTCGTTCTGGATTGCCGGGTCAAGCCCGGCAATGACATTGAGAGTGAAGCACCCTTTCACGCTCCTCAAGGGCAGGGGTTGGGCTGGCTCTGGTGAATCTCGTGGATTTCCTTTTCCAGTTCCTCCGTCCACTCCAGATCCTTCGAGGCGATGTTGAGCTTCAACTGCTCCATCGTCGTTGCGCCGATGATGTTCGACGTCACGAAAGGCCGCGTGGTGGCGAACTGGTTGGCAAGCTGCGAGGGGTCGAGCCCGTGTTTTTTGGCAAGGGCCAGATATTTTTCGATGGCCGCGTCGGCTTGCGGGCTCTCATAGCGCTGCAGGCGGTTGAAGAGCTGTTTGCGCGAGCCCTTGGGAAGCGCCCCGTTCTGGTATTTGCCGGTGAGATAGCCCTGCGCCAGCGGCGAATAGGCGAGAAGCCCGACATCTTCCCGATGGGCGATCTCCGCGCCGCCCAGCTCGAAGGTGCGGTTCAGGAGGTTGTAGGCGTTCTGGATGGAGGCGACGCGGGCAAGGCCTCTCGTCTCCGAGGCCTGAAGGAATTTCATCGTGCCCCAGGGCGTCTCGTTGGACAGACCGATATGGCGCACCTTGCCGGATTTCACGATCTCGTCCAGCGTTTCGAGGATTTCCTCGATGGGGTGCGTTTCCGCTTTGACGTGGCGATAGGCAAGGCCGCTGCTGCCGAAAAGGGCGACGGGCCTGTCCGGCCAGTGGAGCTGGTAGAGATCGATATAATCCGTCTGCAGACGCTTCAGGCTCTTGTCGACCGCTTCCATGATCTGGGCGCGGCTTTGTTCGACGGGCGAGCCGTCGTCGCGTAGCCAGTCCATCGGTGCGCGCCCCGCGACCTTCGTGGCAAGGATCACCTTGTCGCGATTGCCGCGTGCCTTGAACCAGCTGCCGATGATCTTCTCGGTCGAGCCTTGCGTTTCCTTGCGCGGCGGCACGGCATACATTTCCGCGGTGTCGAAGAAGTTGATGCCCTGGTCGATGGCGTAGTCCATCTGCTCATGGCCTTCGGCCTCGGTGTTCTGCTCGCCCCAGGTCATGGTGCCGAGGCAGATCGAACTCACCTTGAGGCCGGTTCGGCCCAGTTCACGATATTCCATGCGGTTTCCCCCTCTTTCGTGTCTATGACGGTTTCGTCGTTGCGGGTTCGGAAAATTATTCGGCGGTCGCCGGGGCGGCGCTTTCGCGCGCCTCCTTGCGGGATTCTTCACGTGCCTCAGCAATCAGCTTTTCGACATCGGGCATGATGCGGGTCACGATCTCCGCCACGCCTTTGCGTGTCGGGTGCAGGCCGTCGCCCAGATTGAGGTCGGGGTCGGCGGCCACGCCTTCGAGAAAGAACGGATACAGGATGAGGTCGTATTGTTTGGCCAGTTCCGGATAGATCGGGTTGAAGCGCGCCGCATATTCCTTGCCCAGATTGGGCGGCGCATACATGCCGGCCAGCAGGATGGGGAGGTTCCGCTTTTTCAGCCGGGTGATGATTTCGTCGAGGTTACGCCGCGCGATCGCCGGGTCGATGCCGCGCAGCGCGTCGTTTGCGCCGAGTTCGAGGATCACCGCGTCCGTCTCCGGTCCGACGGCCCAGTCGAGCCGGGAAAGCCCGCCGGAGGTCGTATCGCCGGAGACGCCTGCGTTCCGCACCGTCACATTCTCATATCCCCGGGCTTTCAGCGCGGCCTCAAGCTGTTCCGGGAAGCCGGCATCGGGCGGCAGCCGGTAGCCCGCCGTCAGGCTGTCGCCAAGCGCCACGATCGTCAGCGGCATTGCTGGCGGTTCGGCCGTCGCCTTTGTCGACCATGAGGCCAGAAACGTCAGTGCGAGAGCCGCCAACGCAATCCGAAACGGGGCTTTTCCGCGACGGCCTTGCTTGTCTCGCGTCTGGAACATGCCATATCCCTTAATTGTTACGTGATGCGGCGGGCGGGACCCGTCTCTGGCCATACGCAGCCGGACGGGGTGAGGATTTGAACGAGAACATCATCGAACTCGAAAATGTGAGCCTGACCTTGCCCAGCGATGCGGGGCCGGTCAACATTCTGCGCGGGATCGACCTTGCGGTCGCGCGGGGCGAGGCGGCGGGTCTGGTCGGGCCTTCGGGGTCCGGCAAATCCACTCTTCTCATGGTGCTGGCGGGCCTGGAGCGGCCTTCGGGCGGACGGATTTCCGCGGCGGGCGAGGATCTGACGGGGCTTGGCGAAGATGCGCTGGCGCGCTTCCGCCGCGATCACATAGGGATCGTGTTCCAGAGTTTCCACCTCGTTCCCACCATGACGGCACTGGAAAACGTCGCCATCCCACTCGAATTCGCCGGGCGCGCCGATGCATTCGAGCGCGCGGAGGCGGAACTTGCCCGTGTCGGGCTCTCCCATCGCCTCAGCCATTATCCGGGCCAGCTTTCCGGTGGCGAGCAGCAGCGTGTGGCGCTGGCGCGCGCCGTGGCCGGCGATCCGGAAGTCCTTCTTGCCGACGAACCGACGGGCAATCTCGACCAGTCCACCGGCTCGGAGATTATCGAGCTCATGTTCGATCTGCATGCGCAGAAGGGCACGACGCTTGTGCTCATCACGCATGACGAGGCACTGGCCGCACGCTGCGACCGCGTCATCCGTCTTCAGGACGGACGTATTTCCGCCATCGAAGCCGGGGTGCCCGCATGAACGGCGCCGATCTGGCGCAGGGTCGGGCAGCGCAGGGCTGGAAGCTCGCCTGGGGCTATGCCCGCCGCGAGCTGCGCGGCGGCATGTGCGGGTTTCGTGTGCTGATCGCCTGTCTCGCGCTGGGCGTCGCGGCGATCGCGGCGGTTGGGTCCGTTTCGACGGCGCTGACGCGCGGGCTTTCGGAGCGGGGTCAGGAAATTCTCGGCGGCGATGTCGATATCCGCCTCATCCACCGGCAGGCGACGGCGGCCGAGCTTGCCTATCTCACCGAGGGAAACCGGGTTTCCGTCAGCGCGGAGATGCGCGCCATGGCGCGAAACGGGGGCGGCGCGCCGGATGAACGGCGGCAGAGCCTTGTCGAGCTGAAAGCCGTGGACGGGATCTATCCGCTCTATGGCGCGATGAAACTTGCGCCGGCGCAGCCTCTTTCATCCGCGCTGGAAAAAAGCGACGGCCTGTTTGGTGTGGCGGTGGAGCCCAATCTGCTCGACAGGCTGGAACTGAAGGTGGGCGACACCCTCGTCATCGGCGACGAGACATTTCGCATTCGCGCCGCGATCGAGCATGAGCCGGACCGGGTGGCGGGCGGCTTCGAGCTGGGGCCGCGTGCGATGATTTCGCAAACGGCGTTGTCCGCGACGGGGCTCGTGCAGCCGGGTAGCCTCGTCAGCTGGCATTACCGCATTCGCCTGCCGGAAAGTGCGCAGGGCGATGTTGCGCTCAAAAGCTGGATCGACGACTTGCGGGAACGCTTCCCCGATGCGGGCTGGCGGGTGCAGGACCGCACCGACAGCTCGCCGGGTGTGCGCCGTTTCGTGGAGCGTGTGGCGCTGTTCCTGTCGCTTGTCGGGCTGACGGCGCTGCTGGTCGGCGGCGTGGGCGTTGCCAATGCGGTGAAGTCCTATCTCGACGGCAAGCGGAGCGTCATCGCGACCTTCAAATGTCTCGGGGCGCCGGGTTCGCTCATCTTCCGGATCTATCTTCTGCAGGTCATGGCGCTGGCCATGGTCGGCATCGTATTGGGGCTCGCGGTGGGCGCCGCGGCGCCTTTCATCGTCGATGCGGTTGCCGGGAACATGATCCCCGTGCCCGCCGATCTTCGTGTCTATCCGGGTCCCCTCGCACTGGCTGCCGCCTATGGCGTGCTGACGGCGCTGGCCTTTGCCATCTGGCCGCTGGCGCGCGCGCGTGACGTGCCTGCGACAGGGCTTTTCCGCGACATCATCGCCCCAATGCGGCGTTTTCCGCCGCGCCGCTACATTCTCGCGGTCGGGCTTGCGCTGGGTGTGCTCGCCGTCCTCGCCGTGGGGCTCGCGGAAGACCGTTTCTTTGCGATGTGGTTCGTCATCGGTGCCGGTTTCGTGTTCGCGATCTTGTGGCTTGCCGCGCGCGGCATCATGAAACTTGCCGAAAAAAGTCCGCGCGTAAGGCGGCCCGAGCTTCGTCTCGCCATCGCCAATCTGCACCGGCCTGGCGCACCGACGCCTTCCATCGTGCTGTCGCTGGGGCTCGGGCTCACGCTGCTCGTCACCGTGTCGCTCATCAACGGCAATCTGTCGGGAGAGATCACGGACAACCTGCCGTCCCGCGCGCCGTCCTTCTTCTTTGTCGATATCCAGCCGGACCAGACGGCGGCGCTGCGCGATCTCGTGACCGCGCATGAAGGCGTCACGGGGTTTCAGGAAGTGCCCATGCTGCGCGGGCGCATCGCGGCGGTGAATGGCGTACCGGCCGATGAGGTGAAGGTTGCGCCCGAGGCACAATGGGCTCTCAGGGGCGATCGCGGCATCACCTATTCGGCCACCATGCCCGATAATTCGACACTGGTGCGGGGCAAGTGGTGGGCGCCCGATTACCAGGGGCCGCTTCAGGTTTCCTTTGCGGAAGATCTGGCGCAGGGCTTCGGCGTCGGTCCGGGCGACAAGATCACCGTCAATGTGCTGGGCCGCGAAATGACGGCGACCATCGCCAATACGCGGCAAATCGACTGGACCAGCATGGGCATCAATTTCGTACTGGTGTTTTCGCCCGGCCTGCTCTCTTCCGCGCCGCATACCGATCTTGCGACCGTCACCATGGATAACAGCATCGTGGGTGAAGAAGGGGAGCGCAGGCTGGAAGCCGATGTGACCCGGGCCTTTCCCAACATCACCTCGATCCGGGTGAAGGAGGCGCTTCAGGCGGTGAACGGCCTTCTGGACGATTTCGGGCTGGCCGTGCGGGCAACCGGCATGGTGACGCTTGCCTCGGGCGTGCTGGTGCTGGCGGGCGCCATGGCGGCGGGCTATCGCGCGCGGGTGCGCGACGCGGTCCTGCTCAAGGTGCTGGGCGCGACAAGGGCGCGGGTGCTCGGCATCTTTCTGCGGGAATATGCGGTGCTGGGGCTTGTTACCGCGCTGATCGCAACCCTTGCCGGGTCGCTTGCTGCCTGGATCGTCGTCGTGCGGGTGATGGATCTGCCCTGGCACTTCCTGCCCGGCACACTGGCGCTGACGGTCGTGCTGGCCGCGCTTGCCACCATGCTCATGGGGCTTTTCGGCACCTGGCGAACGCTTTCGGCGCCTGCCGCGCCGGTCCTCAGGGCGGATTAGGGCTCCGCCGGAGTAACAGCCTGTAAACCCTGAATGAAATCCGGTTCACAAACGTCCGGAAATGTCCGGTTTTCCTTGAATTTCAGTGGGTGTCAGCCAATATACTCACCAACCACTCAGGAGGGTGATTTTTATGTCGAACTATGATCAAGACCGGCTTCAGCAGACGCAGTACGGCGCCAGCGCACGCGCCGGAATTGATGAAGGCCTGCGCAGTTACATGCTGCGGGTCTACAACTATATGGCTGGCGGCCTCGCGCTGACCGGCTTCATTGCCTATTTCACGTTCCAGGCGGCGACGCAGGAAACCGCGCAGGGCCTGATGCTGACCTCCTTCGGTCAGACCATCTACCAGAGCCCGCTGGCCTGGGTCATCATGCTGTCTCCGCTGGCCTTCGTGCTGGTGCTGAGTTTCGGCATCAACAAGCTGAGCCTCGGGACATCGCAGATCCTGTTCTGGGCCTTCGCAGGGGTGATGGGGCTTTCGCTCTCCAGCATTTTCCTGCGTTTCACCGGCGAAAGCATCACGACGACCTTCTTCGTGACCGCGGCGGCCTTCGGCAGCCTGAGCCTTTACGGCTACACGACGAAGCGCGACCTCTCGCCCATCGGGTCTTTCCTGATCATGGGGCTTATCGGCCTCGTCATCGCGATGGTGGTGAACATCTTCCTGCAAAGCTCCGCGATGCAGTTTGCGATTTCGGCGATCGGCGTGCTGATCTTCGCTGGCCTCACCGCCTGGGATACGCAGCGGATCAAGGAAATGTACTTTGCCGGCGACAGCGCTGTCGTGGCGGGCAAGAAGGCGATCATGGGCGCGCTGGCGCTCTATCTCGACTTCATCAACCTGTTCATGTTCCTGCTGCAGTTCATGGGTAACCAGCGCAACTGACGCGGACCTACAGACGAAACGGAAAGCCCCGGTGGAGACACCGGGGCTTTTTTTGTCTGGGTGGAGGGGGTGCTCAGTAGTCCACGACCTTGAGCGAGCGCTTCTCGAAGACCTTCAAGACCTGCTTCAGGTCGTGGCCGCGTTTCAGGATCTGGCCATCGGCGCCGAGCACCGCCCAGGCGCCCTGACGGCGGGCGAGCTTGGGCCGCTTCTCGATGCGATAAAGCGGCATCTCGCTCGTGCGGCGGAAGATGGAGAAGATCGCGGTTTCGCGAAAGCCGCCCATGGCATAGTCGCGCCATTCGCCCTCGGCCACTTTCCGCCCGTAGACGGACAGGATGGCGTCCAGCTCCGCCCGGGTGAAGAAGACATCCGGCTCGCGGTGCTTTGCCGGTTTCGGTGCGTTGGATGAACTGACAAGGGTAAGCCGCGGTTGCGAGTCCTCGGACAGGGCGATGGGCTGGCGACCGTCGATAACGCTGCCGGTGTCTGTCATGGGGCGCGACCACTCCTCTGGACCGAATTCAGTATCAGGCAGTGTAGCTGGCGAAAGCCATGACAGGCCAGTCTTGGTCATGGTTTCGTCATATGGGCGCATGAAAAAATTGTCATGAAAAACGGCAGAAGCCGGCGGAAAATCCGTTAAATGAGAACAACACAATATTGCCTTTTTTCAGCCCTTGAGCGGCCACACTGGGGGGGCATCTTGTCATCGTTGCCTACATGGCCCGGCTCCTGAAGTTCCGGTTTCATCAGCCCCCCAGCCCCACCGGGATTTAATGGGGGCCGGGCCTCCCTACCCCGGAAGGGCAACACGCCTGACGGCCTTTGGGCCGCAGGCAAAAATCAGAGAGATAACTGCCGTCCAGGACTCCCCCCGCCTGGACGGCTTTTCTTTGGGCGCTCCGCTGCCGCTTCGGCGTGCGGGGCTATGTTAAGTGTAAGAGTGGAATGACCTTTTCTTCACTTGATGCGCCGGGATACCTGCCTTACACCCATCATTCGTTTGCGTTGGGAGGCGCGGGCAAAGACGGGCCGTGTAAAGGGTCCGCCTGATCAGGGAGCAGCAGAATTTCGGACATGCAGGGCAAAGCAGGGGCGGGGGATGTCATGGTCTCGATCGAGGCGCTGACCAAGCGTTTCGGTCCGTTCACCGCGGTGGACCATATCGGCTTCGAGGTGCGTCGCGGCGAGGTGCTCGGGTTTCTCGGCCCCAACGGGGCGGGCAAATCCACCACCATGAAAATGGTGACGGGCTTTCTCACGCCCAGTTCCGGGACCGCGAGCATTTGCGGGCATGACGTCGTCAACGACACGCTCAATGCGCAGCGGGCGCTCGGCTACCTGCCGGAAGGCGCGCCCGCCTATG
>NZ_NYVD01000088.1 GCF_002684405.1 Parvibaculum sp. | reverse complement strand
GTGGCCGACCACCAGCAGGGCGAGCACGGCAATCAGGGCGGGATTGGCGAACCCGGCCAGCAGCTCGCCCGCGCCAAGCAGGTTTTCGCCGCCTTCTCCGGTGACGGGAAAGAAGTAGAAGAAGATCAGCGACAGGACGAGGACGGCCAGAGACGATGTTTCGAGCGGAAGCCTGTCGATGCTGAAAAGCACGACCGCTCCGGCGATCAGACCGTAGACAACCCACATTTGCCAGACAAAGGGAGTCAGAGCTTCCATGCGCGCAAATCTGTGAGAGGGATCAAGCCGCCCTCCTGTCCGCCGGAAGGAGAACGGGCACCGCTTACCGCCCGATGACCGGATGGTGGTATCGCCGGGGCGACAGGTGAATCGTTATCAGATTTGGCGGCGTACAACCACTGTTCCGCACAGATAGTCGTGCAGGAAACGTTTGCGCGAGTTGAAGAAGGGCATCAGCAGGGTCAGGAAGAACACCAGGCTGCTGATCGCAAAAATCCCATAGGCGACAAGGGCATGGAGCGCGCCTTGTATGAAACCGGGACGGCGTCCGTTCCATGTCCTGACCTCGATTCCCTGCCAGGACATGCCGGGCGTCGCGGAGGTCGGGCCGCCGAGATAATAGCCGAAATAGAGGAAGGGAACGATCGGCACGAGGCCGAAGGCCAGCCATGCGATCCCCAGCGTCAGAATGCCGAAGATCGCCAGCAGGATGTAGCAGGCGCTGACCAGCACGATGAGAATCAGAAGATCGGCGAAAAGCGCCACGAGGCGGCGGAAAACCACGCCGTCGAAACTTCCGGCGGGCCAGGCGGTTTCCTCACCGTCGAAGACCGGCGCGGCATTGGCAACATCGTTATCGAAATTCATCCCTCATCCCGAGACCTGTGATCGGCCTGTGTGAGATAGGGTGCGTCTACAGCCCATTCAAGGATTGAGGCCCTACGGCCTGAAGCCGGGCGGGGCGACGGGCGCCTCGCGCAGCAGCACGAGCGACAGGCGGCGATTGCCGGGCAGATAGGGATCTTCCGGGAAAAGCGGCTCGGAATCGGCCTTGCCGACGACCTGATAGATGCGGTCCTGCGGGACACCCGCCGCGGCGAGAATGCGGCGCGCCGCGTTGGCCCGGTCGGCGGTCAGCTCCCAGTTCGAATAGCCCTTGTTGCCGGGATAGGGCGTCGCGTCGGTGTGGCCGGAAATGCTGATCCGGTTGGGCAGGCGCAGAAGCGTCTTGGCGACGGTCTTTAGCAGCATGCGCGTGCGCTCATAGGGTTCGGCATAGCCAGGCGGGAACATGGAGCGCCCGTCCTGATCGACGATCTGGATGCGCAGGCCTTCCGGCGTCTCGTCGATGATGACGTTGCGCGACAGTTCGGCGAGGTCGGGGTTTTCGCGCATGGCCTGCCGGATGCTTTCGGCGGCGCTCTGGAAACTGCGTTCCTCACGCGCGTTCAGCACCTTCTGCTGGTTCAGACTGGCCTGCTGGGCCTGCGCGCTGGAATGGGCGCTCTCTTCGCCGTTCTTCGTGCCCTGACCGGCGGAGGCGGCGCGCAAATCGTCCGTGTCGGGACTTTTGGGCGCGGCCGGCGTCGATTTGGTCATCATGACCTGCGGCTTGGAGCCGGGCATGCGGGCGCCGTTCGAATCGAAGGCGGTGCCGCCCATCACACCGCCGGACCCGGAGGTGGACCGGCTGACATTGGGCGGGGCGAAATAGTCGGCAAGACCCTGCTTCTGCTCCGGTGTGGTCATGGAGATCAGCCACATCAGCAGGAAGAAGGCCATCATCGCGGTCACGAAGTCGGCATAAGCGATCTTCCAGGCGCCGCCATGATGGGCATGCGCCTGCTTCTTGACCTTCTTGATGATGATGGATTGTTCGTTGCCGGCCATGTCGGGTCCGCCTTTCGGGTTTTACGCTGCCTGAAGGGTGGCGGTGGAGGCTTCCACCTCGGCAAAGGTCGGACGGACATCGGACATCAGCGCCTTGCGCGCGAATTCGATCGAGACGGCGGGGGCGTAGCCGGCCATATGCGCCAGAAGGCCCGCCTTCATGGAGAGATAATATTTGCCCTCCGCCTCGTAGATGTTGCGCAAGGACTGCGCCATCGGGGCGAAGAAGCCATAGGCGCAGAACACGCCGAAGAAGGTGCCGACAAGCGCGCCGCCGATCAGGTGGCCCAGCACTTCCGGCGGCTGGTCGATGGAGCCCATGGTCTTGATGACGCCCAGCACCGCGGCGACGATGCCCAGCGCGGGCGTGCCGTCGGCGAGCGCCTGGAGCGCATTGACCATGCGTTCCTGTTCCTGATGGTGGGTTTCCAGTTCCTCGTCCATCAGCGCTTCGAGTTCGTAGGCATTTTCCGTGCCCAGCGTAATCATGCGCAGGTAGTCGCACATGAACTCGACGGCGTGATGGTCGTTTGCGAAACCGGGAAACTGAGCGAAAATCGAGGAGTCGCCGGGGTTTTCCACATGGGCTTCCAGCGCCAGATTGCCCTTGCTCTTGGCGAGCTTGAAGAGCGTGTACTGAAGACCGAGGAGCTCCAGATAGGCGTCCTTGGTGTAGCGCGAGCCGCGTCCGAGCGTGGCAAAGGTCGAGCCCATGGATTTCAGCACGGATCCCGGATTGCCAATCACGAAAGCGCCGATCGCGGCACCCAGAATGATGACGAATTCGAAGGGCTGAAACAGCACTTCGAGGTGGGCGCCCATCGCGGCATAACCGCCAAAGACGCTAACAATAACTACCAAAAGCCCGACTATCAGTCGCATTGCCCAAATGCTTCCTTGATATTTTTCCCCCGGTCGCTTTCTGCGATCCGGCGCCACACGTCCACATATTGGGGGAGGGCCTGTTAACAGGCGGTTTAACCAAAATGCTTTGCATCGACGCATTGGTGATTTGCGCCGATGGTTGGTTGCGCCCCTCTCAGGGCATTTCTACAACCGAATATCCGGCAGTTTTCTGCCGCCTTGTGCGCAAGCTGGCCGCGACTGGAGTATATCGGAGATGGATTTTCCCATGAGCGCGACCGAAGGTTCGGTACTGGATCAGCGTAAATTCCGCGATGCGCTGGGATGTTTCGCCACCGGCGTGGCGGTGGTGACCACGGCCACCGATGGAGAGCCTATCGGCCTCACCATCAATTCCTTTTCGTCGGTCTCGCTCGACCCGCCGCTCGTCCTGTGGTGCCTGGACAAGAATTCCGACACGCTGGAGATCTTCCAGAAGAGCAAGGCATTCACGGTCAATGTGCTGCGCGACGCGCATATGGAAGTGTCCAACAAGCTGGCCAAGCCCGGAGACCACAGCCTTGAAGGCGTCGAGACGATCGGCGGGGTGAACGGTTGTCCGCGCCTCGTTCAGGCGCTGGCGCATTTCGAGTGCGAGGTCGATGCGAAACACGATGCGGGCGATCACATCATTTTCGTCGGCCGTGTGCTGCATTTCGATCGGGCCGTGGAGGGCGACCCGCTCGTCTATCACCGCGGCTCCTACCGGGCGCTTTCGGTCGAGGACTGATCGCGCGGATCATGCCCGGATGCGGTTTTCCGGCTTTCCTCCTGCCAGGTCGCGTCGCAGCTTGTCGGCATAGAGAATGGATGTCGGTTGGCCGAGGAGTTCGTCCTCGTCATATCCGAACATCTCGAGGGTGGACGGATTCACACTGACGATGCGACGGGTCCGTATCCGCGAAGATGGCGGCTTCCCTCGCGCCCTTGAAAAGGGCGTCGACGAGCTCTTTGCGCGTGAAGGTTTCTTTGAACATGACTATGGGGTGACCTGACCGGGATTATGATGCCCGTGGCGGTAAAGCGAGTGCGTTTTACTACGCGCTACGATGCTTGCGGTTTGCCGGGGATAGGGTCGCCAGGGCGCTTTTGTCGATGATGGTGGCGGGGCTTTCGTTTTCGTCGTCCCCTTTGGCCAGATTGGCATGCATGCGGGCGAGGCAATTCAGCATGATCGTATAGTCTTCCGGTGCGATGCCTTCGGTTGCGATCCGGTGGATGTCGTCGAAAGCGCCGCGTGCGCGGGGGGCTTGCATACGCAGAAAAGGCGTGACGCGAATGCATTTGGCCCGGCCGTCGGTCGGATGCGCCTCGCGCGTGACGAGGTTCATCGCTTCCAGTTCCGCAATGTGAAGGCCCACCGACACTTTGTGCATGGCGAGCAGGTTTGCGAGTTCGGTCTGCGTCAGGCCGTCTTCCTCCACGAGCGCGATCAGGATGCGGTTCTGGTTCCGGTTCAGGCCGGTTGCGTCGTCGTAGCGCGTTGCCAGTTCCTCGCCCACGGCGGTCAGCAATTGGGCGAAATAGGTGGAGGACATTTCATCGGCAGTGTCGTCCGGTACCGCCGTTTTTACGCGGTCCCCTTTGGTTTCTGCCATTGGGTTACCCTCTTATTTCATTCTTCGAATATGGCGTAACCGGCGGTCCGGAGGCAGACCGATCGCGCGTAAATTTATTTTGACGCATAACCACAATGTGGCGCTTGACCGGAGCGGTCAACGATGATTTCGTAAAGATTAATTACTAAAAGCCGGTCACCGAAATGACAAAATGGCGGGTTCATCATAGAATCTGCCGGGGGGATGGGACCGGAGGGATGAGGGAGGAGTACAGATGCCGGATGCTGCTCAGACGGCTGCCGACGCGACGGTGGCTGCCAATAGTGGTGCGGATGCTGCGGCCACGGGGGCCGATCAGGCGGCGGGGACCATTCACGGTGCGGCCAATGCGCTTGCCGCAGGGGGCGCAGATCCCTGGTACAGCCTGTCGTCTCTGGTGGACAAGGGCGGCGTCATCGTCGTCATCCTTATCGTGCTGTCGGTTATTTCAGCCGCGGTCATTCTGCTGAAGCTCTGGCAGTTCTGGCGCTCGGATCTGAAGCGGCGCAATTTCGTCGATCCGGCCGTGGACAAGGTCGAGGCGGGCGACCCGGAAGGGGCTCTCGCGATCCTCTCCAAATACAAGACCCCGCTGTCGCGGGCCATGGCGGCCGGCGTTCGCGCCAAGGCGCGTGGCGACCTGCGCGACGAGGATGTCGCGGCGGAGGTTTCCCGTGTCGGGGCCGTCGAACTGGGCGCCTTGCAGCGTCATTTCCGCTGGCTTGAAGTGATCGGCAATATCTCGCCCTTGCTCGGCCTGCTGGGCACGGTGATCGGCATGATCGAGGCGTTCCAGCAGCTTGAGGAATCCGGCTCCAAGGTCGATCCGGCATTGCTGTCGGGCGGCATCTGGCAGGCGCTTCTGACCACCGCTGTCGGCCTCATCGTGGCGCTTCCGGCGATCACGGCGCTCAACCTCTTCGAGGGCCGTGTGGATCAGGTCCGGCTTTCGATGCGCGATGCGTCGGCCCGGATTCTCGCCGCGCTTCATGCCCGTCCCATGAGCCGGCCCGCCAAGGCGGCGGACTGAGCGGGACATAGCCGGAGCAAGCGCCATGGCAGATGCCTTCGACGTACCGGTCAAGCGGCGGCGGATGATGAGCCTCACGCCGCTGATCGACGTCGTCTTTCAGTTGCTGATCTTCTTCATGCTCACCACGAGCTTCCTGCAGACGCAGGCGCTGTCCGTGGTGACCCCGGCGGCGGACCAGAAGGAGCTGCCGGAGGATGCGCGTGTGGTCGAGATCTGGCTGATGGGGGACGGGTCGCTGCGCGTGGACGGCGATCCGGTTTCGTCGGCTGGGCTGGCAGACGCGGTCCGCGCCAGGATCGGCGAGAGGACCGACATGACGGTGACCATTCTGGCGGAAAGGGATTCGCGCACGCAGCAACTGGTCCGCGCGGTGGAAGCGGCGCGTGAGGCGGGCGCGACGAATGTCGGTACGGCAAGGGTGGAGCGTCTGGGCAAATGATCGAATTCGACGAACAGGATGGCGCGCCCGCGCCGCGGCGGGAGTTCGAGACGACGATCCCGCTCATCAATGTCGTGTTCCTGCTGCTGATCTTCTTTCTGCTGGCGGGCACGCTGGGCGAGACCAGCGAAGTGGGCGTGAACCTGCCGAGCGGGACGATTGACGATCCGGCCCCGCCGCAGAAGGTCACGCTATACGTGGAGGCGGACGGTTTCGTCTGGGTCGGCGAGCAGGTGATGGAGCCGTCGCTCGCGGGCTTCATGCTGAAGGACTTCATGAAGGACAAGGACAAGTCGCGCGTGTCCATCAAGGCCGACCAGGCCGCGCCCGCTGAAAGCGTGCTGACGCTGATGGAAGGATTGCGCGGCGCCGGCGTGCAGCAGGTGACGTTGCTGACGGAGCGCGGCTCATGAGCGTGGCGTGGGACGAAAATGCGACCGCCGTGCCGCAGCCGCGCCTGCGCGGATTTCTGGTCGCGGCGGTGCTGCTGCATCTGGCGCTCTTCTTCTGGCTGACCATGGCGGGCGGCATTTTCGGCGGGCCCGGTCCGGGCGGCGGCGATTCCGTGACCTTCCAGCTTGCCGCGGGCTCGATGAACGACCGCTATGCCGCGCCGCGTCCGCGCAAGGCGGCGGCGAAGCCGCAGCCGAAACCGGAAGTGAAGAAACCGGAACCGCCCAAGCCGAAGCCGGAACAGGCGGTGCGCAAGGCGGACAAACCCTTGCCCAAGCCGGAGCGGAAACCCGAACCCGTGCCTCAACCGCAGGAAGAGCCGCAGGCCTCCGCGGGCAATGGCGTCGAGGGCGGCAAAGGCGGCGGTGCCGGGGGCGATGCAAAGAAGACCATCCTCAACCGCAAGGGCAATGCGCTGACCGGCGGTCAGATTCGCTCGCAGATGATGGGCAAGACGCTGAAGCTCGAAATGGGCCGTATCGAGCGGCAGGGCTCCAACAAGCTCATCAACATGACGCTGGAGCTCGATGCCGACGGCAGCATGGAAGTGGATCTGACCCAGTATCTCGCCACGAATTATCTGAAGGAATATTCCAGCGAGAAGCACAAATCAGGGTCGGGCAAATGGTGGATCGAGGATAACCGCTTCTGCTTCAGCTCGTCGGAGATCCAGTACGGCGCCGAGGACTGCTTCGACATGACGCTGGATGGCGACCTTCTGCGCCTCTATTACGCGCCCTGTTCGGCACGCTCCTCGCTCATCTGCCGCAGCGGCGATCTCGCCGGCCAGGGCCGCATCATCATGACGTCCCGCTGAGGCGCGCCACGCGCCTTTTGGACGGCCCGGATTTCGCCTGATACATATGCCACTCCTTTGCGGATCGAAGATGGAGTGACGATATGGCGATGAAGGTGGCGTTTCTGGGTCTCGGTGTCATGGGCTATCCCATGGCGGGTCATCTCAAGAAGGCCGGCCACGAGGTCACCGTCTATAACCGCACCGCCGCCAAGGCCGAAAAATGGGTCGCCGAATATGGCGGCGCCTCCGCGCCGACGCCGAAGCAGGCCGTGGCGGGCGCGGAGATCGTGTTTGCCTGTGTCGGCAATGACGACGATCTGCGCGAGGTCGTGACCGGGCCGGACGGCGCCTATCACGGCATGGAAAGCGGGACGGTTTTTGTCGATCACACCACGGCGTCTGCCGAGGTCGCGCGCGAGCTTTACGCCGCCGGAGCCGAGCGGGGCATCGCGTTCATCGATGCGCCGATTTCCGGCGGGCAGGCGGGGGCGGAGAACGGCGTCCTCACCGTTATGTGCGGCGGCGACGAGGCCGCGTTTGCGAAAGCCGAACCCGTCATCGACTGCTTTGCGCGCTCCGTGAAGCTGCTGGGCGGTTCCGGCGCGGGCCAACTCACCAAGATGGTCAACCAGATCTGCATTGCGGGTCTCGTGGAAGGGCTTTCGGAAGGCATTCATTTCGCCAAGGCGGCGGGGCTCGATCCCGAAGCCGTCATCGAGGTCATCTCCAAGGGCGCGGCGCAGAGCTGGCAGATGGAGAACCGTTACAAGACCATGATAGAGGGTGAGTTCAATCACGGCTTTGCCGTGGACTGGATGCGCAAGGATCTGGGCATTTGTCTTGCGGAGGCGCGCCGCAACGGGTCGAGCCTGCCGGTGACGGCGCTTGTCGATCAGTTTTACGGCGAAGTGCAGAGCATGGGCGGCAATCGCTGGGATACGTCGAGCCTCATCGCGCGGCTTGAAAGCTTCAACAAGAAGAACTGAGGTCAATTGCCTAATAACAGGCAGAACAGGAGACGGCGATGAGCGAACAGCAGGTCCGCAGCAGGCAATCGCGCGAAACGCGGTTTGCATCCGTCGACGATGTGATCGACCGGCTGAACCCGTCCTATCCGGTGTTCTGTGTGTTTCCCGATATCCTGCGCGAGCGGGCGCGGACCTTTGTCGAGGGGTTCCCCGGCACGGTTCTCTATGCGGTGAAGTGCAACCCGCATCATTATGTGCTGCGCGCCTTGTCGGAAGGCGGGATCGATCATTTCGACACGGCGTCCATCTTCGAAATCGCCAGGGTGACGGAGCAGTTCCCGGATGCGCATTGCTATTTCAACCATCCGGTAAAGGGGCGCGGCGCGCTGGACAGCGCAGTCGATGTCTACGGGCTCAAGGATTTCGTCGTAGACGACATGCATGAGCTCGACAAGGTGATCCAGTATGCGGGCACCGACGTCACCATCGAGGTCCGTCTTTCCACGCCCAAGGGCAGGGCGGTCTATAATCTTTCCGCGAAATTCGGCGCGCCGCCGGATGACGGGGTGGCGCTGCTGAAGGAGGCCAACCGGCGCGGCTGCCGTACCGCGCTGGCCTTCCATGTCGGCAGCCAGTGTCTGGATCCGGATGCGTTCCGCATCGCCATGGAGCTTGCCATGGATGTCGCCGGGAAAGCGGGCGTGCCGCTCGAATATCTCGATGTGGGTGGCGGCTTCCCGGCGCGCTACAAGATGGACGTGCCGCCGCTGCAGGACTATTTCGATGTCGTCAGGGAGACGAAAGACCGGCTCGGGATCACCGTGCCGCTGATGGGCGAGCCGGGCCGTGCGCTGGTCGCCAATGGCTGCTCGGTGCTGACGCAGGTTCATCTGCGCAAGGGCAACGATCTTTATATCAATGACGGCATTTACGGCTGTCTGTCTGAAATCCGAGACGGCGATCTCGATCCGCCGGTCCGTGCCATCCGCCGCAAGAAAGGCGGGGGCGGAGAGCCGCTTGCCGGTCATCTCCAGCCGTTCCGGATTTTCGGACCGACCTGCGACAGCCTCGATGTGCTGAAGCTGCCTTTCCATTTGCCGGACAATATTCAGGAAGGCGACTGGATCGAGTTCGGTCTGATGGGAGCCTATTCCATCGGTATGCAGACCGGCTTCAATGGTTTCGTCACCGATACGATCGTCCGCATCGACGGCACCCATAGCGATTTCGAGTTTTAACGATTATGTCATGTTCCGTTCACGGAGCGTTCTCCCGTTGAGGTTTACTTTCAATGTTAACATCGATAACATTTGGGTTGTTGGGCACAAAGGGGGAACGCAGATGGCTCGGGCCCGGATGCGCGGTCAGAAGACCGCCTATCATCATGGCGACCTCAGACAGGCGCTGATGGATGCGGCGGCGACGCTTCTGGACATTCGCGGCCGCGATGCGCTGACCCTTCGCGAAGCGGCGCGGCGGGCGGGCGTTTCTGAGGCTGCGCCTTACCGTCATTTCAACAATCTGGATGCCTTGCTCGGCGCGGTCGCGGTGGAAAGCCTCGACATGCTGCTTGAAGATGTGGACGCGGTCGGCGGTGCGGCGCGAAAGAAGCGCGCCTATCTCGATTTCGCGCGCGATTTTCCCGGGCGTTACGAACTGATGTTTTCCCGGCTCGACGACAAGGCGAGCTGGGACGACCGCGCCCATGCGGTCGACCAGTTGGCGGAGATGCTGGAAAGCGCGGGCGGTCTATCCGCGCTTCACGGCGAAGCCTCGCTCATACTGGCAGGCTTTGACGGTTTCTAGGCGTCAGCCCTTCAGCAGCTTTGCCGCATGCGGGGCGAAATAGGTCAGCACGCCGTCGGCGCCCGCGCGCTTGAAGCCCAGCAGGCTTTCCAGGATCACGCGGTCCCGGTCGAGCCAGCCGCGCTCGATGGCGCCGGCGATCATCGCGTATTCGCCCGACACCTGATAGGCGAAGGTCGGCATGCCGAATTCGCGCTTCACGCGGGAAACGATGTCGAGATAGGGCATGCCCGGCTTCACCATCACCATGTCGGCGCCCTCGGCAATGTCGAGCGCGACTTCGCGGATCGCCTCGTCGCCATTGGCGGGATCCATCTGATAGGTGCGCTTGTCGCCCTTGAGCGCCGAAGTGGAGCCGATCGCATCGCGGAACGGCCCGTAAAAGGCGGAGGCGTATTTCGCCGCATAGGCCATGATCTGCGTGTCGTGGCGGCCGGTCGCTTCGAGCGCCGTGCGGATCGCGGCAATGCGCCCGTCCATCATGTCCGACGGTGCGATGATATCGCAGCCCGCTTCCACCTGATTGAGCGCCTGGCGCACCAGCACTTCCACCGTCTCGTCATTGAGGATCGTTTCCTCGCGGATAAGCCCGTCATGGCCATGGCTGGTGAAGGGGTCGAGGGCCACGTCGCAGAGGATGCCGATTTCGGGAAACGCCTTCTTGATGGCGCGGGTGGCGCGGCAGACGAGGTTTTCAGGATCGGTTGCGAGCGAGCCCGTTTCGTCGCGGTCTTCCGACGCCGTATAGGGAAAGAGCGCGAGCACCGGGATGCCGAGTTTGACGGCTTCCTCCGCCGCGCGCACGGCCTGGTCCACGCTCAGCCGTTCCACGCCGGGCATGGTGGGCACCGCCTCACGCTTTTTCTCGCCATCCACGAGGAAAAGCGGCCAAATGAGGTCGTTCGCGCTCAGCGCGTTCTCCGCGACCAGGCGGCGGGACCAGTCGGTACGGCGGTTGCGGCGCATCCGCGTCGCGGGGAAGCTCGGTGTGGGCATGGAGGATCCTCTTTTGGGCAAAACTCTTATCCCCTGGACCGGCCTCTGGCAAATGTTCCAGCCTGCCGCTGCGGTAGCGTTAAGATGGGGCGGGGGCCCGCGTTGACAGGGGCGGGGGTGCCCAGTAAACCGCTGAAAACCCGGTGAGAAGATCGAAATTACGCTGGGAAAGCCGTCATTCGGGGAGATTCCATGGAATTCGAACTCAGCGAAGATCAGAGGGCGTTTCAGGAGGTCGCGCAGAATTTCGCCGCATCCGAGCTTGCCCCGCATGCGGCAGACTGGGACCGCGACGCGATTTTCCCCGTGCCGGTCATCCGCAAGGCCGCCGAACTCGGCTTTGCCGGTATCTATGTGCGCGAGGATGTCGGCGGCTCCGCGCTCAGCCGCCTCGATGCCGCGCTGATCTTCGAAGCGCTGTCGGAGGGCTGCACCTCCACCGCGGCCTTCATCTCCATCCATAATATGGCGTCCTGGATGATCGACACCTTCGGCAGCGAGGAGCAGCGCCAGCGCTGGCTGCCGCGCCTGACCTCGATGGAGATCATTGCGAGCTATTGCCTGACCGAGCCCTCCAGCGGCTCGGATGCGGCCTCGCTCAAGACGAAGGCGGTACGCGATGGCGACCATTATGTGCTGAACGGCTCGAAGGCGTTTATCTCCGGGGCGGGCACCTCCGACATTTATGTCTGCATGGTGCGCACGGGCGGCGAGGGCGCGGGCGGTGTTTCCTGCATCGTGGTGGAAAACGGAACGCCGGGCCTTTCCTTCGGTGCGCCGGAAAAGAAGATGGGCTGGAACAGCCAGCCGACCGCGCAGGTGATTTTCGAGGATTGCCGCGTGCCGGTCGAAAACCGGATCGGCGAGGAAGGCGAAGGCTTCAAATTCGCCATGATGGGGCTCGATGGCGGACGGCTGAATATCGGCGCCTGTTCGCTCGGCACCGCCCGCGCCGCGCTGAAGCAGGCGCAGAATTACATGACCGAGCGCCAGCAGTTCGGCAAGCAGCTCGCCCAGTTCCAGGCGCTTCAGTTCAAGCTCGCCGATATGGCGACCGAGCTCGAAGCCGCGCGGCTGATGATCTATCAGGCCGCGCACAAGGTGGACCGCAAGACGCCGGATGCGACGAAATTTGCCGCAATGGCCAAGCGCTTTGCGACCGACGCCGGGTTCAACGTCATTAACGACGCGCTCCAGCTTCATGGCGGTTACGGCTATCTCAAGGACTTCCCGCTGGAGCGTCATCTGCGCGATGCGCGCGTGCACCAGATTCTGGAAGGCACGAACGAGATCATGCGCGTCATCATCGCGCGCGAAATGTTCAAAGAGTAAGCGAGTACCACTTCATGTCCGATGAAGCACCCAAGAGCGAAGAAGTCCTGTTCGAAAAGCGCGGCGTGGCGGGCATCATCACGCTGAACCGTCCCAAGGCGCTCAATGCGCTGACGCTCGGCATGGTGCGGCTCATTCATCCCCAGCTCGATGCATGGGCAAAGGATGACAGCATCCAGCTCGTCATCATCGAGGGCGCGGGCGAGAAGGGCTTTTGCGCGGGCGGCGATATTCGCGCGCTGCATGACTGGGGCCGCGCGAAGGACCGCACGGCGCTCGACTTCTGGAAAGAGGAATATCTCCTCAATATCGCCATCAAGCGTTTCCCGAAGCCTTATGTCGCGCTGATGGACGGCGTGAATATGGGCGGCGGCGTCGGTCTGTCCGTTCACGGATCGATGCGGATCGCGACCGAGCGTCTCACCTTCGCCATGCCGGAGACGGGCATCGGCCTTTTCCCGGATGTCGGCGGCACCTATTTCCTGCCGCGCTGCCCGGGCGAAACCGGCCTTTATCTCGGGCTGACCGGCGCGCGCCTCAAGGCGGCAGATGCGATCTATGCGGGCATTGCGGACACCTATGTGCCGTCCGCCTCGCTGGAGACGCTGAAAGACCGGCTGTGCGGCGGCACGAATTTGCGCGAGGCGCTTCAGGAAGTCGAAGTGGATACGGAAACCGCGCCGCTCGCCGATTTGCATGAGGCTATCGACCGGCATTTCGTCGCGCCGTCGGTAACGGAAATCGTCGCGTCCTTGCGAAACGCAGGCGATGAATGGGCCGTGAAAACCGCAGACACCATCGAAGGCAAATCGCCGCTCAGCACGCTGGTCGCCTGCCGCCAGATCCGCGAAGGGCGCGATCTCGATTTCGAGGCGGCCATGGCGCTGGAATATCGTCTTACCCAGTCCTTCTTTGCGGGGCATGATTTTTACGAAGGCGTGCGCGCGACCATTCTCGACAAGGACGGCGCGCCGCAATGGAAACCGGCGACGCTTGCCGATGTGACGCCCGATGAAATCGACACTTATTTCTCGGGCGACGGCAAGGAAGCGTTGCTCTAAGGCCCGGCGCAACAAGGGCCCCTAAAAGTTCAGGCAGGAGGAGACGACAATGGCGGCAATCGGATTTATCGGTCTCGGCAATATGGGCGGCCCCATGGCGCTCAACCTCGTCAAGGCGGGACACAAGCTCACCGTCTTCGACCTGTCGAAGGATGCTGTCGCAAAGCTTGTCGAGGCGGGCGCAAGCGCGGCGTCGACCGCTGCCGATGTGGTGAAGGGCTCGGAGTTCGTCGTCACCATGCTGCCCGCGGGCGCGCATGTGAAATCGGTCTATCTGGGCGAAGACGGCCTGCTTGCCGCCGCCGGGAAAGGCACGCTCTTCATCGACAGCTCCACCATCGACGTGCCCTCGGCACGCGAGGTGATTGCCGCGGCAGAAGAGGCGGGCATGCTGATGGTCGATGCGCCGGTGTCGGGCGGCGTCGGCGGCGCGGAGGCCGGCACGCTCACCTTCATGGTCGGCGGCGAGGCATTGGCCTTCGAGAAGGCAAAGCCCGTGCTCGACGTCATGGGCAAGAATATCTTCCATGCGGGGCAGGCGGGGAACGGTCAGGTCGCCAAGGTCTGCAACAACATGATCCTTGGCATTTCCATGATCGGCGTTTGCGAAGCCTTCAATCTCGGCGAGAAGCTGGGTCTCGATGCGCAGACGCTCTTCGACATTTCCTCCACCGCCTCGGGCCAGTGCTGGTCCATGACCTCCTATTGCCCCGTGCCGGGGCCGGTGCCGGCGGCGCCCTCCAACCGCAATTACCAGCCGGGCTTTTCCGCCGGCATGATGCTCAAGGATCTCCGCCTTGCGCAGGAGGCCGCGACGGGCGTCAGGGCGGCGACCCCGCTCGGCGGCGCGGCGGAGCAGCTCTATACGCTGATGGAGGCGGCAGGCGCGGACTCCCTCGATTTTTCGGGGATCATCCGGCTCATTCAGGGAAAATTGGGTAAATAAGCCTGCAATTGGCTCAAATTCGCACGGAAATGAACAGGCTTTAAGCCATCATTAGTACCGCGCAGCTATGTTTTTCGGCGAGTCGGGTCAGAAGACCCGGATGTGTAACAGCTAGCTTGGGCCATGTGTAACAGCTTGCTTAGGCCGAATTCATGGGTGCCACACAAATGAAGCCGAACCCGGTTATCCGCGACGGTGAAGACGCCAATCAGAATGACGAAGCGTCGAAAACGACCTATCTGGAAGCTCTGACCTATGTCGAGCGTCTGCACCGCCGCCTCCTCGATGTGATCAAGGATGAGCTGGAGCGCCAGGATTGCTCCGAAATCAACTCCGTCCAGGCGTTGCTGCTCTTCAACATCGGCGATTCGGAAATGACGGCGGGCGAATTGAAGACGCGCGGCCATTATCTGGGCTCCAATGTCTCCTACAACCTGAAGAAGCTTGTGGAGACGGGCTATATCAATCACCAGCGCTCCAATGTGGACCGCCGTTCGGTGCGTGTGCGCCTGACGGACAAGGGCCGCGAGATTTGCGCGGTGATCGACCAGCTTTACGACAAGCATTGCGGCCAGATCGCCGAAGTGGGCGACGTCTCGGTGGAAGAGCTGCGTCAGCTCAACCAGACGCTTTTCAAGCTTGAACGCTTCTGGACCGACCAGATCCGCTATCGCCTCTGAGGTGCCGCTTGCATGAGGGTTGCATGGGGAGGACATGTGTCGCCCCCCGATGCACCCATCTGCAACACCTGGTGCCTTTTTCGGCCATGTCGGGCGCGGCGGGTTATGAATAATCGCGCTCCCTGTCCCAAAATGGTAAACATGCCGGGGGCGCGCCTTTAAGCGCGCGGGGCTGGAAAGAGCAGGTCGGTGGTTCGTTTTTTCTCATATATGCCGTTCAGGGCCGTTACGACGGCGCTCTTCGCGCTTTGTTTCGTCGCCGCCGTTTCGGTGGGCGCGCGGGCGCAAGGGCTCGACGGCTCTGCCGATGCCTGGGTCGATCCCTGGGATGCCCCGGCGGTGGACGATGCGGGGATGTCCACGGCGGATGCGCCCGGCAGCGCCGCGGCGGCGGCCGACGAGATCGACGAGGTGCCGGTCGCCCAGAGCGTGGCGCCGACGCTTGGCAGCAACGCCGTCCAGCGCATGGACCGCGCGATTGCGCTTTACGAGAAAATCAAGAGCTGGGGCGGCTGGCCCCGCATCCCGCAGGGCGAGAAGCTCGAACTCGGCGTCACCGATCGGCGCGTCGCGCTGCTGCGCGAGCGGCTGGTGGCGGGCGGCGACATGACGGCCTCCAAGGCCGATCCCTTTCTTTTCACGCCGCAGGTCGATGCCGCGGTGAAGCGCTTTCAGCGCCGCAACGGGTTGAAGCCCGACGGGGTGGTCGGTCCGCGCACGCTTGAAATGATGAATGTGCCGGTATCGCGGCGTATTGCCCAGCTTCGCCAGAACCGCTCCCGGCTCGTGGAGATGGTCGCCAAGGTGGCGGGCAGCAAACGCTATGTCTTCGTGAACATCGCCGCGCAGGAAGTGGAGGCGGTTGCCGATAACCGCGTCGAGTTCCGCCAGCGTGTCGTCGTCGGCAAGCGGGACCGGCAGACGCCGGAACTGTCGAGCGCCATCAGCTCGGTCATTCTGAACCCCTACTGGTTCGTGCCGAAATCCATCGCAGTCAAGGACAAGCTCTCCAAGATCAAGGCCGATCCGGGCTATCTGAAGCGCGCCGGCTTCAAGCTGATGGCGGGGTGGGGCGCGACCGCGCGCGAGATCAATCCCTATTCGGTCAACTGGTCGGCGGACACCTTCAACCGCTATTACCTGCGGCAGGATCCGGGCAAGTGGAATGCGCTGGGACGGGTGAAGATCGACTTCCCCAATCAGCATGCGGTCTATCTGCACGACACGCCGACGCGCTATCTCTTTCAGCTCAGCTCGCGCAGCTTCTCTTCCGGATGTGTGCGTGTGAAGGAAGTGCGCACGCTCGCCTCATGGCTTCTCGAAGGCAAGGACGGCTGGAACCGGGGGCGCATCGACGCCACCATTGCCAAGGGCTATCTCCAGGCCGTCAGCCTGAAACAGGCTGTGCCGATCCACCTGAAATACATCACCGCCTGGGTGGATGGCGACGGCATGGTCAATTTCCGCCCGGACATTTATAATCGCGACAGCCTCTACAGCACTGCGAACGCGCAGTACTGAGCGGCGATCTGATGCGGTTGTCATCGATTTCAAAGGGATCGTCATTGCGAGCGCCCTTCAGGGCGCGCGGCAATCCAGAAGCGGTTGGCTCGGCGCTGGATTGCTTCGTCGGCTGCGCCTCCTCGCAATGACGGGAACAGGAAGAGTCCTGAGGAAAGGACGAAATTCAGGTGACACGCCCCTCCCGATTTCCCTATCTCGAATTCGACGGCCTTCTTGCTTTCGCGCATCGCGGCGGCGCGAGCGCCTGGCCGGAAAACACCATGCCCGCCTTTCAGGGTGCGGTGGATCTCGGCTATCGCTATATCGAAACCGATGTTCATGCGACGCGGGACGGTGTGCTGCTTGCCTTTCACGACGACCGGCTCGACCGGGTGACGGACCGCTCGGGCCTCATCCGCGAGATGGATTATGACGAGGTGAAGCTGGCGCGGGTCGCGGGCGAGGAGCCGATCCCGCTCTTTGCCGACATGCTCACCGCCTGGCCCGATCTCAGGATCAATATCGACCCGAAGCTCAACAATGCGGTGGAGCCGCTGATCCGCGTTCTGCGCGAGCAGGGCGCCATCGAGCGCGTCTGTGTGAATTCCTTTTCAGACAAGCGAACCGCCGCCATCCGCGAGGCGCTGGGGCCGGATCTGTGTACCGGTACCGGTCCGCTGGGGACGGCGCGCCTGCGTTTTTCGAGCTGGAGCGGTCCGCTGGGCGTCCTCTGGGGCGGGTTTGAGGCCGGATGCGCCCAATTGCCCGTCAGCCAGCACGGCATCCCCATCGCCGACCGGCAGCTCGTCAAGCGCGCCCATGAGCTGGGGATGCAGGTTCATGTCTGGACCATCGACGATCCGGACGAAATGCGCCGTCTGATCGACATCGGGGTGGACGGGCTGATGACCGATGAGCCGAAAATCCTGAAATCGGTTCTGCAGGAGCGAGGGCTTTGGGGCTCGTCCTGATCTCCCATCGATGCTAAGAAAATAATGCGACAATTCGCGTGTGGCCCCTTATTTTCAAAGGGTTAATTTGCGGATCACCCGTTGACGGGGCGGCATTGACCGGTATCGCATTGGACCGGCGTCGCGTGAGAGTTGCGTGCCTTCTCGAAGAGAGGCTCCCGGCATGGGCCGGGGAAAGGCAGGATAGGGGCGATGGATTACGACAAGAAACTGACGGACGCGCTTCAGGCGGTGAAGGACGAAGGGCGATACCGAGTCTTCACCGACATCGTGCGTCATCGCGGCAATTTTCCGCGTGCGACCTATCACACGCCCGAAGGCACGAAACAGATCACCGTCTGGTGCTCCAACGACTATCTGAGCATGGGCCAGCACCCCAAGGTGGTCGCGGCCATGAAACAGGCGGTAGACGAGGTCGGCGCGGGCTCCGGCGGTACGCGCAACATTTCCGGTACCACGCATTACCATGTCGAGCTGGAGCATGAGCTTGCCGATCTTCACCAGAAGGAATCGGCGCTGCTCTTCACCTCGGGCTATGCCGCGAACGATGCGACGCTGTCCACGCTGGCGCGTATTCTCGGCGACTGCGTGATGATCTCCGACGAGATGAACCACGCCTCGATGATCGAAGGCATTCGCCGCGGCGGCGGGCCCAAGCGCGTCTGGCGCCATAACGATCTTCAGCATCTGGAAGAGCTGCTGCGCGAGATCGACCCCGACCAGCCCAAGATCGTCGCTTTCGAAAGCGTCTATTCGATGGATGGCGATATCGCGCCCATCGGCGAGATCTGCGATCTGGCGCATCGCTACAATGCGCTGACCTATCTGGACGAGGTGCATGCGGTCGGCCTTTACGGGCCGCGCGGCGGCGGCATCGCGGAACGCGACGATGTGCTCGACAAGGTCGACATCATCGAAGGTACGCTGGCCAAGGGCTTCGGCGTGATGGGCGGCTATATCGCGGCGTCTTCCACGTTGGTCGATGTCGTGCGCTCCTATGCGCCGGGCTTCATTTTCTCCACCTCGCTCGCGCCGGTGCTGGCGGCGGGCGTGCTGGCTTCGGTGCGTCATCTGAAGAGCAGCAATGCGGAGCGCGAACTTCATCAGGAGCGGGCGCATACGCTGCGTTCCATGATGGCGGAGGCCGGTCTGCCGGTGATGATGTGCGAAAGCCATATCGTGCCGCTGATGGTGGGCGACCCTGTCGTCTGCAAGGCCGTTTCCGACGAGCTGCTGATGGATTTCGACATCTATGTGCAGCCGATCAACTATCCCACCGTGCCGCGCGGCACGGAGCGGCTGCGCTTCACGCCCTTGCCGGTGCATACCGACGAGATGATGCGCGAACTCGTTTCCGCACTCGACAAGGTGTGGACGCGCCGGAACATCAGGCGTGCCGCCTGACGATCCCGAAAAGGGCGGCGCGAGCCGCCCCGGGATGCCGGCGGGCGCCGGCGGGGAAATCATTTTCGAATTCACACCGCTGGGCGGCAGCGTCAAGGTGACGGCCGTCGATGTGGCGACAGGTGTCGAGGTGTCGGTGGTCGGGCCGACGACGGCGCCGCAGCGCGAGCTGGAGCGCGTGGCGCGGGGCAAGCTTCTCTATCGTCTCAAGCGGATCGAGGAAGGCGAAGAGCGGACGCCGGAAAAACCAACCCCCCGAAATCCTGAAGAAGGATCGGGGGGCGGCATCATCGTCTGACCGATCGGAGCTTACTTCTTGCGGCGACCGCGGGCAGGGGCGGTGCCTGCACGGCCGAGCCCGATCTGCTTGGCAAGCTTGGAGCGCTGCGCGGCGTAGTTCGGCGCGACCATCGGATAGTCATGCGGCAGGCCCCAGCGCGCACGATACTCTTCCGGCGTCATGCCGTATTGCGAGCGCAGGTAGCGCTTCAGCATTTTCAGTTTCTTGCCGTCTTCGAGGCAGATGATGTAATCGGGCGTCACCGACTTCTTCACCGGTACGGCGGGCGTCAGGTCGGGTTCGCTTGAATCCGTTCCCTTGCCGAGATCGACCAGGGTCGTGTGAACCGTACGGATCATTGCCGGCAGGTCGGCCGAAGACATCGCATTATTACTTACATAGGCAGAAACGATCTCCACAGCGAGGCCAAGATAGTCGCTGCTCTGGACTTCGTCGCCGGTAGTGTTCTGGTCCATCCTGAGAATTTACCTTTAATTTTCGTAAGATCGGCTCGCTGAGAATCCCTCAGCGTCAATAACGATCATCTTCTAGCGCGATACAACAGAGCGCTGCAAGCAATTAACCCGCTTCTGCTTACGAAAACATCAACAAATGTGGTGTGAGTTACTGGCATCCTGGTGTCGCTTAAGCAGTTGGGGCAGGAAAACATGAAATCTGTAAATATTAGTGGGGGCTATTTAATGAAACGACTATTGCTCCATGAAAGGTAGTCGGCACTCCGCATTTTCGCGGCGCGTTGGCGCGGATATATTCATGCGGAATCTGTTTTCGATAAAAACACATGTCTCCCAGTGAGACATCCGCGGCCTGCATTCGTGTCCCGGCGCTTGTCACATGGTGGTCAATTGCTCTCAAACAGCCATATATGGTATGACGCGCGCACCGGCTGGTCCCCCCTCGGTCCGCCCGAACCGTGGGCGACAGATAAGCGGCAAACCCAATGCGCGAGCGCTGGAATTCCTGCGCTTTGATGAATGCGTCAAAGGGCTCCGCGGCGTGAGGTTCGAACGGCCGGTCCCCGCAGGGCGCGTGACGCGCCAGCGGCCAATATGAACTGAAAAAGGTAGTTTTATGTCTCTAAGCAAAGCTGCGACCGGCGCTGGTCAGTCCGCCGGTTTCTTTTCCGCGAGCCTCGCGGAGAGCGATCCCGAAATCATGAAGGCGATCGAGCAGGAGCTTGGGCGCCAGCAAACGCAGATCGAGCTCATTGCTTCCGAGAACATCGTGTCCCGTGCCGTGCTCGACGCGCAGGGGTCGGTGCTGACGAACAAATATGCGGAAGGCTATCCGGGCCGGCGCTATTACGGCGGTTGCGAGTTCGTCGATATTGCCGAGAACCTGGCGATTGAGCGCGCCAAGCGTCTGTTCGACTGCGCCTATGTGAACGTGCAGCCCAATTCCGGCTCGCAGGCCAACCAGGGCGTCTTCCAGGCGCTGCTGCAGCCCGGCGATACGATCCTGGGTATGAGCCTTGCCGCCGGCGGTCACCTGACGCATGGCGCAGCGCCCAACCAGTCGGGCAAATGGTTCAATGCGGTCCAGTATGGCGTGCGCCAGCAGGACCACCGCATCGACATGGACGAGGTCGAGAGCCTCGCCATGGAACACAAGCCCAAGCTGATCATCGCGGGCGGCTCGGCCTATCCGCGTCAGATCGACTTCAAGGCGTTCCGTGAGATCGCCGACAAGGTCGGTGCCTATTTCATGGTCGACATGGCGCATTTCGCCGGTCTCGTGGCCGGTGGCGCGCATCCCAGCCCGCTGCCGCATGCCGATGTCGTCACCACCACGACGCATAAGACGCTGCGCGGTCCGCGCGGCGGCATGATCCTGTCCAACAACCCGGATCTCGGCAAGAAGATCAATTCGGCGATCTTCCCCGGCATTCAGGGCGGGCCGCTCATGCATGTGATCGCGGGCAAGGCGGTTGCGTTCGGCGAAGCGCTGCGTCCCGACTTCAAGGTCTATGCGCAGAACGTGGTCGACAATGCGCGCGCCCTGGCGGCGACGCTGGTCGATGGCGGTCTCGACATCGTTTCTGGCGGATCCGATACGCATGTGGTGCTGGTCGATCTGCGTCCGAAATCGCTGACCGGCAATATTGCGGAGAAGGCGCTCGAGGAAGCGCGCATCACCTGCAACAAGAACGGCATTCCCTTCGATCCGGAAAAGCCGACCGTTACTTCCGGTGTGCGTCTGGGGACGCCCGCGGGCACGACGCGCGGTTTCGGCGTGACGGAGTTCCAGGAAGTCGGCCGCATGATCGTCGACGTGCTGAACGGTCTTGCCGCCAATGGCGCTGAAAAGAACGCCGATGTCGAACAAAAGGTCGGCGCGGACGTTCTGGAGCTGTGCAAGCGGTTTCCGATTTATGGCGGTCCGAAGTAGACTTGGACCGATCTTTTTCTGAGGGGCACATATCGGTCTGACGGCCGATGGAAAGGCGGGGGCGGCATCGCATGCGTTGTCCATATTGCGGAAACGAAGACACCCAGGTGAAGGACTCGCGTCCCACCGAGGACAACACGGCGATCCGGCGCCGCCGCTTCTGCCCGGCCTGTGGCGGGCGGTTCACGACCTTTGAACGGGTCCAGCTTCGCGAACTGACCATTGTGAAGAGCAATGGCCGCCGCGTGCCCTTCGATCGGGACAAGCTTATGCGTTCCGTGCAAATTGCCGTGCGCAAACGCCCGGTTGAGCAGGAACGCATCGAGCGTATGGTGTCGGGCATCGTCCGGCGGCTTGAGAGCATGGGCGAGAGCGAGATTCCTTCCAAAATGGTCGGAACGCTCGTGATGGAAGGCCTCAGCTCACTCGATGCCGTGGCCTATGTACGCTTCGCCTCGGTTTACAGAAACTTCCGCGAAGTCAAGGATTTCGAAGAGTTTCTGGGCGAGTTGAGCGGCCCGGAATCGGACGTGGACGAAGATCGGGACTAGCGTTCTCACTGCCGGGCCCGGTCTTGTCTGAAGAGCCCGCAGGAGAAGAGCATGGTCCGGCCCTACGACGCGGATTTCATGAAAATGGCGCTGGCGCTGGCGGCGCGCGGGCTCGGCCGCGTGGCGCCGAACCCGGCTGTCGGCTGCATTATCGTCCGTGAGGAAGAAGACGGTCCGCGCATCGTCGGGCGCGGCTGGACGCAACCCGGCGGCCGTCCCCATGCGGAGACGGAGGCGCTTTCCCGCGCGGGCGAAGCGGCCCGTGGCGCGACGGCCTATGTATCGCTCGAACCCTGCGCTCATCACGGACAAACGCCGCCCTGCGCCCAGGCGCTGATCGAGGCGGGTATTTCCCGCGTTGTCGTCGCTATTACCGATCCCGATCCGCGTGTGGGCGGACGGGGGTTCGCGCTTCTGGAGAAGGCGGGCATCGAGGTCGAGGACAATGTCTGCGCGCTCGAGGCGCATCTGCTCAATGAAGGTTTTTTCCTCAGGATCAGCGACAACCGCCCGCTGGTGACGCTCAAGATCGCCAGCACGCTGGACGGGCGCACCGCGACCCATAGCGGCCACAGCCAGTGGATCACGGGCGAGGCGGCGCGTGCGCGCGGCCATCTGCTGCGCGCCACGCATGACGCCATCATGGTCGGCAGCGCCACCGCCATCGTCGACGATCCCGAACTTACCTGCCGCCTGCCGGGCATGTCCGACCGTCATCCCATGCGCATCGTCGCGGACGGGCGGTTGCGCCTGCCGCTCACCTCCAGGCTCGTCAGCACGGCGAAGGATGTACCGCTCGTCATCCTTACCCATCCGGGCGGCGATACGGAGCGTCGCAAGGCGTTTGAGGGATGCGGCGTGGAGCTTGTCGATGTCGCGCCCGACAAGACCGGCGCCATGGATATGCGCGTGGCAATGGAACTGCTTGCCGAACGCGGATTGACCCGCGTGCTGGTCGAGGGTGGGGCGCGACTTGCCTCTTCGCTCGTTCAGGCGCGTCTGGTGGACCGGCTCGAATGGTTCCGCGCGCCGACACTGCTGGGCGGCGACGGCTATCCCGCCATCGCCTCGCTCGGTATCGGGCGTGTCGGCGATGCGCCGGGTTTTCTTCACACTCACAGTATGCAGCTCGGCGCGGACACGCTGTCGAGCTACGTCTATCGGAGCTGATCGATCATGTTCACCGGTATCGTGACGGACATAGGCACCGTGCGCGCCATCGAGAAGCGTGGCGACACGCGTTTCGTCATCGCCACCCATTACGATCCAGCGGGCATCGATATGGGCGCCTCCATCGCCTGTTCGGGCTGCTGCCTCACCGTGGTGGACAAGGGCGACGATGAAATCGGCAAATGGTTTGCCGTCGATGCCTCCGCCGAGACGCTCGACTGCACCGTGCTGGGCGGCTGGAAAGAGGGTACGCGGATCAATCTGGAACGCGCACTCAAGGCCGGCGACGAGCTGGGCGGTCATGTCGTCTCGGGCCATGTGGACGGGGTGGGGCGTATCGTGTCCATCCGGCCCGATGGCGACTCGAAGCGTTTCACCTTCGAGGCCCCCGCAAGTCTCGCCCGCTACATCGCCTCCAAAGGTTCCATCACCATCAACGGTACTTCGCTCACCGTGAACGAGGTCGAGGACCGGCCCGACGGCAGCTGCCATTTCGGCGTGAACATCATTCCACATACCCAGGACGTCACCACCTGGGGCGGCGCCCGCGAGGGCGATGCGATTAATCTTGAAATTGATATGCTGGCCCGCTATGTCGCGCGCCTGGCTGAGAAGGACTAAGGCCCCGTGTACAAGGAATTTCTGTCGCCCATAGAAGAAGTCATCGAAGACGCGCGCAACGGCAAGATGTTCGTGCTGGTCGATGCGGAGGATCGCGAGAATGAGGGCGATCTCGTCATCCCGGCGCAAATGTGCACGCCGGAAGCGGTCAACTTCATGGCGAAATACGGCCGCGGGCTCATCTGCCTGTCGCTGAATGCGGACCGGGCCAAGGAGCTGAACCTGCAGCTCATGTCGAGCCACAACCAGTCGCGCCATCAGACCGCCTTTACCGTCTCCATCGAGGCGCGCGAGGGCATCTCCACCGGTATCTCCGCGCATGACCGCGCGCATACCGTGTCGGTCGCCATCGACCCGACCAAGAGCGCGCAGGACATCGTGTCGCCCGGCCATGTGTTTCCGCTCGTCGCAAAGGACGGCGGTGTGCTGGTGCGCGCGGGCCATACCGAAGCCGCCGTCGATATCGCAAGGCTTGCCGGTCTTTATCCCGGCGGCGTCATCTGCGAAATCATGAATGATGACGGCACCATGGCACGTTTGCCGGATCTGGTGAATTTCGCGCAGCTTCACGGCCTCAAGATCGCGACCATCGCCGATCTCATCGCTTATCGCCGCCGCTACGACAATTTCATCCGCCGCGCCATCGAGAGCGAGCTGACGAGCGAGTTCGGCGGCGACTTCAAGATGATGGTCTATCAGAACACGGTCGAATATGCCGAGCATATCGCGCTGGTGAAGGGCGATATCTCTACGCCGGAGCCCGTGCTGGTGCGCGTTCACGCCGTCAATATTTTCGACGACGTGCTGGGCGCGTCGGGCCCGCGGTCGTCGGTGCTGAAAGACAGTATGCGGATCATCGGCGAGGAGGGGCGCGGCGTGGTCGTGCTCATCCGCGACACGACCTCCACCGTCATCTCCGACCGGCTGCTCCACAAGGGTGAGGGGGAGAGCGAAGATCAGGGCATGCCGCGCCGCCTGCGCGAATATGGCGTCGGCGCGCAGATCCTGCTCGATCTCGGCATTCACGAAATGGAGCTTCTCTCCGATACGGATCGCAGCCTGGTGGGCCTTGAAGGCTACGGGCTCCGGATCACCGGCCAGCGTTCCGTCTCGGCGGGTGGCGCGAAGGCGAAATCGGTCAAGGAAAAGGCGGAATGAGCGACAACAACCCCCATATCCTCATTGTCGAGGCGCGTTTCTACGAGGATCTGGCCGACGAGCTGGCCCGTGGCGCCATTGCCGAAATCGAGGCGCGCGGCGCCACCTATCAGCGCGTGAGCGTGCCGGGCGTGCTGGAAACGCCCGCGGCGGTCAAATTCGCGCTGGAAGGCATGACCCATGGCGGCCCCTCGGCCCGGTTTGACGGCTATGTCGTTCTGGGCTGCGTGATCCGCGGTGAAACGACGCATTACGAGATCGTTTCCAATGAATCCGCCCGCGCGCTCATGAATTTGACCGTCGATCGCGCCTTGGCTCTTGGCAACGGCATCCAGACAGTGGAAAACGAGGAGCAGGCATGGGCCCGCGCCAACGTTTCCGCCAAGAACAAGGGCGGCGGCGCGGCAAAGGCTTGCCTCGACATGATCGACCTGAAAAAACAGCTCGGGGCCTGAGCCCCGTTCTGACCGTTCTTTGAAAGCGACAGCGCCAAGTGACGAGTAACGCCGAACACGCCGATAACCGGAAAACCGATCCGCGCGCCCGCAGCGCCGCGCGGCTGGGGGCCGTGCAGGCCCTTTACCAGATGGATGTGGCGGGAACGCCGATGGAGGAGGTCATTGCCGAGTTCAAGACCTTCCGTCTGGGCGAGAACATCGAGGACGAGGAGATCGTGGCGGGCGATGCCGCTCATTTCGAGGATCTCGTGCGCGGCGTGCTGCGTGAGCAGCGCGACATCGACACCCATGTGAACCATTCGCTTGCCCGGGGCTGGGCGCTGGCGCGCGTCGATTCCACGCTTCGGGCCATCCTGCGCGCGGGCGCCTATGAGCTGCGCCGCTGCAAGGACGTGCCGGTGAAGGTCGTCATCAACGAATATGTCGATATCGCTCACGCCTTTTTCGAAGGCGACGAGCCGGGCGTCGTGAATGCCGTGCTCGACCGGATGGCGAAGGAAATCCGCTCTCCCGACGCAGGGAAGGGCGCGGGCGGCAGGAAGGCCTGAGCATGGCGGGCGGGAAGGCAGACAGGCCCCGCCCCGGCGAGTTCGAGCTGATCGCCGAGCTGTTCGCGCCGCTTGCGCGCGAGGCCGCCGGTGCTTTCGGTCTCACGGACGATGCCGCGCTTTACCGGGCTGCTCCGGGCAAGGAGACGGTCCTGACCGTCGATGCGATGGTGGAGGGCGTCCATTTCCTCCCTTCAGATCCGCCCGACACGATTGCCCGGAAACTTCTTCGCGTGAACCTCTCCGATCTTGCCGCCAAGGGTGCGCGCCCGCGCGGCTATCTGCTCGTCACGGCGCTTCCCGAGACATGTTCCATGTCGTGGCTGGAAGGCTTTGCGGCCGGACTTGCCGAGGATCAGGCCGCGTTCGGTATCTCGCTCTGGGGCGGCGACACCGTATCGACGCCGGGTCCGCTGACGCTCTCGCTCACCGCCATCGGCGAGGTGGAAGAGGGCGCCATGCTGCCGCGCGGCGGGGCGCAGGCGGGCGATAGGGTCTATGTGACCGGCACCATCGGCGATGCGTCGCTCGGCCTTGCCGTGTTGCGGGAGCAGCTGCATTCAGGTTCGGATGCGGACCGCGCCTTTCTGGCCGACCGGTACCGCCTGCCGCAACCGCGCGTGACGCTCGGGCCCGCGCTTTCCGGCATCGTTTATGCCGCGCTCGATGTGTCGGACGGGCTCGTATCGGATCTGACGCATATGTGCGAAGCCTCCGGCCTTGCCGCCACCATCCGGGCGGCGGACGTTCCTCTTTCGCCCGCGGCGGCGGCCATGCTTCTGGCCGAGAGCGATGTCACATTCGCCTCGCTTCTCACCGGCGGCGACGATTACGAACTGCTCCTTGCCGTGTCCGCCGAAGCGGAAGAGGCGTTTCTTGAAGCTGCCGCTGGGGCAGGGGTGCCGGTCGCTCTTATCGGTCACCTTGAGGAACGGGCGAATCGTACGCCCGAAACGCTGGTTCGGCTCGTCGATGCGGAGGGCGAGCCCATCGCCGTTCCCCATGCGGGTTTCCGCCATTTCTGAGCGTCTTCATGGCCCTGCGGGCGCTTGCGGACCCCTTTATAAAATGAGTGCATCGGTCCGGTTGCTTTCATCTTGAGCATTTGGCATCGTTTTTCCCGCTTAAGAGTATGGCCGGGGAGGTAGAGGGGATTCTCAGGGAGGATTTGGGGAATTTCTCTCGTCTTGTGTTTGTTGCGTGCGTAACGACCGACCTGACCTTCATAAAAATTAAGGACAGAGAGAATGAGCACAATGTGGGCTATCATTGCTTGCGGCGTGCTCGCGATCCTCTATGGCATGTGGGCGATACGCTCCGTGCTGGCAGCGGACGCGGGCAATGAGCGCATGCAAGAAATTGCGAGTGCGATCCAGGAAGGCGCTGCCGCCTATCTCAATCGTCAGTACACGACGATTGCCATCGTGGGCGCCGTCATCTTCATCATCGTTTCCTATCTTCTCGGCATTCGTGTCGGCATCGGTTTCCTTGTCGGCGCCACGCTGTCGGGTCTTGCGGGCTATATCGGCATGCTGGTGTCGGTGCGTGCCAATGTGCGCACGACGCAGGCGTCCGCGACGAGCCTTGCAGCCGGCCTTTCGATCGCTTTCCGCTCCGGTGCGGTGACGGGCATGCTCGTTGCCGGTCTCGCGCTGCTGGCCGTGTCGGTCTATTTCACAGTGCTCACTTTCGGTTTTGGATTGAACCCCGGCGATCGTGAAGTGATCGATGCCATGGTGGCGCTCGGCTTCGGCGCCTCGCTCATCTCCATCTTCGCCCGTCTCGGCGGCGGTATCTTCACCAAGGGTGCGGATGTCGGCGGCGATCTCGTCGGCAAGGTGGAAGCCGGTATCCCGGAAGACGATCCCCGTAACCCGGCCACCATCGCCGATAATGTCGGCGACAATGTCGGCGACTGCGCGGGCATGGCGGCGGACCTTTTCGAGACCTATGCCGTGACCGTGGTAGCGACCATGGTGCTGGCCTCGATCTTCTTCAACGGTGCCGCCGAAACGGCGATGATGACCTATCCGCTCGCTATTGGCGGTGCCTGCATCGTCACCTCCATCATCGGTACGTTCTTCGTACGCCTCGGCAAGAGCCAGAACATCATGGGCGCGCTCTACAAGGGCTTCATCGCCTCGGCGGTGTTGTCGCTGATTGCGCTCTATTTCGTCACCGACTGGGTGGTCGGACTCAATACGGCCTATTCCTTCGATGTCTTCAACTTTACCGGCATGACGCTTTATGTCTGCGGCATTGTCGGTCTGGCGGTGACGGGTCTCATCATCTGGGTGACGGAGTACTACACCGGCGTGAACTTTCGTCCGGTGAAGAGCATTGCCGCCGCCTCGGTAACGGGTCACGGCACGAACGTCATCCAGGGCCTCGCGGTCTCGATGGAGGCTACGGCGCTGCCGGCGATCATCATCGTTGTCGGCATTCTGGTTTCCTTCAACCTTGCGGGTCTGTTCGGTATCGCCATCGCGGTGACGACCATGCTGGCGCTTGCGGGCATGGTGGTCGCGCTCGACGCTTTCGGTCCGGTGACGGACAATGCGGGCGGCATCGCGGAAATGGCGGAACTGCCCGAGGACGTCCGCAAGACGACGGACGCGCTCGACGCGGTCGGCAACACCACCAAGGCGGTGACCAAGGGCTATGCCATCGGGTCCGCCGGTCTCGGTGCGCTGGTGCTCTTCGCGGCCTATACGCAGGACCTGACCTTCTTCTCGGCCAATGCGGATAAGTTCCCGTATTTCGAGGGGGTTGTGCCGGACTTTTCGCTCTCCAATCCCTATGTGGTTGTCGGGCTTTTCGTCGGCGGTTTGTTGCCCTTCCTGTTCGGCTCGATGGGCATGATGGCGGTCGGCCGCGCTGCCGGCTCGATCGTTGAGGAAGTGCGCCGTCAGTTCAAGGCGGATCCGGGCATCATGAAGGGCACGTCGAAGCCTGATTATGCCCGCGCGGTGGATATGCTTACCAAGGCGGCGATCAAGGAAATGATCGTGCCGTCGCTCCTGCCGGTGCTGTCGCCTATCGCGCTCTACTTCCTGATCAACTGGATCGCGGGCAAGTCGGCCGCCTTCTCGTCGGTTGGTGCGATGCTGCTCGGCGTCATCATCACCGGCCTCTTCGTGGCGCTTTCCATGACCGCCGGCGGCGGCGCGTGGGACAACGCCAAGAAGTACATCGAAGACGGCAATTACGGCGGCAAGGGCTCTGAAGCCCATAAGGCGGCCGTGACCGGCGATACGGTCGGCGATCCCTACAAGGATACGGCCGGCCCGGCGGTGAACCCGATGATCAAGATCACGAACATCGTGGCGCTGCTGCTGCTGGCGATCCTCGCGCACTAAGCGCGGGGACCAAAAAGAAAGAGAAAGGCCCCGGCGGAAACGCCGGGGCCTTTTGTTTTGCCCGGGTTGTTTTCGCCCCGGCTCGACTGCGCCTCCCGCGGGATGGCCCGCGACTTGAAGCGTGATTGTCGAACAGGGAAACCGGACGGAAAAACGGCGGAAAACGCTGCTTGGGCCGTCCGCGTTTCTAACAAATGTCCGATCGGGACGCGGTCATGTGTCAATTCGGGATGGGAGTGCAGGGATGACGGGGCAAGGCCAGGCGGCGGGCACGCGAATTGTTCCCGATTCCATATCCGTGCTGCTCGATGTATCGCGGGTCTTTCTCGCTCTTGCGGTCGCCGGCGCGCACTGGACCCAGAGCTATTTCCAGCCGGACTGGCCCGATCTGACGATCTTCGGCGTCGCCGCGGTCGGGGGCTTCTTCGTTCTGAGCGGCTACACCATCCGGATGATCTATCCGGACGGAAAATCCTTCGATGAGGGCCGCTATTATGTCGACCGCCTGTCGCGGCTCTGGTCGGTCGCCTTGCCGGCGCTCGTCGCCACGATCTGTCTCGACGCGGTTTCGCGCTATGCCGCGCCGGATTTCTATATGAGCAATTGGGGTGGGGAGGCGGACCATCCGATTTTCCGGATTTTCGCCAATGTCGGCTTCCTTACCCAGCTCTGGGGCTACAGCATCTATCCGCTGTCCAATTCGCCTTTCTGGTCGCTCGGCTACGAAGCCGCCTTTTATCTGATGTACGGCCTTTATCTCTCCCGCCGTTACATGTTGCTCGGCCTGACCGCGCTGCTGCTCGGCCCCAACATCCTCTTCATGGCGGTCGTCTGGATCGGCGGGGCGGCGCTTTACGACGTCTACAGCCGCAAGGAGAGGAAGACGGGGACGGGCATTCGCCTCTTCGTCGCAGGGGGCGCCGTCGCGGTGATGGGGCTTGCCGCCGTCGACCTCAATGGCTTTGCCGAAACGATCCGGCAGGTGATCGACGTCTTCTTCGGCATGCTGCATGTGGACCCGGCGCGCGTATCGGTGTCGCTGGTTCTGCCGTCCATTGCCGCGCTTGCGGTTTTCGCCTGGGTGTTCTGGGCGCTGGACCTTTACGGCGAGCGGATCGCGGTGCCGGACCGGTTGAAGGCGATCGCCCGCAAGGTCGGCGATGCGACTTTCCCGATCTACCTGTTCCACTTTCCGATTTTCGTCTGCGTCGCCGCGCTCGGGCTCTACGACGTGCACTCCACCTGGCAGAAGCTCGCCGTCTTCGTCTGCGTCATCGGCGTCACCTTCCTGATCACGCCCTGGACGAACGTGCTGAAAGACATCCTGCGCCGGCGCCTGCGGTCAGGCGTCGGCTATGTCAGGTTGAGGTTCGCCTGAGGATCAGTTGCCCGGCTGCGGCTTGCTCGCACCCGCATTGTTGTAGCGGCCGATATTGGAGAAGAGCTGTTCGAGAACCGTCATCTCCTTGCCGCGGGTGGGCGTCTTGCGGTCGACGAAATTGATCACCCGGCCGTCTTCCAGCCCGTAATAGGCGACATCGTCCACCACGCCGGATTTGTCGAAATAGATGGCAGCGACCTTGCGGTCGACCTCTTCGGGCGCGTAAAAGGCGTAGGTTTCGAACTTGCTGGAAATGTAATACCAGGCTTCGCCGCGGACGGTGGAAACGGTCGAGGGCGTCCCGAGGAGCTGTCTTATCTGCTCGCGGCTGTCGCCGGGATGTACCTGCTTCAGGTCTTTCGCGTCGAAGATGTAACCGCGCTCTTCCACGACGGGTGCGCAGGCGACCGTCAGCGTGGCGCTGGTCGCGATCAGGGATGCGGCCAGGACGGCCTTGAGCTTACGGCGCGGGTGAGCGGACTTCATGGCGTGACTGCCTCCTCGACACATCTTCTTCATGCGTTGACCTACCCCTGTCGGCAACTAAATTCAATCGGCATGTCAGGCCGCGCTTTCAGCTCCCGACGGGTCGGGCAGGAGATTACCGAATGATATGGAACAAATTGTTTCGCCGTCCCCAAAACGATGACGCGGCCTTCCGGCTTTACCGGGCGGTAAGCGATCAGGCGCGCCGGGCGGAATTCTATCGTCATGCGGGCGTTCCCGATACCGTGGAAAGCCGTTTCGAGATGGTTGCGCTTCACGCCTTTCTGGCGATGCACCGGCTGAAACAGGGCGGAGACGAGGCCAAGGCCCTCGGGCAGCGCTTTTTCGACGTGTTTTTCGACGATCTGGACCAGACCATGCGCGAAATGGGCGTCGGCGATCTCAGCGTCGGCAAGAAGGTCAAGAAGCTCGCTTCCTCCTTTTATGGGCGGATTTCGGCCTATGAGGCGGGCTTGGCGGGCGGTTCCGAGACCTTGCAGGAGGCGATTCGGCGCAATATCTACGGCGATGCGGCCGTGGACAGGGCTCAGCTCACGCTGATCGCGGCCTATGTGGGCCGGGCGGCCTCGGCGCTGAGGGCGCAGCCCGAAAAGGCGCTGATTGCCGGCGAAATCCGGTTTCCCGAGCCGCCGGTTGCGGAAGATCTCGCCGCCACGCGCGCCGCTCAGGGCATCGGATCGCCCGAAGCCCATGACATTTCGGCCTGAGGAGCAGCTTTTGAGCGACCCAGCGAATAACAAGGACAGCAAGCCGGAATTCCGCCGCCTCGTGTCGGCCAATGACGTGCCGCCCAAGGGCACGGCCATTCCTTTCGAGGCCGATGAGGCCGAATGCGCGGCGCTGGCCCGCCGCTTCGGAATTCCAGGCATTTCGCGGCTTTCCGGCGTGGCGAAGCTGCGGCCGTGGCGCAAGACGGGGCTGACCCTCGATTGCAGCTATGAAGCCGATCTCATGCGCGAATGCGTCGTGACGCTGGAGCCGATGAGCGAGGAGATTTCGGAGGAATTCACCCTGCATTTCCTGCCCGACGACCAGATCGAGCGGGATGCGCGCTTTTCAGGAGCCGATGAGAAGGAGATTCTCATCGATCCGGAAGCGGTGGAGCCGCCGGAGCCGTTTCTGGCCGGTGGCCGGGTGGACTATGGCGAAGCGGTGGCCGAGCAGCTCTCGCTGGCCATGGAGCCTTATCCGCGCAAGCCCGGCGCGGCGCTCGAAGAGCCTGCCGAGGCGGCCCCGCAGGAAGAGGCGGACGCTGGGGAAGAGCGTGAAAACCCCTTTGCAATATTGGAAAAACTCAAGAAAAACGACTAATCGCATACCCCGGTCGAGACAAGACGGCCTTGTTTGATGGGTATTGTATCGGGGTATGATGGCTGTATGTTCGGGCGCGCGAGTCTGATCCGCGGGACCCTTCCCGGGTCGATTCGCCTGTTAAACCCCGATTTGTCGCGAAGCCGGGGTATTGAGCCGTTTCAGGAGGGGCTGGAGTGACGCGAGGACTAACGATATCCGTGGACGGGATGGGTGGCGATCACGGCCCCGAGACCGTGATCGGCGGCATCGACATCGCGTCGGTCCGACATCCCGATGTGCGCTTCCTCGTCTATGGCGACGAGGAAAAGCTGAAGGCGGTGATGGAGCGGTTTCCGCGCGTCGCCTCGGTCAGCGAGATCCATCACTGCGACGTTTCCATTTCCATGGACGACAAGCCGAGCCAGGCGCTCCGGCGCGGCCGCAAGGTCTCCAGCATGTGGCAGGCCATCGACGCGGTGAAGGAAGGGCAGGCGCAGGCCGTTGTTTCCGCCGGCAATACCGGCGCGCTCATGGCCATGTCCATGTTCATCCTGAAGACGCTCGCTCATGTGGAGCGGCCGGCCATCTCCGCGCTCTGGCCGACCACGCGCGGCGAAAGCGTGGTGCTGGATGTCGGCGCCACCATCGGGCCGGATGCAAAGCAGCTCGTGCAGTTCGCGGCGATGGGCGAGGCCTATGCCCGCGTCATCTTCAATGTCGACAAGCCGACCGTCGGCCTCCTCAATATCGGCGAGGAGGAAGTGAAGGGCACCGAGCAGGTGAAAGCCGCCGCGCAGATGCTGCGCGAGAGCGACCTTCCCATCGTCTTCAAGGGCTTCGTCGAGGGCGACGATCTCGGCAAGGGCACGGTCGATGTCGTGGTCACCGACGGGTTTACCGGCAATATCGCGCTGAAGACCGCCGAGGGTACGGCGCGGCAGATTTCCGAATATCTGCGTGCGGCCATCTCCCGGTCGCTGATGGCGAAGATCGGATATTTCTTTGCGCAAGGCGCCTTCAAGGCGCTGTCCACGCGGCTCGATCCGCGCGCCAATAATGGCGGTCTCTTTCTCGGCCTGAACGGGCTGGTGGTGAAGAGCCATGGCGGCACGGATGCGCTGGGGTTTGCCGCGGCCATCGACGTGGCCGTCGATGTGGCGTCGGCGGACCTTCTCAACAAGATCGTGACCGATCTCGGTCATTTGGACGGGTTGGAACAACTCGCGAGCGGCCGCAATGGCGGCAAACAGGACACTCAAGAATCCGAGGCAGCTCTGCCGTGACATCAGTAAGAAGTATCGTGACCGGCACCGGCAGCTATCTGCCGGAACGGATCATGACGAATGAAGATCTCTCCAAGGTTGTAGAAACCACGGACGACTGGATCACCGAGCGGACCGGCATCAAGAGCCGGCACATCGCGGCGGAGGGGGAACTCACCTCCGACCTAGCGCTGCATGCGGCGCGGGCGGCGATCGCCGATGCGGGCATCGACGTGCAGGAGATCGACACGATCATCATGGCGACGACGACGCCGGACAATACCTTCCCGGCGACGGCGACCACCGTGCAGTCGGGGCTCGGCCTCGGTCATGGCGCGGCCTTCGATATTCAGGCGGTCTGCTCCGGTTTCGTTTACGCGCTCACCATTGCCGATACCTTCATCCGGGCCGGCCAGTCGAAGACGGCGCTGGTCATCGGCGCGGAGACCTTTTCCCGGCTGCTGGACTGGACGGACCGCACGACCTGCGTGCTGTTCGGCGACGGGGCCGGCGCCATGGTCGTCCAGGCGGGCGAGGGCGACGGGACGAATGCGGACCGGGGCATTCTCACCGCGCATCTGCATTCCGACGGCCGCCTGAAGGACAAGCTCTATGTCGATGGTGGCCCGTCCTCCACCGGCACGGTCGGCCATGTCCGCATGGAAGGCCGCGAGGTGTTCCGGCACGCGGTGGTGAATATCGCCGAGGCCATCAGCGAGTCGCTCGAGGCGACCGGCCTTGGTGTGGACGACATCGACTGGTTCGTGCCGCATCAGGCCAACAAGCGCATTCTGGACAGCACCGCCAAGCGGATCGGCCTGCCGCCTGAAAAGGTGGTGATGACGGTGGCCGATCACGGCAACACCTCGGCGGCCTCCGTGCCGCTCGCTTTCGACGCGGCGCTCAAGGATGGCCGAATCAAGAAGGGCGATCTCGTTCTGCTCGAAGCGATGGGCGGCGGGTTTACCTGGGGATCGCTCTTGCTGCGCTATTGAGCCCGACGCGCAGGACATATTGCGGTAATCTATGAAACGGCCGATTAGAAAAAGCTGCCAATTCATTGATATTGACGGGTTTCTGGGCTAGCCCTACGCTTAGTGACGAAATTGCAGAGGTGCGGCGATGGGGGATACGATCACGCGCGCTCATCTGAGCGAAGCGGTTTATCAGGAAGTCGGCTTGTCGCGGAACGAGTCGGCCGATCTGGTCGAACGGGTATTGCAGGAAATTTCGGATTGTCTTGCCGGCGGCGACACGGTGAAGCTGTCGTCCTTCGGTTCGTTCTCCGTCCGGCAAAAGGGCGGCCGGATGGGCCGTAACCCGAAGACGGGCGAGGAAGTGCCGATCAAACCGCGGCGCGTTCTCGTCTTCCGTCCAAGCCATGTCTTGAAGGAACGCATCAACGATGCGTTGAGCAGCAAGGCCGCTGCGGCGGACTGAAGCTCTCAAGTACCGGCGCTCCCGTCGGGTTCGCGTAGAATATGGTAAGATCTGTGGTCGGAAACCGGATTGAGGACGGTCGGCAAGTGCCTCATTCTACAGCACAAAAGTCTCCTGAAGCTTTTCGCACAATCAGCGAAGTCGCGGCCGATCTCGACGTGCCGCAGCATGTGCTGCGCTTCTGGGAAAGCAAGTTCAGCCATATCCGCCCGCTGAAGCGCGGCGGCGGGCGGCGCTATTACCGTCCCGAAGATGTGGACCTTCTGCGCGGCGTGCGCGCGCTTCTCTACAATGACGGCTATACCATCAAGGGTGTACAGAAGGTCTTTCGCGAGCAGGGCGCGAAGTTCGTTTCCGAGACCGGCCGGGGCACCGCCGATGCCTCGGTCGCCGAGCTTGCCCGCGAAGCGGTACAGCGTTCAGACCATGAGGGCGCGGAGGAAGACGTCCAGGCGGGCGGCGCTTCCATCGACGCCGCAGGGCGCCAGCGGCTCTCGCGTATTCTCGACGATCTCGTCACCTTGAAGGAAGAGATCGACGAGACTCTCTGGGAAGAGGAAGAAGACGAAAATTAAGGTCGGATGCACCGTTTTCTGCGGTTGCCGAGCCGAAAGGGCGCGTCTATAGTCCGCGCCTTCACAGCCGACGGAGCGTAGCGCAGCCCGGTAGCGCACTTGTCTGGGGGACAAGGGGTCGTGGGTTCGAATCCCGCCGCTCCGACCAATTTGTGAAGACTAAGGGCCGCTCGTCTAATCGACGGGCGGCCCTTTTCTTTTGCGCGAAGCTGGGGCACATTGCGGCCCAATCGGCGCTCACCCTCGACCGACGAGACGGGTGCCCCGTTCAGCTTTTATCTGCCGGAGTTTTTCGATGGCCAACATCATCCCCATCGCCCTGTTTTTCGTAGCGATCCTGTTCTTCAACTATCTGAAGACCGGCCGGCTGATGTGATCGGATTTCGGCCTATTCCTCTTCGGGGTCGGGCCGGACCATCCAGATAATCAGATATTTCATCGGGAACGCCCAGATCACGCCTGCCGTCAGGTAGTAGATGAACTGGAGGAAGCCGTTATCCGGCAGGTGGCTGACCGCAATGGTCATCACCAGAAAAGCGTAGAGCGTCAGGAAGACCAGAAGCACGATGGTGCCGATCAGCTTCCTGGTGCGGATATTGAGGCGCATGTCCGTCTCCATTGAGAATGCCACCTGATAGGACATTCTCAGGCCCGGGGCAAAGCCCCGATCATGAAAAGGGGAGAGCAAAGCCCTCCTCGGAGCGCTCTCCGGCCTCACCTTCATGACCAAAAATTCAGCTTCGAAAGCGGCGCCGCGGCCTTTCCCGGGCTGGGCTTTTCGCGTCGGGCGCGCTAAATCAGCCTCATGACCGCACAGCGCATCGAAACCGGCCCCTCATCTCATCCCTCGGCGCACCTGGGCCATAAGCCCGAAGCCAATCGCCAGATCGCCATCTGGCTTTTCGGCGTGGCCGCGCTCATCTTCGTGATGGTGGTTGTCGGCGGGCTGACCCGGCTTACCGAGTCGGGGCTTTCGATCACCGAGTGGAAGCCGGTGACGGGCGCGCTCCCGCCGCTGAGCCAGACCGACTGGCAGCGCGAGTTCGACCTCTACAAGCAGATTCCCCAATATGCCGCGCTCAACAAGGGGATGTCGCTGTCGGAGTTCAAGCAGATCTATTGGTGGGAATGGGGGCACAGGCTGCTCGGCCGTCTCATCGGCTTTGCCTTCCTCATTCCGTTCCTCTGGTTTGCCTTCACGAAGAAGGTCGAGCGCGCATTGGTGCCGAAGCTCGCCATTCTGTTCGTGCTGGGCGGCCTGCAGGGCGCGCTTGGCTGGTGGATGGTGAAGAGCGGCCTCGTGCACCGCACGGAGGTCAGCCAGTACCGGCTCGCGGCGCATCTGACGCTCGCCCTCATTCTCTTCGCCTATATTTTCTGGACGGGGTTGAGCCTGTGGCGCAGCAGCCGCGATGCGGTGTCCCATGCGCCGGACGCGGGGAGTGGGCTTTCCACCGCCGCCCGCTGGCTGATCGCGGGGTTCTTCCTGCAGATCGTGCTGGGCGCTTTCGTGGCGGGCACGCGGGCGGGCTTCATCCACAATACATGGCCGCTCATTCAGGGTGCCTTCTTCGCGCCGGAGGGGCTTTTCCACCTTCAGCCCTGGTGGTCGAACTTCTTCGAGAATCTACTCACCGTGCAGTATCAGCACCGCATGTTCGCCTATGTGCTGGTGATCCTGACGGGCTGGCATTGGTGGCGCGTCCGCGCGAGCGGCGTGGCGGACGCAAGGCTCTCGGCCAACTGCCTACTGGCCGCCGTGCTGGCGCAAGTCGTTCTCGGCATCGGCACGCTGGTCATGGTGGTGCCGATCCCCATGGGCGCGGCGCATCAGGCGGGCGCCGTCATCGTGCTCGCCGCCGCCGTCTGGCACGCCCACCGGCTGACGCCGTCCGCAAGGCTGGGCGTGGCGACAGGCTGATCTACACCCTTTGATGTCATCCCGGGATTATCTCACGACGCGGATCTCGGATGTTTCGGCATTGCGAATCAGATAAGCGCGTGCTTATCTGATTGCATGATCGAGAACGACATATTCAAGGCTCTGGCCGATCCGACGCGCCGCGCGATCTTCGAAAAGCTCGCAAGCGGCACGATGAATGCCAGCGCCTTGCGCGAGGGCATGGAGATCAGCCAGCCGGCCATGTCCCAGCATCTTGCCGTGCTGCGCAATGCGAAGCTGGTGCGCGAGCAGCGGCAGGGGCGTTTCGTGAATTACGAGGTCGATCCCGACGGGCTGGCGCTTATCGCCGAATGGCTCGCGAAATACCGTGCCTATTGGCCGGCGCGGATCGATGCGTTGAAGGCTCTGCTGAAGGATATGGACCCATGAGCAAGCTGAAGACCGAAGAACGGCCGCGGGAACTGGTGCAGGAATATGAACTCGATGCACCGCCGGAGAAAGTCTGGCGCGCGGTGAGCGACCCCGCCTTTCGTAAGAAATGGCTGCCGGGCCGCGATCTGGCCGATGCCGAGCCGGTATCGGTGGAGACGGGCGAGGAAATTCGTTACCGGATGCGCGATGACGAACCGCCTTACCTTGAAAGCATCGTCGCGTTTCAGCTCCGGCCCGATGAACGGGGCGGGACGATCCTGACGATCGTTCACGGGCTGGCCGATGCACGGCTGCTGCCGCCCGCGTCGAACAACAACGAGTCCGTGATGATGCGCGCCGCCTGACGCGCAGGGCTTTCACCGTCACATTCAGAAGAAAGGAATTCGCCGATGCGCGAAGCGATGCAACTCGTCCCTATGGTCGTCGAACAGTCGAGCCGCGGCGAACGCTCTTTCGACATTTATTCCCGCCTGCTGCGCGAGAGGATCATCTTCCTGAATGGCGAGGTGAACGACACCGTCTCCGCTCTGGTCTGTGCGCAGCTGTTGTTTCTGGAAGCGGAAAATCCCAAGAAGCCGATCCAGCTCTATATCAATTCGCCCGGTGGCGTCGTGACCAGCGGTTTCGCCATGTACGACACGATGCGCTACATCAAGGCGCCCGTGCATACGCTCTGCATGGGGACGGCCTGCTCGATGGGGTCGTTTCTGCTGATGGCGGGCGAACCCGGCCAGCGCGCGGCGCTCCCCAATGTCAGCATCCTGATCCATCAGCCTTCGGGCGGCTTTCAGGGGCAGGCGTCCGACATTCTCATTCATGCTGAAGAAACTCTGCGCACCAAGAAGCGCATCACAAAGGCTTACGCCGAGCATTGCGGACGCTCTTACGAGGAGTTCGAACAGGCGATGGACCGGGACCGCTTCATGACGGCGGAGCAGGCGCTCGAATGGGGGCTCATCGACCGCATCCTTACCGAGCGCGGGATGGGCGCGGCGCCTGAGGCGAACTGAATAAAAAAAAGCCACCCCGGTTTTGCCGGGGTGGCTTCTCTAGTTCTTCGATCCCGTTGGATCAGGCCAGCGCCTGTTCCAGATCGGCGATGATGTCTTTCGCATCCTCGATGCCGACGGAGAGGCGCACCACGTCGGGGCCTGCGCCCGCCGCGGTTTGCTGTTCTTCCGAGAGCTGACGATGCGTCGTGGAGGCCGGGTGGATGATGAGGCTGCGTGTATCGCCCACATTGGCGAGATGGCTCAGCAGCTTCACCGAATTCACCAGCTTCACGCCCGCGTCATATCCGCCTTCTACGCCGAAGGTGAAGACCGCGCCCGCGCCTTTGGGCGAGTATTTCTTCATCAGCTCGTGATGCGGGTCGCCGGGCAGGCCCGCATAGGACACCCAGCTCACCTTGGGATGGTCTTTCAGGAAGGTCGCCACTTCCAGCGCATTGTCGCAATGGCGCTGCATGCGCAGCGGCAGCGTTTCGATGCCCGTCAGGATCATGAAGGAATTGAAGGGCGAGATGGCCGGGCCGAGGTCGCGCAGGCCCAGCACGCGGCAGGCGATGGCGAAGGCGATATTGCCGAAGGTCTCATGCAGCTTCATGCCGTGATAGCTCTCGCACGGCTCGCTGAGCGTCGGGTACTTGCCGTCCTTCGACCAGTCGAAGCCGCCGCCATCGACGATGACGCCGCCCATGGAATTGCCGTGACCGCCCAGGAACTTCGTCATGGAATGGACGACGATGTCCGCGCCATGCGCCAGCGGGTTGCACAGATAGGGCGAGGCCAGCGTGTTGTCGACGACGAGCGGAATACCCGCCTCATGCGCGATATCGGCAATCGCCTTGATGTCCGTCACCACGCCGCCGGGATTGGCCAGGCTTTCGATGAAGACGGCCTTGGTCTTCTTGCCGATGGCGGCCTTCACATTCGCCGGGTCGGACACGTCCACCCAATCGACTTCCCAGCCGAACTTCTTGAAGGCATGGCCGAACTGGTTGATGGAGCCGCCGTAGAGCTGCTTGGCCGCCACGAAATGATCGCCCGGTTCCAGCATGGTGTGGAAGACGAGAAGCTGCGCTGCGTGGCCGGATGAGACGCCGAGCGCCGCCGTGCCGCCTTCCAGCGCCGCGACGCGTTCTTCCAGCACCGCCGTCGTCGGGTTGGTGATGCGCGTATAGATGTTGCCGAAGGCCTGCAGGCCGAAGAGCTGCGAGGCGTGGTCCGCATCGTCGAAAGCGAAGGAAGTCGTCTGGTAGATCGGCGTCGCGCGCGCGCCCGTGGTCGGGTCCGGCTGCGCTCCGGCGTGAATGGCAAGCGTGTTGAAAGCCTGGTCGCTCATTTTTCTGTCCTGTCTTCTTTCGGTGTCATCCCGGCGGAAGCCGGGATCCATAGGCTGTTGTTCTCGATGCGCCATGACGTGCCCACCCTTACGTTCAAGGAGGGCGGGGCATGACGGCGATTGTCGTTCCGTTTCTACAATCCCAGTTTCGGTATCTCTATCTTCGGGCAGTGGTCCATCACCACGTCGAGGCCCGCGGCCTCGGCGCGTTTCGCGGCGTCTTCATTGACGACCCCGAGCTGCATCCACACCGCCTTGGCGCCGATGGCAATTGCCTCGTCGGTCACGCCGCCCGCCGCGTCGGAATTGCGGAACACATCCACCATGTCCACGGGCTCTTCGATGTCGGCCAGCGCCCCGGCGACCGTCTCGCCGTTGATCTCCTGACCGGCAAGGCCGGGGTTCACCGGGATCACGCGATAGCCCTTCGACTGAAGGAAGGCCATCACCTTGTTGCTGTCGCGCTCGGGCTTGTTGCTCGCACCCACCAGCGCAATCACTTTCGCGCTGCGCAAGATTTTCTCGATGGTCTCGGGCTCGCTTGCCATGTCTATCGGTCTTCCCATTTCGGTTCGCGTTTCTCGATGAAGGCGCCGATGCCTTCTTCCGCGTCGCGGGCGAGCATATTGCGCACCATCACCTCGCTTGCATAGTCGTAAGCCTCGCCGACGCCCATTTCGAGCTGGTCGTAAAAGGCCTCCTTGCCGATAGAGACGGTGAGGGCGGATTTCGACGCAATGATGTCGGCAAAGTGATGCACCGCTGCGTCGAGTTCATCCGCCGTCACGACCTTGTTCACGAGCCCCATTTCGGCGGCGCGCGCGGCGGGGATCATTTCGCCCGTCAGCAGCATTTCCATCGCATGTTTGCGCGTCACATTGCGCGACAGGGCGACCATGGGCGTCGAACAGAAGAGCCCGATATTGACGCCGGGCGTGGCGAATTTCGCTTCCTCCGCCGCCACGGCGAGATCGCAGCTCGCAACAAGCTGGCAGCCCGCGGCCGTCGCGATGCCGTGCACGCGTGCGATCACCGGCTTGGGGCTGCGCATCACCGCCTGCATCAGCGTCGAGCACTGCTTCATCGTCTTTTCGAAGAAGGCGCGGCCCCGGTCTTCGGCCTGCCTTGCATTGGTGAGTTCCTTGAGGTCGTGCCCGGCGCAGAAGCTCGGCCCGTTCCCCGCCAGGATTACGGCCCTCACGGTGCTGTCTTCGGCGACCTTGTGAAGCTCCGCCGTCAGCGCCTCCATCAGCGCGCCCGACAGGCTGTTCCGCTGTTTCGGGCGGTTCAGCGTCAGGGTCGCGATCCCGCCCGCATCCTCGCGCAGCAGGATCGGTTCGGCGGTGGCCGCTTGTTCGGCTGGCTGGCTCATGGCGCTCTCCCTTTATGTTTTGGGGCAGCATAGCGGGATGGGGAGGGGGTGTCAGGTGGTGTCGATTTCTTCGTCATG
>NZ_NYVD01000087.1 GCF_002684405.1 Parvibaculum sp. | reverse complement strand
GGGTTCGTCCGTCGCGGCGCTGCCGGACGGAAAAAGCTGCGCAGGGGCCGTCCGGCCCGCGCCGCCATCGCCATCTGCGCCGGCATCGCCGCCATCGCCAAGTCCTGTCCTGTCCGCCTCGGTCGGTGCCGCCGTTCCGCCGGAAGCGCCGAAGCCCGGCGGCACGATGCTGCGCGGCCCCGAATAGGCATCGGCGGCGGCCAGCGCCTGCGATGCGCCGAAAACGGCCAGGCACACGAAAGCGCCTCCCAGCGCGGCGGCGCGGCAGGTCTCCGATCGGCGTGACGCCTCTGGCTGCTTATCGCGGCATGTTGCCATCGGGGATGACCTTTTCCACGGTCTGGACCTGCGGATGAACTGCCTGTCCGAGATAGACGATCCCGGCTCCAATAGCCGCGACCACGACAATGATTCCGATCAGCGGAAAGGCGGTGCGGCTCATTATGGCTAACCTCGTCTGATATGTCCGGCGCTGCCCGCCTTTTGCCTGCGGCGGTCCACCGGTTTTTCGCTTGTTTGTTTTTCGACCGGTCTCTCCAGGATACGTGCCTAGAGGTCCCTTGCGGCAAAATTTAGGCGTGACGCATGACCCTTGAATGCCTATCTACCCTCGGCGGGCCTGCATCCATGGTATCAATCGGCTAATATCGGTTCGTTAAGGCCCGATCCGGCACGTTAATGAGCCGGACCGGCGGCGCCGCGAAAGCAATTCAGGGTTAATGGCAGGGAAATGGCCGAGAGCGACAGTCAGGTAAGATCACGCGACGGGGCCGCCCAAAACGGCGACGCCCCGCTGCCGCTTGACCGCCGCGCCATTGTCCTTGTGGGCCTGATGGGCGCGGGCAAGACCACGGTGGGCCGCCGCCTTGCCAACCGCCTCGGGCTCGATTTCGTGGATGCCGACGCGGAAATCGAAAAGGCGGCAGGCGAATCCATTCCGGAGATTTTCAAGCTCCGGGGCGAACAGGTCTTTCGCGAAGGCGAAAGGCGCGTCATCGCCCGCCTGCTGGACGATGGCCCCCAGGTGCTGGCCACGGGCGGCGGGGCCTTCATGGATCCCGAAACCCGTGCCGAAATCATGGACAAGGGCATTTCCGTCTGGCTCAAGGCCGATATCGATGTGCTGATGAAACGAGTCTCGAAACGGGGCAACCGCCCGCTCCTCAAGACCGGGGACCCGCGCGCCACCATGGAAAAACTGATGGGCGAGCGCTACCCCGTCTATGCGGGCGCGGACATCACGGTGGAAAGCCGCGAAGGTCCTCACGAAGCCGTGGTCGATGCCATCGTCGCGGCGCTGGACGAGTATCGCGAGACCAAGACATGACCGGCGAAGTGAGAGAAATGAGAACCGTAAGGGTCGAACTCGGCGAGCGCGGCTACGACATTCATGTCGGGCCGGGGCTCATTGCGCAGGCGGGCAAATATCTTGAACCGCTGCTGCGCCGCGCGCGCGTCGCCATCGTCACCGACGAGACCGTGGCCAGGCACCATCTGCCCGCCCTCACCGCCTCGCTGGACGAACACGGCATCGCGCATGACGAAATCGTGCTGCCCGCGGGCGAAAGCACCAAATCCTTTGCCCAGCTCGAAAAGCTGACCGAATGGCTGCTCGAAACGGGCGTCGAGCGCGGCGATCTGGTAATCGCGCTCGGCGGCGGCGTGATCGGCGACCTTACGGGCTTTGCCGCCTCCATCGTCCGGCGCGGCGTCGACTTCGCCCAGATCCCGACCACGCTCCTGTCGCAGGTGGACAGCTCCGTCGGCGGCAAGACGGGCATCAATACCAAACAGGGCAAGAACCTCGCCGGCGCCTTCCATCAGCCGCGCCTCGTTCTCGCCGATACCGACGCCCTGAAAACGCTCCCCATGCGCGACTTTCTCGCCGGCTATGCGGAGGTCGTGAAATACGGGCTTATCGACGACCGCGACTTCTTCGACTGGCTCGAAACCAATCTCGACGCCATCAAGGCGGGCGACGATGCCGCGCGCAGCTATGCCATCGTCAAAAGCTGCGAGGCCAAGGCCGCCATCGTCGCGGCGGATGAGCGCGAGAGCAATGTCCGCGCCCTGCTCAATCTGGGCCATACATTCGGCCATGCGCTGGAAGCAGCGACGGGTTTCTCCAACAAGCTCGTTCATGGCGAAGGCGTCGCCGTCGGCATGGCGCTCGCCTTTGACTATTCGGCGCGGCTGGGCCTTTGCCCCTCGCAGGACGCGGTGCGGGTTCACCGTCATCTCGAGCGCGCAGGGCTGCCCTGTTCGCTCGCAGACATACCCGGCCCGCTCCCCGATGCCGAGGGTCTCATCGCCCTGATGGGACAGGACAAGAAGGTCGTCGACGGTAAGCTGACCTTCATTCTCGTGCGCGGCATCGGCGAGGCCTTCATCACACGCGACGCAGACCGGGGCACCCTGAAAGCGTTGCTGGGAGAGCGAGAGGCCGCCTGATGATCTTGTCTTTCGGGCTGGGGATGATGATTTTCTCCATCTTCGTGCTGATTGTCTTCTCCGCCTTCTTTTCCGGCTCCGAAACCGCGCTGACCGCCGCCTCGCGCGCGCGCATGCACCATCTCGGCGAGGAAAAGGTCAAACGCGCCAAGATCGTGCTGTCGCTGACGGAAGACCGCGAGCGCCTGCTCGGTGCGTTGTTGCTGGGCAACAACCTCGTGAACATCCTCGCCTCCGCGCTGGCGACGAGCGTCTTTCTCGCGATTTTCGGCGATGCGGGCGTGGTCTATGCGACGCTGGTGATGACGGCGATCGTGCTGATCTTCGCCGAAGTGCTGCCCAAGACCTACGCCATCACCAATACTGACAGGTTCGCGCTGGCCGTGGCCCCCATCGTGCGGGTCGTGACCGCGCTTTTCGCGCCGGTGACCGGCGCGGTACAGTTCATCGTGCGCCAGACGCTGCGTCTCATGGGCGTCGATGTCAGCGGCACCGACCACGTGCTCTCGCCGCATGAGGAAATTCGCGGCGCCATCAACCTCCACCACCGCGAAGGCGGTGTGGTGAAGGGCGACCGCGACATGCTGGGCGGCATTCTGGATCTGCGCGATCTGGAGGTGAGCGACATCATGGTTCACCGCAAGAACATGACCATGATCGACGCATCGACCCCCAACACCGAAATCATCTCCCATGTGCTGGCGAGCCCGCATACGCGCATTCCGCTCTGGCGCGACGAACCGGAAAACATCGTCGGCGTGCTGCATGCGAAAGACTTGCTGCGCGCACTGGCCGGCGCGGGCTGGAACCCCGATGCGGTGCAAATCCTCGACATCGCCGCCGAGCCCTGGTTCGTGCCCGACAGCACCGCACTTCAGGACCAGCTCAACGCCTTCCTGCGCCGAAAGGCGCATTTCGCCCTCGTGGTCGACGAATATGGCGCGCTGATGGGCCTGATCACGCTGGAAGACATTCTGGAGGAAATCGTCGGCGAAATTTCCGACGAGCACGATATCGAGGTCTCCGGCCTGCGCATTCAGGCCGACGGCTCCATCCTCGCCTCCGGCAGCGTCCCCATCCGCGACATCAACCGCGCCCTGGACTGGCACCTGCCGGACGAGGAAGCCACCACGATCGCGGGGCTGGTCATCCATGAAGCCCAGACCATTCCCGAAGTCGGTCAGGCCTTCACCTTTTACGGCTTCCGCTTCGAAGTCCTGCGGCGCCAGCGCAACCAGATCACCCAGCTTCGCGTAACGCCGGTTGCCGTCTAGGCCGCGCCTTAAAGCGCGTCGTCCTTTTCGGCTTCCGCAGGCGTCAGCGTCTTCAGGGCAAGCGCATGGATGGGATTGCCCATATCGGCGGCGAGAAGCGATGTCACCATGCGGTGCCGCTGCACACGCGACACGCCATTGAACGCTTCCGAGACGATGGTCACATGAAAATGGCTTTCGCCGCCGGGCCGGTGCCCGGCATGTCCCTCATGCCGATGGGACTGGTCCTCGATCACGAGAGTCGAAGGGGTCAACCCCTCTTCAAGCTTGCGGCGAATGGTTTCGGCAACCGACATATCAGGACCTCTTGAAATCTCCGCCCTTCTATCATTGCTGGTTATACCCGTCATTTGGCAATGATTGGAGGGCATTGCGCGCGATCCTTCCTTGTTTAGGCGGGATCGCCAACCCATAATTCCCCAAAGGGACGAACCCGGATTCCCCAAGACGGATACAACGTGAAGTTGAACTCGAAATATTTCGATTCCATTCGGATCGCACCGCGCAAACAGCGCGGCATGGAACAGCCTGCCGCAAAAGCGCGGGCGGCGCGCCAGCAGCAACAGCAGCGCCGCCGCTGCGAATGGGCCGGATGCAATCGGCCGGGCAGCCACAGAGCGCCCCGGCTGACCGCTCGCGACCTGAAACCGGGCGAGGAAGCCACGGCCGAGGACCAGTATGCCTGGTTTTGCGAGGATCACATTCGCGAGTTCAATGCCTCCTACGACTATTTCAAGGGCATGAACGACGCTGAAATTGCCCGTTTCCAGCGCGATGCGGCCACAGGCCACCGGCCGACATGGGGGCTGGGCGTCAATGCCGCGGCCACCGGCTTCGGCACTCGCGTCAATCCCCGCTACTACAAGGCGGAGAACTATACCGACCCGCATGAGCTGTTCGCCTGGGAAAAGATCCGGCAGGCCTCGCAGGACGACAGCCGTCCCCGGCGTAAACCGCGCACGCTGGAACGCAAGGCGCTGGACACGCTGGGCCTGGACGAGACCGCATCCTTGAACGACATCAAGTCAAGGTATAAGGAACTGGTGAAGAGGCATCATCCGGACGCCAATGGCGGCGACCGGTCGGCCGAAGAGCGCTTGCGAAGCGTTATTCAGGCCTACGACTATCTCCGAAAGAGCGGTTTCTGCTAGTCTGCAGCAGATAATGAGCGGCGGAGGCTGGTCGAAAGCCGGCCACGGCGCATTTGTGCGGCCTGTCCAAAACGCTGGAGCGTTTCGCGATGAGGCCGGAACCGGGTTGATTGGATCATAGACGGCGAAAAGCCGCGATTGAGAAATTTGAGGCAGGGAAGCAGGTTAGTATGAGCGTCGAACAGGAAAATGGCATCTCTGAAATGCTGCCGGACAAGAAGCTCGATGTCCGTGAAGTCTTCAAGATCGATGTCGACATGCAGGTTCCGGCCTTTTCCGAGCCGAACGAATATGTGCCGGATTTCGACCCGGATTATCTGTTCGATCACGACACCACGCTGGCGATCCTCGCAGGCTTTGCCTTCAACCGCCGCGTGATCGTTCAGGGCTATCACGGCACCGGCAAGTCCACCCATGTCGAACAGGTGGCCGCCCGCCTCAACTGGCCCTGTGTCCGCATCAATCTGGACAGCCATATCAGCCGTATCGACCTTGTCGGCAAGGACGCCATCGTCCTGAAGGAAGGCAAGCAGATCACCGAATTCCGCGAAGGCATCCTGCCCTGGGCCTGCCAGCATCCCGTCGCGCTCGTTTTCGACGAATATGATGCCGGCCGTCCGGACGTGATGTTCGTGATCCAGCGCGTGCTGGAGGCCGCGGGCAAGCTGACGCTGCTCGACCAGAACCGCGTCATCCGCCAGCACCCGGCTTTCCGTCTCTTCGCAACGGCGAATACCGTCGGCCTTGGCGACACGTCGGGCCTCTATCACGGCACGCAGCAGATCAACCAGGCCCAGATGGACCGCTGGAACATCGTCACCACGCTCAACTATCTGGAGCATGATGCCGAAACCGATATCGTGCTGGCCAAGGTGAAAAGCTACAACACCGAGGAAGGCCGCAAGACGGTCTCCGCCATGGTGCGCGTGGCCGATCTCACCCGCTCCGCCTTCATCAATGGCGATATCTCCACCGTGATGAGCCCGCGTACCGTCCTCACCTGGGCGGAAAATGCCGAGATCTTCGGCGGCGATGTCGGTTTCGCCTTCCGGGTGACCTTCCTCAACAAGTGCGATGAGCTGGAACGCGCCACCGTGGCCGAGTTCTACCAGCGCTGCTTCGGTGAGGACCTTCCGGAATCGGCGGCCAATGTGAAGGTCGCCTGAGCTTCCATTTACTGACACTGCGTCGTTAGGCATCGCACGAGCTATGGCCAAGGAAGGACCGACAGAACCGTTCAAGCGCGCGCTGACTACCGCCATGAAAACCATGTCGGAAGAGCCCGAGCTGAACGTGACCTATGGCACGGAGAGCACAGACCTGCGGGGCCTGCGTGCGCGCCTGCCCATGCCGAGCCGGCATCTTCCGCCCGAAGAAGTGGCCCGTGTGCGCGGCGTGTCGGATTCCTACGCCCTGCGCCTTGCCCATCACGACGACAAGACGGCCATCAAGCTGCAGCCCAAGGGCGGCGAAGCGCTTCAGATTTTCGACGCGCTCGAGCAGGCGCGCTGCGAAGCCATCGGCGCGACGCAGATGGAAGGCACGGCGCATAATCTCGCCGCGGCGCTTCAGCAGAAATTTCACGAGCGCGGCTACGAAAAGATCACCTCGCGCGATGAGGCCCCGCTTTCCGAAGCGCTGGCCATGATCGTGCGCGAAAAGCTGACCGGCGAAGCGCCGCCGCCCGCCGCCGAAAAGCTGGTGGCGCAATGGCGCGAGCTGGTGGAAGACAAGGCCGGCGGCTCTCTCGACAACCTCCACGATCTGCTGGACGACCAGACCGGCTTTGCCCGCGCGACGCGCGATCTTCTGCGCGACCTCGATATGGGCGAGGACCTCGGCGAAGGCAGCGGTGAGGATTCCGGCGAAAACGACGATCAGGAAGGCCAGAGCGAGGAAGGCTCCGACGACAGCCAGTCCGGCGAAGCCGAGCAGCCCGAGGGCGCCTCCGCCGATCAGGTCGAATATTCCGAAGGCGAAGGCGAGGAAGGCGACGAGCAGACCGTCGAAGTCGATGCCGACGACATGCCGATGGAAGGCGAAGCCGAGGACGACCAGAGCGAGGGGCAGCAGCCCTGGCGCCCGAATAATTTCGGCGAAGACAAAAACCAGGCCGCCTACAAGATTTTCACTCAGGCTTATGACGAGACGATCGAGGCCGAAGAGCTTTGCGACATCGAAGAGCTGACGCGGCTGCGCCAGTATCTCGACCAGCAATTGCAGCAGATGCAGGGCGTCGTCTCGCGCCTGGCCAACAAGCTGCAACGCCGCCTTCAGGCGCAGCAGAACCGCTCATGGGAGTTCGACCTCGAGGAAGGCATGCTGGACACGGCACGCCTCACCCGCGTCGTCACCGACCCGATGCAGCCGCTCTCCTTCAAGATCGAACGCGACACCGATTTCCGCGACACGGTGGTGACGCTGCTGCTGGATAATTCCGGCTCCATGCGCGGCCGTCCCATTACGGTCGCGGCCATGTGCGCCGACATTCTCGCGCGCACGCTCGAACGCTGCGGCGTGAAGGTGGAAATCCTCGGCTTCACGACCCGCGCCTGGAAGGGCGGTCAGTCGCGCGAGCGCTGGCTTGCGGAAGGCAAGCCCGCCCAGCCCGGCCGCCTCAACGATATCCGCCACATCGTCTACAAATCCGCCGACAGCCCGTGGCGCCGCGCGCGCCGCAATCTCGGCCTGATGATGCGCGAAGGCCTGCTGAAGGAAAACATCGACGGCGAGGCGCTGATCTGGGCGCATAACCGCCTGCTCGGCCGCCCCGAGCAGCGCCGCATCCTGATGGTGATTTCCGACGGTGCGCCGGTGGACGACAGCACGCTGTCGGTGAATGCAGGCAACTATCTGGAAAAGCATCTGCGCAGCGTGATCGAGCAGATCGAAACCATGTCGCCGGTGGAACTCATCGCCATCGGCATCGGCCATGACGTGACGCGCTATTATCGCCGCGCGGTCACCATCGTGGATGCCGAACAGCTTGGTGGTGCGCTCACCGAAAAACTCGCGGAACTTTTCGAGGACGAGTCCACCCTGCGCGCCGGTCAGTTGAAGGCGCGTGGCCAGTCCCCGAAAAAAGCCCGGGGACGGGCAAGCGGCAAGGCTTTCAAACCCGTTCGCTGATCCGGTAGGCGCAGCGCCTGCCGCCCTCGAACAGATATTCCATACGCTCGATTTCAACCGAAGGTCCCAGTACCGCGCGGAAGATGTCGAATTCCGACCGGCAGAAATTCTGGCAGGTCCGCGCCGCCGCGCAGATCGGGCAATGATCCTCGATCAGCACATATGTCCCGGGCTCATCCAGCGCTTCCACCCGCGCCATATATCCTTCGCGCGTCCGCTGCTCGGCCAGCACCTCCAGCTTGTCGCGGAGCGAGCCGGCATCCTTCGTCGCATCGCCATAGCTTTTCTGCATCTGGCGCTCGCGCTCGGCGATGAGCCGCTCCAGCCCTTCCTCGCCGAAGACGCGGCGCACATCGCCGATCATCTGCGCCACCAGTTCGTCATGCGTATCGGGGAAGCGGTCATGGCCCTTCTGCGTCAGCGCCCAGAATTTCTTCGGCCGGCCGACGCCTTCCACCCGGTCGAAGGTTTCGACCAGCTCGTCCGTCGCGAGATTTTCCAGATGGCGACGCGCGCCCATGCCCGTCATGCCGAGTTCCTCTCCCAGCATGTCGGCGGTCAGCGGCCCGTCTCGTTTGAGCAGGTGAAGAATGCGGTCGGCAGCGGGGCTCATGGTCGGTGCGGTCCCTGAATGCGGTATCGGCGGAAAACGAGCTTTATTTTATAAACTAATTAGTTTATTTATCAAATCCCGATTTCAAGAGTGCCGCCAATGACCGCCTCTCCCCTGGACCCGCCTTCCTCCATGCCCCCCAGCCATCTGCGGAGCCTCGTCGCCGCTATCGCCTCTATGGGCTTCGTCAATCTCACCATGGGGATCACCTTCCCGCTCACCGCCATCATCCTTGCCCGGCAGGGCGTCTCGCCGGCCATGATCGGCCTCAATACCGCCGCCCAGGCCCTGCCCGTCTTTTTCGTTACCCCGCTCGTGCCACGGGCCATTGCCCGGCTCGGCCCGGCGAACCTGATGATCGTCGCTATCCTGACGGTGGCGCTCGCTCTTCTGCTGATGGCGCTCTACCCCAACCTCTATGCCTGGTTCCCCTTGCGCTTCCTGCTCGGTGTGGGCGGCACGATCCTCTGGGGCTCCAGCGAGGCTTGGATCAACGCGCTCGCGCCGAACGAAAGACGCGGACGCATCGTCGGCATCTATGGCGCCGCCGCCGCCGCGGGCTTTGCCCTAGGGCCGGCGACACTTGCCGT
>NZ_NYVD01000086.1 GCF_002684405.1 Parvibaculum sp. | reverse complement strand
GGCCCGCCAGGGCGCGCCGCGCGCCCGCCGCCAGAAGGAAAAGATCAGCACGATGACGGCAGTGACGCCCAAAGCGGCAAGCAGCACGGGAGGCAGTGCAGGTTCGAAAACGATATCCCAGTTCATGATGCCACCCCCTATTGCCCAAGCCGCTCGAGAAGAGCGGGGATATGCACCTGATCGGATTTGTAGTTGCCGGTCAGTGCATACATGACGAGGTTGATGCCGACACGTTCGGCCATTTCGCGCTGGCGTTCGCCGCCGGGGACGACCGGGTAGCGCGCACGCCCGTTATTATCCACCGCCCAGGCGGCGGCATAGTCGTTGGAGCCGATGATGATGGGCGAGACGCCGTCATTGGTGCGGGCGGTCAGGCTGGTCGTATCCGTCGAGCCGCTATCGCTTGCCGCGACCCATAGCTGCCCGCCGGCCCAGCGGCCGGGAAAATCCTTCAGCAAATAGAAGCTGCGCGTCAGCACATGATTGGCGGGAACCGGTTCCAGTGCGGGAAGGTCGAGCCCCGCCAGAAGGCGTTGCAGCGTCCGGGCGCCGGGGCCGTTGCCGCCCGCGCCCGACAGCGCTTCCTGCTGGTCGCGCGTATCGAACAGGATCATGCCGCCGTTTTTCATATAGGCGTCGATCTTGCCGAGCGTTTCGGGGGAGAGGGGCGGCTGGTTCGCCGTCATCGGCCAGTAGAGCAGGGGGAAGAAGGCGAGTTCGTCCTTTGCGACATCGACGCCCATCGGATCGTCGGGCTCGAAGGCGGTGCGCTGTCGCAAGGCGTTGGAAAGGCCGTTCAGCCCCTCGCGGCTCACCTCGTCCACCTGCGTGTCGCCGGTGATGACATAGGCAAGACGTGTCTCGGTGGATGCGGCGATGTCGAAATTGTCGTTATCCGCGGCGAAGGCTTTCGGCGCGGCGGCCAATACGAGGCCGAGAAGCAGCAGCGGCAGAAGGTTGCGTCCGAGCCGCCCGCGGCGGATCTCTCCGGTCTCGAACAGACCGGTGACCCAGAGCGCGGCGATGCCGTCCGCGATCAGCAGCAGCAGCGCCAGTCCCAGCAGCGGCGGGCGCAGGCCGATTTCGGCGCCGGCGGCAAAACCGCGCCGCTCCGACAGGCCGGGAAGGTCGGTGGCGGGCGTCAGCTTCAGCGCGTCGCTCGCAAGGTTGCGTGCGCGCGGCGCATCCTGCGGGCCGTAAAGGCCGGGCGGGTGGCGTGGGTTGTTGTCCGTCCGGCCAAGCTCTCGCGCGGGGATGGCGGTCACCGTCGGCGAGGGAGTGCCGAGGCGGCCGAACCCGTTCAGCGTGGCGACGGGGCTCAGCGTTTCATCGCCGCTCTTGCCGGATGCGGGTTCGGCGACGTTCTGGGCTTTGGCGACGAGACGGCGGAGCATGTCGACGAAGAGGCCGGAGATCGGCAGGTTCGACCAGTCGGTATTCGCGGTCACATGAAAGAGCACGATGCGGCCCTTGCCGCGTTTCGCCGCGGTGACGAGCGGCGTCCCGTCGGTGAGGCGCGCCCATGTCTTGTCGCCGAGGTCGAGCGTCGGTTCGGCCAGCTCCTGGCGCGAGACGTTTACATCCTTCGGCACGGTGAGGCCCGCAAAGGGGCTGTTTTCGTCAAAGGGAGCGAGATGCTGCGGCTCCGTCCAGGAGAGCGCGCCGCCAAGTGCGCGTCCGCCATGGCGCAGCGGCACGGGGATCAGGCTGTCGCTTTGCGCGGCAAGATGCGGGCCTGCGAAGCGTACCAGCGTGCCGCCTTTTTCCACCCAGTCCGCGACGCGCTTTTCATCCGCCTTCGTCAGCGTGCCGACATCGGCAAGCATGAGTGCGGATAGCGGGCGGGACAGAAGCTCCGCGACGCTTGAGCTGCCGCTTCCGGTACCCGCTTCGCGCAGCTCCGCATAGGGCGCAAGCGCCTTGCGAATGTAATAGAGGTCGGAAAGCAGCGCCTGTGCCTTGTTTGTGCCGGAGCCTGAAACGAGACCGACCGCGCGGCGGCGCCAGCGCTCGTCGAGCAGCGTGACGGCGCCGGCCGAGTTCTCGTTCACGATCTGCAGACGGTCGATCCGGTTGCGCAGTTCAAGAGGAAGCTGGAGGCGCGCATTGGTTTCCAGCGCGCCGTCCTCGAATGCGAAGGAAGCTGTCGCAAGCACATTGCCCTTGGTTCCGATGGCCTGCACCGTGCCTTCGCCCGGATCGGCGGGGCTGGCGCGGCGGATCTTCGACACAAGCGCGTCGCCGTCCGATTCAGGCGGCAGCAGCGCCAATGCGCGCTGGGCGGGTTCGATCAGCGTCACGCCGTCCTTGCCCGCAATCCGTGCGAGCGCTTCGGAGAAGTCGGCCGCCTTGCCATAGTCGAGCCCGTCGCCGATCCAGACGATATGCGGCGCGGCCTTTTTGAGCGCAGGCGCTTTTTCGAGTCTTTCGGCCAGCGCCATGCGATCGGGGGCGAAGGGGCGCGGCTCCATGGCGCGGGCGCGAGAGGCGGCATCGTCGGGTGAGGAGAAGTCGATGTCGCCGGGGGTGAGGCGCGGCGCGGTGCCGACCGTCAGCACCGGGCGGTCTTCGCGCCGCGCAGCGGCGATGAGGCTATCCCGCGCGTTCTGCCGGTCGTTCCAGTCTGCGGCCGAGGCCCATCCATCGTCGATCACGATCAGCAGGGGACCGCCGCCGGACACTTTCGGGGCCGGATTCCAGAGCGGCTCGGCCAGCGCGATAATGACGATGGCGGCGAGCAGCATGCGCAGGATCAGCAGCCAGAGCGGCGTATGGGCGGGCGTTTCCTCTTCATTGGAAAGGCCCTGCAGCAGGCGGATGGCGGGAAAGCGGATGCGCTTGGGCGAGGGCGGTGCAATGCGCAGCAGCCACCAGATCGCAGGCAGCGCGATGAGGCCGGTCAGCACCCAGGGGGCGGCGAAAGCGAGGGGTCCGAGCGTGAGCATTGCCGGTCAGCCTCCCGCGCGGGGCGGCTGCACCGCGTCCAGCGCGCCGGACAGCGCACCGTAGAGCGCCAGCAATGCATGATGCGGCGGCCGGTCGGTCCGGTGCGTTGCAAAGGTGAAGTTCAGGCGCTGCACGGCCTCTTCGATGTGGCTGCGATGCGTGGCGAGACGCTTGTGATAGGCGCTGCGCAGGCTTTCCGCGCGGCCCACCATCAGGCGGGTTTCTTCCTCGATGCCTTCGAATTCGGTACGTCCGGAAAACGGCAGGTCTTCCTCGGCCGGATCGAGTACCTGGATCAGATGGCCCTTGATGCCTTCCGAGGCATAGCTGCGGATGCGCGCGGCGATCTCCTCGGCGGGGGAGAGAAAATCGCCGATCAGCACGATCTGTGCATAGCGCGGCAAATGTTGCGGCGGCGGCAGGCTTTCGAGCGCGGTGTCTTCGCGGCGGTCCAGCATGGCATGGGCCATGCGGTGAAAGGCGGTGCGGCCCGTGGAGGGCTGCGCACCGCTGCCCAGCGGCGCGATGTTCTCGCCGCCCTGCACGAGAAGCGAGGAGAGGGCGAGCGCCAGCACGGTCGCGCGGTCGCGTTTGCGGCAGGGAGCGAAATCGGAGGCATAGTCCATGGAGGCCGAGCCGTCGCGCCATATCCAGACGCTTTCGGCGGCTTCCCATTCCTTTTCGCGCACATAGAGATGGCGCGTGCGGGCGGAGTGGCGCCAGTCCACCGAGGCGGCGGTGTCGCCCTCGCGGAAGCGGCGATATTGCCAGAAGGTTTCGCCGGTGCCTGCGCGGCGGCGGCCATGCAGCCCCTGCGCAACGGTGCGCGCGACATGCTCGGCCTCCGCCACCAGAGGCGGCAGCGCTTCGGCAAGCGTTTCGGCCTGTTCGCGCAGGCCGGTCGCGGGCGCGTGGGGCGCATTGTCACTCGGCGGCCGCATGATGCGCGCTCCGGTCAGACGATGGTCCGGCAGAGCCTGTCGATGACGCCGCTGACAGTCACGCCCTCCGCCCGTGCCGAGAAATTGAGTGCCATGCGATGGCGCAGGACGGGGGCGGCCAGCGCCACCACATCCTCGACGGATGGCGAGAAGCGGCCGTCGATCAGCGCGCGGGCACGCACGGCCAGCATCAGCGCCTGGCTGGCGCGCGGGCCGGGGCCCCAGGCCACATGGCGTTCCACCTCTTCCGATGCGCCTTCCTCAGGCCGTGTGGCGCGCACCAGTTCCAGAATGGCGGCGACCACTTTTTCGCCGACCGGCACGCGGCGCACCAGCGCCTGCGCTTCCATCAGGTCTTTCACCGTCATGGATTGCGAAACATCGACCGTCTTTTCGCCCGTGGTCGAAAGCAGCATGCGCCGCTCGGCTTCGTAATCGGGATAATTCACGTCGATCTGCATCAGGAAGCGGTCGAGCTGGGCTTCCGGCAGCGGGTAGGTGCCTTCCTGCTCCAGCGGGTTCTGCGTCGCGAGCACATGGAAGGGGGTGGGCAGTTCGTAGCGCACGCCGGCCACCGTCACGTTCTTTTCCTGCATGGCCTGCAAGAGGGCGGACTGGGTGCGCGGGCTTGCGCGGTTGATTTCGTCGGCCATCAGGAGCTGGCAGAAGACCGGCCCCTTGATGAAGCGGAAGCTGCGCCCGCCGGAATCGGATTCTTCCAGCACTTCCGAGCCCACAATGTCGGCGGGCATCAGGTCGGGAGTGAACTGGATGCGCTTGTCCTCAAGGCCCAGCACCTTGCCCATGGTGTGGACGAGCAGCGTCTTGGCGAGGCCCGGCACGCCGACAAGCAACGCATGGCCGCCTGCGAGCACGGTTACGAGGGTCTGGTCGATGACCGTTTCCTGCCCGTAAATGACCTCGCCGATGGCCTCGCGCGCGGCGGCGATTTTCGCGCCCGCGGCTTCGATTTCCTCGACGGCGGTGCCGTCGGCTTCACTGACTGTCTGCATTGACCTACATATTGGGTGGTACGGTGCCTTTCGGGCGCCGCACGGGCCTCGTTTCGCTCACGGCTGAGCGCCGCATCATAAGCGCTTGGTATCTTGACGATAATATGGCCCGGCGTCTGCGCGAAAGGCAGGAATCCGCTCACCCGACGAAAGAAGGGACAAAATGACCGCAAAGCCACAAACGGCACAAGATGGCGCCCAGGATGATCCCTCGGAAGATATGGGGAAAAAGAGCGAATCCGGCGGCTCGATGGGTCTGAAGGGTCTCGCAGAAGCCGAAGCGGCGGGCAAGAAGGCGAAAGGCCTGCCGCCCGTGCACAAGTGGAATCCGCCTTTTTGCGGCGATATCGACATGCGGATCGCCCGCGACGGGAGCTGGTGGTATCTCGGCACGCCCATCGGGCGCGAAAAACTCGTGCGGCTTTTCTCAACCGTTCTGCGTCACGACGAGGACGGCAAATATTATCTCGTCACGCCGGTGGAGAAGATCGGCATCACGGTGGAGGATGCGCCCTTCGTCGCGGTCGCCATGCAGGTGGAGGGCGAGGGCAAGGATCAGGTTCTGACCTTCCGGACCAATGTCGGCGACGAGACAGTGGCGGGCCCCGAGCATCCCATGCGATTCGAGATCGACAAGGAAACCGGCGAGCCTGCGCCCTACGTGCATGTGCGCGCGCGGCTCGATGCGCTCATCAATCGCGCCGTCTTCTACGATCTGGTGGAGCTTGGCGCGGAAGAGGAAGTCGATGGGCGCCAATGGTTCGGCATCTGGTCGTCGGGCGAGTTCTTTCCCTTCATGCCGGCCGATGAAGTGGGCGCACGAAAGCAGGGCGGATGAAGAACTACCGTGAGCTGATTCTCGATCATATCGATCGCGAGCCCCCGTCGATGGAGGTGATGCTGGGCGAGGTGCCGGTCAATGGCGACCATGCGCTGAACCCCGATCCGGACGACTGGCTGGAGCCGGAAGACCGTAAGACATTGCGCGCCGCCGCCGTGCTGGTGCCCATCGTTGAGCATGCGCATGGCGCCCATATGCTGCTGACGCGGCGCGCGGACCATCTGGGCCAGCATTCGGGCCAGGTCGCCTTTCCCGGTGGCAAGATGGAGCCCGGCGAGACGCCGGTCGAGGCCGCGCTGCGCGAGGCGGAGGAGGAAGTCGGGCTCGACCGCTCCTTCGTGGAGGTGGCGGGCTATCTCGATCTTTACGAGACCGGCACGGGCTTTCGCATTCTCCCGGTGGTGGGGTTCGTGCGGCCCGGTTTCGAGCTGACGGTGAATCCGGGCGAGGTGGCGGATGTCTTCGAGGTGCCGCTCTCCTTTCTGATGAACCCGGAGAATCACGAGCGCCACAGCGCCGTGTGGAAGGGCAAGCGGCGGCATTATTACGCCATGCCCTATGGCGGCCAGTATATCTGGGGCGCCACGGCGGGCATGCTTCGCAACATGTATCTCAGGCTTTTCGAGCATCAGCAGGCGAGCGCCTGAGGGTCATATGACCCGGCCTTGAAGAAAATGACGCCCGCGTCATTTATGCTCTGGCCCCGCGCCGCGCGGAATGGCAGTCTGGCCGAAAACACGTGACGAGAACGATAATGCGTATGGAGGTCGCCCCCGATGAGTGCCGATAAGAAGCTCGCCAACCAGATCTGGCTGAAAGCGGCCGAAACCCGCGCCGTGATGGAGGCGCTGGAAGCCGAGGGCGGCACGGCGCGTTTCGTGGGCGGCTGCGTGCGCAATTCGCTGCTGGGCGAGCCGGTGACCGATGTGGATATCGCCACCACCGAGACGCCCGACAGGGCGCAGGCGCTGCTGGAGGCGAAGGGCATCAAGGTCATTCCCACCGGGATCGAGCATGGCACGGTGACGGCGGTGGCCGAGGGGCGTCATTTCGAGATCACCACGCTGCGCGTCGATGTGGCCACGCATGGCCGCCATGCCGATGTGGAATTCACCGAGGACTGGGTGGAGGACGCCAAGCGCCGCGACTTCACCATGAACGCGCTATATGCCGACAAGGACGGCACGCTGCACGATCCGCTGGGCGGGCAGGACGATCTGCAGGCCCGGCTGGTGCGCTTCATCGGCGATCCGCGCGAGCGCATCCGCGAAGACTATCTGCGCATCCTGCGTTTCTTCCGATTTCATGCCTGGTACGGCAAGGGCGAGCCGGACGCAGCCTCGCTCAAGGCCTGCGCCGACGAGAAGGAAGGCATGAAGCAGCTTTCCGGCGAGCGCATTCGCGTCGAGCTTTTCAAGACACTGACCGCCGACGAGGCGCCCGCCGCCTTCCGCCAGATGGCCGCCTCGGGCGTGCTGACGGAGGTGCTGCCCGAAGCCTCGAAGCTCGATCGCTTTGAAAATCTCGTGCGGATCGAGCGCGACCAGCTTTTCACCGCCGACCCCTCGCCGGTGCTGCGTCTGGGTGCGATGCTCGATCTCGACAAGGCGGGCGTCGATGCGCTGGCCGACCGGCTGAAATTCTCCAACAAGGATCGTGAGCGCCTGACGGCCATGCTCACCGATACGACCAAGATCGTCTGCTACCTCTCCATGCGCGAGGTGCGTCGCGCGCTCTACAATATGGGGCTGGAGCTCTTCAAGAATCGCGTCATGCTGGGCTGGGCGAGCGAGAAGCCCGACCACAATGCCTTCCAGTGGCGGGCGATGCTGGCCATGGCCGATAGCTGGGAAAAGCCGCAGCTGCCGCTCGACGGCGCGATGATGAAGGCCGCCGGCGTGCCGGAAGGCCCCGAAATGGGCCGCGTCTATCGCGAGGTCGAGGAATGGTGGGTCGACAGCGACTTCACCGATGACGAGTTTTCCATCATCGAGCGGCTGAAGGCCGTGGTGCAGGCGACGATTTACTAATGTTCTCAAAGCCTTCGTACCGAATGTCCCTGCGACATTTGGGCGAATAGGCGGGAGGCTGAGCGCGCTTTAGCTTGGCCTCATGAGACTCGACCTGATTGAAAAATACGACCTCCGGGTTCCGCGCTACACCTCCTATCCGACCGCGCCGCATTTCGGCCCGTCGGTGGACGGGGGCACCTATGCGCGCTGGCTTTCCGAGCTGGAGCCGACCGCGCCGCTGTCGCTCTATCTCCATATCGCCTATTGCGCGGAGATGTGCTGGTTCTGCGGCTGCCACACCAAGGCGACGCATAAATATGCGCCGGTGGCGGATTATCTGGATGCGGTGCAGGCCGAGGCGAAGCTCATCGCAGGCAAGCTCCCGGCACGGATGAAGGTCGATCACGTGCATTTTGGCGGCGGCAGTCCGACGCTGCTGAAGGCCGACGATTTCGCGCAGACGCTGGCGCAGCTTCGCGAGTTCTACAACGTCACGCTGGATGCCGACATCGCGGTCGAGATGGACCCGCGCACGGCGACTGAGGATTACGTCCGCGCCATGGCCAAGGCGGGCGTGACGCGCGCCTCCATCGGCGTGCAGGATTTCGACGAGCGCGTACAGAAGGCGATCAACCGCATTCAGCCTTACGATGTGACGGCGCGGGTGAGCGGCTGGCTGCGCGATGCCGGTATTTCCGCGATCAATATGGATCTCGTTTACGGGCTTCCCTATCAGACGGTGGAAAGCGTGACCGAGATGGCGCGGCTTGCCGCCGGGCTCGCGCCTGCGCGCATTGCGCTCTTCGGCTATGCGCATGTGCCGTGGATGAAGCCGCATCAGAAGCTCATCCCCGAAGAGGCGCTGCCGGATATGGCCGAGCGCTGGGCGCAATATGAAGCCACCGCCGATGCGCTGCTGGAGGCGGGATATGTCCGCGTCGGGCTCGATCATTTCGCCCATCCCGACGACCCGATGGCGGAAGCGGCGAAGGCCGGGGCGCTGCATCGCAATTTTCAGGGCTACACGACCGACGAAGCGCCGGTCCTCATCGCGCTGGGCGCGAGTGGCATCGGCTCGCTGCCGCAGGGCTATGTGGCGAACGAGATTGCCATCGAGCGCTACAAGGAAACGGTCCGGGCAGGGGAGTTGCCCATCACGCGCGGCATCGCCGTCAATGGCGACGACAAGCTGCGGCGTGAGATCATCGAAAAGCTGATGTGCGACATGAATGTCGACCTCGCCGCAATCGCGGGTCTGCACGGGCTCGACCCGGATGCGTTCGATCCCGAACTTGCCGCGCTGGAGCCGCTGGAAGCCGACGGTATCGTGCTGCGCGACGGTTCGCGCCTCGTCATCACCGAGGAAGGCCGCCCCCTCATGCGCGCCGTCTGCGCCGTCTTCGACCGCTATCTCGAAGCGGGCGGGGCGCGGCACTCCAAGGCGGTTTGATTTTCATTCAATGATATGAAGCGTCATGGCCCGGCTCGTCCGGGCCATCCACGTCTTCCTTGTGGCGCACTAAAGACGTGGATGCCCCGCATGAAGCGGGGCATGACGAAAAGAATTGTCATCCCGGGCTTGTCCCGGGATCCAGAGCGTCGCCCTCGGCGTGTGAAAACCCTGGGCCCCGGCATGAAGCCGGGGCGACAGCAGAGGATGTCTTACGGCCATTTCACCTCGGGCGGCATGGAGGACAGGATCGAGGTCACGTTGCCGCCGGTCTTGAGGCCAAACACCGTGCCACGGTCGTAGAGCAGGTTGAACTCCACATAGCGCCCCCGCCGGATGAGCTGCTCTTCGCGCTCGTCTTCCGTCCACGGCTCGTTCATGTGGCGGCGGACGCGGTCCGGATAGATTTCAAGGAAAGCCCGGCCAACATCCTGCGTGAAGGCAAAGTCCTTCGCCCAGTCGCCTGTGTTGTGGTGGTCGTAGAAGATGCCGCCCGTGCCGCGCGGTTCGTTGCGATGGGGCAGGAAGAAATACTCGTCGCACCATTTCTTGAAGCGCGGATAGTAGCTTTCATCGTGCTTGTCGCAGGCGCGCTTGTAGGCGGCGTGGAAATCCACCGTGTCCGGATGGTCGTCGCGGCGCTGTACGTCCAGCACCGGCGTCAGGTCGCCGCCGCCGCCGAACCAGCTCTTCGTCGTATAGACATGCCGCGTGTTCATATGGACGGCGGGCACGCGCGGGTTCTGCATATGGGCGATGAGGGAGATGCCGGAGGCCCAGAAGCGCGGATCGTCTTCCGCGCCCTGCATCTGTTTGCGGAACTCTTCGGAGAACTCGCCATGGACGGTCGAGATATGGACGCCGACCTTCTCGAAGACGCGGCCATGCATGACGGACATCTCGCCGCCGCCTTCGTCTTTGCTGCCGTCGCCGCGCGTCCAGGGCGTGCGCTCGAAGCGGCCGGCGGGGCGGTCGGCATATGTGCCGGTCAGCTCGTCCTCGATCTTCTCGAATTCCGCGCAGATGAGGTCGCGAAGCTCGCGGAACCAGCCGGCGGCTTTGGTCTTTCGCTCTTCTATCGTCGCCGCATCCGTTTCAGCCATTCTCCGGTTCCTCCTTTGGGCCGTCCGCTTGCGGAAAGCCGTTTGTCTGTCTCAGCGCCTCGCCCAGCACCATGGCGCCTGACAGCGCCATATTGAGCGAGCGGGCTCCCGGCGCCATGGGGATCAGGAGGCGCGCATCCGCCGCCTCATGCACCCCCTGCGGCACGCCCGCGCTCTCCCGGCCCAGAAGCAATATGTCCTGGGCTGCGAATCTGAAGGCGGTATAGGGCATATCGGCCCCGGTCGTCAGCAGGATGAGGCGGCTTTCCACGGGGCGGGCCGCCTGAAACGCCGCCCAGTCCGCATGGCGGGTGACGGAGGCAAGCGCGGTGTAATCCAGCCCCGAGCGTTTCAGCGCCTTGTCCGACCAGACGAAGCCGCAGGGCTCGATCACGTCCAGACCGATGCCGAGACAGGCGGCGGTGCGGATGAGGGTGCCGGTATTCTGCGGAATGTCGGGTTCGAAAAGGGCAAGTCGCATGGCGTGTCGGGTGTCCGTATGAGCCCGTTTCGGGGCAGGGGGAAGTAAAGTTAATGCATTCGGCAGGCTGGATTGGAGCCTACTTGCGAGGGGTTCGCAAAACTGGCGCGAAACCCGCACAAAACCGGGGCCTGCGTCATCCTGCCACAGGGCGGGCGGGACTGGACAAGGGGCCGATTGAATGCCACAAACCCTTCCGCATGGGGGGGCACGCGCGGATTCGTCGCGCCTGCAATCCATGTCATGGGGTTTGCGCCGCGCCACCCAGTTCTATCGTGATCGGGACCCCCGGTTTCGGGTTTCGGTCGGAAGGGCCATCCGCCGGGATGGCTGGGGGCTTGTGGCCTATTTCAACGAGGAGACTGAACCGTGGCAGATACCCACGTGGAAGAGCCGACACGGCGCGATTTCCTGTATGTAGCCACCGGATCGTTCGCAGCCGTCGGCGCAGCTTTCGCTGTGTGGCCGCTGATCGACCAGATGAATCCGGACGCCTCCGTACTGGCGCTCGCTTCGATCGAAGTCGACATCAGCAACGTACCGGTCGGGCAGCAGATCACCGCCAAATGGCGCGGCAAGCCGGTCTTCATCCGTCATCGCACGGAAGAGGAGATCAAGGCGGCCGAAAATGTCGATATTTCGACGTTGCGCGATCCGCAGACCGACGACGAGCGCCTCAGGAAGGACCCGGAAGGGAAGCTGGAGCGCCAGTGGCTCGTCGTGATCGGCATCTGCACCCATCTGGGTTGCGTGCCGCTTTCCTATGCGGGCGAATATGATGGCTGGTTCTGTCCCTGCCATGGCTCGGTCTACGACACCTCCGGCCGTATTCGCAAAGGCCCGGCACCGCTTAATCTCGAAGTGCCGCCCTACAAGTTTGAAACCGACACGAAACTCAAGATCGGCTGAGGGGGGCACACAATATGAGTGGCGAAAGCACCTACACGCCGGGTAACGGTTTTACGCGCTGGCTCGACGACCGTCTTCCGGTCCTGCGCCTCGTCAACGACAGCTTCGTTGATTACCCGACGCCCAAGAATCTGAACTACTGGTGGACCTTCGGTGCCATTCTGAGCCTTTGTCTCGGCATCCAGATCATCACCGGCATCGTCCTTGCCATGCACTACACGCCGAATGTGGACCTGGCTTTCGCCAGCGTCGAACACATCATGCGTGACGTGAATTACGGCTGGCTGCTGCGCTATATCCACGCCAACGGCGCCTCGATGTTCTTCATCGCGGTCTATATCCACATGTTCCGCGGTCTCTATTACGGCTCCTACAAGGCGCCGCGCGAAGTGCTGTGGATTCTCGGCGTGCTGATCTACCTGCTGATGATGGCGACCGCCTTCTTCGGCTACGTGCTTCCCTGGGGCCAGATGAGCTTCTGGGGCGCCACGGTGATCACCAACCTGTTCGGTGCGATCCCGCTCATCGGCGATCCGGTCCGCGAATGGCTGTGGGGCGGCTTCTCCGTCGGCAACCCGACGCTGAACCGTTTCTTCTCGCTGCATTACCTGTTCCCGTTCCTGATCGCGGGCGTCACCATTCTCCATGTCTGGGCGCTGCATGTGACGGGGCAGAACAATCCCTCGGGCATCGAGGTCAAGGATCCGTCCAAGGACACGGTGAAGTTCACCCCCTATGCGACCGTCAAGGACGCGTTCGGCATGGCGGTCTTCCTGATCCTTTTCGCCTATTTCGTCTTCTTCAACCCGAACGGGCTGGGCGACGCCGCGAACTATGTCGAGGCCAACCCGCTCCAGACGCCGGCGCATATCGTGCCCGAATGGTACCTGCTGCCGTTCTACGCGATCCTTCGCGCCGTGCCGGACAAGCTGGGTGGCGTGCTTTTGATGTTCGCTGCCATCGGCGTGCTGTTCCTGCTGCCGTGGCTCGACACCTCCAAGGTGCGTTCGGCCCGCTTCCGCCCGCTCTATCGCCAGTTCTTCTGGATCCACGTGGTGGTCTGCATCATCCTGGGCTGGTGCGGTGCGCAGCTTCCGAGCAAGGTTCTGTTCGGCAGCGACACGCAGGTCGGCATCTACGACACGCGTAACGAGGCGATGGACGCCGTGACGGCCGCTGCCAAGGAGCAGGACCTCAGCCCCGAGGACGACTTCAAGGTCGAAGAGCATGTCGTGGACAACAAGCTTGAGTTCGTCGGCTCGCGTATCGACTTCGCGTTCGACGTGACGGACCTGGCTCGTATCCTGACGATCTACTACTTCCTGCACTTCCTGGTGCTGTTCCCGCTTCTGGGTCTTGTGGAACGTCCGCAGCCCTTGCCGGCCAGCATCTCGGAATCGGTACTCGGCAAAAAAGCCGCGACGGCCGAGGCGTAAGAGAGGGAATGGAAAAAATGATGAAAACCATGATCCAGTCCGTTCTTGGCCGCCGCGCGATGGGCGTCGTCATGGCCGGTGCCGTCGTTGCAACCGGCTTTGCCTTCGGCATCCAGCCCGCCAGCGCTGCGTCCGAAGCCCATGAGCCTGAAGCGATCGACTGGTCCTTCAACGGTCCTTTCGGCACCTACGACCGAAGCCAGCTTCGCCGCGGCTTCAAGGTGTTCAAGGAAGTCTGCGCCACCTGCCATTCGGCTCACATGCTCAAATTCCGCGATCTCGCGGCCAAGGGCGGGCCTGAATTCACCAAGGCGCAGGCAAAGGTCATCGCGGCCGAGTACACGATCGAGGAACTGAACGGGTCTGGCGACATGGAAGAGCGTCCGCGCCTTCCCAAGGATCCGTTCCCGTCGCCTTACGACAATCCCGAGCAGGCCGCGGCCGCGCTCGGCGTGGCCCCGCCGGACCTCTCGGTCATGGCCAAGGCCCGCGAAGGCGGTCCCGATTACATTCATGCGCTGCTGACCGGCTATCAGGATCCGCCGGCGGGCCGCGAGATGGCGCCGGGCTCGCACTACAACCCGTATTTCCCGGGTGGGGCGATCGCAATGCCGCCGCCGCTTTTCGCCGATCAGGTGGAATATGAGGACGGTACGCCGACCACGCTGGACCAGGAATCGCAGGACGTTGCGGCCTTCCTGATGTGGGTTGCCGAGCCGAAGCTGGAACAGCGCCACGAGATGGGCTTCCAGGTGATGCTCTATCTCATCGCGCTTGCCGGTATTCTCTACTTCGCCACGCGCAAGGTCTGGTCCGACGTGCACTGAGCCACGGGCCGATCCATACAGATTGAAAAAGGGCTCCCTTGCGGGGGCCCTTTTTTATGGCGTCATGATCTTGGTCTGTTATATCGGAAACCGAAAAACACCGGTCGTCGCACCCTCCGCGCAGCGGCATGTGGCGAATGAGAGAGGCGGGAATTGGCATGGCGAAAACTGTGTTGGGCGTCATCGGCGGCAGTGGCGTCTATGAATTTCCGGGGCTCGAAAACGAGCGCTGGGAGAGAGTGGAAAGCCCCTGGGGCGAGCCCTCCGACGAGCTGCATTTCGGCGAGCTGCCGCTTTCCGGCGGGCGACGCCTGGAGATGGTGTTCCTGCCGCGTCACGGGCGCGGCCATCCGCATTCGCCGACCAGCATCAATTACCGCGCCAATATCGATGCGATGAAGCGCGCCGGCGTTACCGACATCGTCTCGGTGTCCGCCGTGGGCTCGCTCAAGGAAGAGCTGCCGCCCGGCACCTTCGTCATCGTGGATCAGTTCATCGACCGGACTTTCCAGCGCGAGAAGAGCTTTTTCGGCGAAGGCTGCGTGGCGCACGTCTCCATGGCGCAGCCGGTCTGTCCGCGTCTGGGCGATCATCTGGAGGCGGCCTGCAAGGCGAACGACATTCCCGTGTCGCGTGGCGGTTCCTATCTCGTCATGGAGGGCCCGCAATTCTCGACGCTGGCCGAATCGGAACTTTACCGGAGCTGGGGCTGTTCGGTCATCGGCATGACCAACATGCCGGAGGCGAAACTCGCCCGCGAGGCCGAGATCCCTTACGCCACCGTCGCCATGGTGACGGATTACGATTGCTGGCATCCGCATCACGACGATGTGGATGTGTCGGTCGTCATTCAGGTGCTTTCCGGCAATGCCGACAAGTCGCGCGATATGCTGCGCAGCTTTGCGGAAAGCTTCGGACCGGAGCGCGAGCCGTCGCCCATCGACGAGGCGCTTGAGGCTGCCATCATCACCGCGCCGGACAAGATCGATCCGGCGCTTCTGAAAAAGCTCGATGCCGTGGCGGGCCGCGTTCTCGGCTGATCCGCATTATTCCGGTTGTCCGAGGGGGACAGACTTTATGGATATCACGCAGTTCATTCGCACCATCCCGGACTATCCCAAGAAAGGGATCATGTTCCGCGACATCACCACGCTCCTGCGCGACAAGACGGGGTTCCGCGCGGCGGTGGATTCGCTGGTCCAGCTTCACAAGGGCGCTGCCTTCGACGTGGTGGCGGGGATCGAGGCGCGCGGTTTCATCCTGGGCGGCGCCGTGGCGCATCAGCTTGGCCTTGGCTTCGTGCCCGTGCGCAAGAAGGGCAAGCTGCCCTGGGAGACCATCGGCGAGGAATACGAGCTCGAATACGGCACGGACATGGTCGAAATCCACGCCGATGCGGTGAAGGAAGGCGACCGGGTGCTGCTGGTGGACGATCTCATTGCCACGGGCGGCACGGCTGAGGCGGCGATCAAGCTTTTCCGCCGCGCGGGTGCCAGCGTGCCCGGCTCGAGCTTTGTGGTCGAGCTGCCGGCGCTTGGCGGGCGCGAAAAGCTGGAAGCGATGGATATCGAGGTGCTCTCGCTCTGCACATTCGACGGCGAGTGATCCCGTTTCCCTGACACTGCCCGTTTTCCTGGCCTGAAAGGGACGAGAGATGAAGATCGACGGCACGCATTACCGCACCATCTGGGTGAACGAGGATGGCTGGTCGGTGGAGATCATCGACCAGACGAAACTCCCTTTCAGTTTTGAAACCGTGACGCTGAAAACGGTGGACGATGCCGCCCGCGCCATCAAGGACATGCTGGTGCGCGGGGCGCCGCTTATCGGTGCGACGGCGGCCTATGGCGTCTGCCTTGCCATGCGCGACGATGCGTCCGATGCGGGGCTTGAGGAAGCGATTGCGATGCTGGGCGCGACGCGGCCCACGGCGGTCAATCTTCATTGGGCGCTGGATCGCATGCGCGCCGCCGTTCATCCGCATGGGCACAACCTCCGCATGGAGGCGGCCTATAAGGAAGCGGCGGCCATTTGCGACGACGATGTGGAGATCTGCCGCCGCATCGGCGAGAACGGGCTGACGCTGATCGAGGCGGCGGCGCGGGAGAAGGGCGGCAAGGTCAATATCCTTACCCATTGCAATGCGGGCTGGCTTGCCTGTGTCGATTGGGGCACGGCGCTGGCGCCGATCTATATGGCGCATGACAAGGGCCTCGACGTGCATGTCTGGGTGGACGAAACCCGGCCGCGCAATCAGGGCGCGTCGCTGACCGCCTTCGAGCTCGGGCGTCACGGCGTCCCGCATACCATCGTGCCGGACAATGCGGGCGGACATCTCATGCAGCACGGGCTGGTGGATATGTGCATCGTCGGCACGGACCGCACGACGGCAACGGGCGATGTGGCGAACAAGATCGGCACCTATCTCAAGGCGCTCGCCGCGCATGACAATGACGTGCCGTTCTATGTCGCGCTGCCTTACACCACGATCGACTGGACGCTCGACGATGGTGTCAACGGCATTCCGATCGAGGAGCGCTCCGCGCATGAGGTGACGCATCTGACGGGGCGCACCGACACAGGCGAGATCGTGACGATCCAGGTTTCCGCCCCCGACAGCGGCGCGGCGAATTACGGCTTCGACGTCACGCCTGCGCGCTATGTCTCCGGCCTTATCACCGAGCGCGGCGTGACGGAGGCCTCGAAAGAGGGGCTGCTGAAGCTCTATCCGGAACGGAAAAATGGTTGAGCGCGACGAGGACTGGCGGCGCGGATAAATTTCGCCGGTATGGCCCGGCTTGTCCGGGCCATCCGCGCATTTCTCTTTTTTCGCAAAGATGTGGATGCCCCGCATGAAGCGGGGCATGACGTTGCGCAGTACAACTACTTCCCCAGCGCCTTTTTCAGCGCGGCTTCCACTTTCGGGGCGTTCGGCTTGGTCGTGCTGGCGAACCAGTCCACGAGCTTGCCGTCTTTCCCGATGACGTATTTGTAGAAGTTCCAGCGGGGTTTGGAGAGAAAGCCACCTTGCTTCGCCAGCCACTGGAAGAGGGGATGCGCTTCGCCGCCCTTCACATGCACCTTTTCGGTGAGCGGGAAGTCGACACCGAAATTGATCTCGCAGAACTGCGCGATCTCGTCCGATGAGCCCGGTTCCTGATTGGCGAAGTCGTTGGAGGGCACGCCCAGCACGACGAGGCCCTCATCCTTGTGCTTCTGCCAGATCGCTTCCAGCTCCTTGTATTGGGGCGTGAAGCCGCATTTGGAGGCGGTGTTGACGATCAGCAGCGGGCGGCCCGCAAACTCGCTCAGCGGCATGGGCTTGCCGTTCAGGCTCTCGAAGGTGAAGTCGTAGGCGGTCTTGTCGGACTTGTTTCCGGACATGGCTGGGCTCCTTGATGCGATGCGCGTCTATGACTGTTCTTGATAACATAGTGCAATCAATTAGATTGTGCACAATTTAAATATCACAAAGCCGTGAGCGCCGGATGCGGCATTCAGGCGGCGAGATGCGCGCGGAGCTTTTTCAGCTTCTCGCGGAGCGAGATGAGCTCGGGGACGGGCAGTCCTGCCGCAATCGCGGCCTTTTCCGGTACCTTCGCGGCTTTCCGCTTCAGTGCGCGGCCCTCCCGTGTGAGCCGAATGAGGACCTGCCGTTCATCCGCCGAGCTGCGTTCGCGGGTGATGAGGCCCGCCGTCTCCAGCCGCTTCAGCAGCGGCGTCAGCGTGCCGGAATCGAGATAGAGGCGGCCTCCCAGCGTGTTCACCGTCACGTCGTCTTCCTCCCACAGCGCCAGCATGGCGAGATATTGGGGGTAGGTGAGGCCGACCTCGGCCAGCGCCGGCTTGTAGGCCTTGGTCATCAGAAGAGAGGTTGAATAGAGCGCGAAGCAGAGCTGGTTGTCGAGCGCCTGCGGGTCTTCCGGTTTCACCATCTCTCGGTCCGCCTTCCTGAAGCTGTTTTCCTCAATATGGGCAGAAATGGCGATGACGCAATTGAATTGTGGGGGGCAATAAAAAGGGAGGCCGCAGCCTCCCTCCGAATTCCCGTTCTGTCCTATGCCGTCACGCCCCGTCGAAAAGGGCCAGCGTGCGGTCGAGCGCCAGGTCGGCGGCGGTCTTGTCGTAATTGTTGCGGCGGTCGGAATTGAAGCCGTGGTCCGCGTCATAGACATAGACCTTCACTTCCGGGTGTTTCGCCTCGACATCGCGCACGACGTCCATCGGGATCGAGTGATCCTTCTCGCCGAAATGACAGATGGTGGGGCATTTCGGCATTTCGTCGATGAAGTCCTTGATGGCGCCGCCATAATAGCAGGAGGCCGCGTCGAGGCCCTTGGCGCGGCAGGCCGCGAGCCAGCTCACAGAGCCGCCATAGCAATAGCCGGTGATGAAGACCTTCTTGTTTCCCTGCTCGCGCAGCTTGTCGATGCACATCTGCGTGTCGAGCACGGTGTTCTCGTAGGGGTTCTTCGCGCGCAGGTCGAGCGAGGTCTGGATGTCTTCCTGGCTGTAGGTCGCCTTGAAATCTTTCTCCTGCCGGTCGTAGAGCTGCGGCGAGATCACGTCGAAGCCGCGCGCAGCATATTCGTCGCACAGATCCTTGATGTGATCGGTGACGCCGAAGATTTCCATGATGAGGACGAGACCGGCCTTGCTGCCGTTCGGGCGGGTGCCTTCCGCCTTCACGCTGTAGCAAAGGATGTCCGCGCCGTCGCCGCTTTTCAGCGTGATCATTTCACCCTTGTGAGCCATGTCCTCTCCTCCTTGGTCCGTTTTATGAATGGTCCCGCTTTTGTACGAGACCCTGGCCGATGAAGCTCATCACCAGTTCGCCGTTCTGGTTCACGCCTTTGTTGAGGCTGCGAACGATGCCGAGATTGGGCCTGCTTTTGAGGTCGACCTTCTCGATCACCTCGGTCGAATAGGTAATCCTATCACCCACGCGCACCGGTGTCGGCCATTTGAGCTCGAGAAAACCGGGGGAGGGGCCGCCGGGCGGGCTGCCGTCGTCCTCGCCTTTGCGGGCTTTCTCCGCGATGCGGCTCTTCACCATCAGCTTCATCCAGACCGAGCAGGTATGCCAGCCGCTGGCGATGAGCCCGCCATAGGCGCTGGCTTTCGCGGCTTCCTCGTCGGTGTGAAAGGGCTGCGGGTCGAACTTCCCCGCAAAGGAGACGATGTCGTCGGCCTCGAAAATATAGCTTCCGAGTTCCGTCTTTTCGCCGATCGCGATGTCTTCGAACCAGGGCATCAGACCGCTCCCCCCGTTTCGACCGGCGCGGACGGATCGCGGCGCGCATACATGGCCCAGCCCGTCATCAGCAGGCAGACCTCGTCCTTCTGGTTGACGAGTTCGGTGCGGAATTTGGTCAGGCCCATTTCCGGGCGGCTTTTCGAGGCGCGGCGGTCGATACAGGTATTGCGTACCCGGAGAACGTCGTCGACATAGACGGGCTTCTGCCAGCGCACCTCATCCACGCCCGGTGCGCCCAGCGAGGCGCTTTGCAGGATGTAGCCGTCGCACATCATGCGCATCAGCATGGCGCAGCTGTGCCAGCCGCTGGCGCAGAGCCCGCCGAGAATGGAGGCCGCGCCGGCCTTTTCGTCGAGATGGAAGGGCTGGGGATCGTAGTCCTTGGCGAAGTCGACGATCTCTTCGCGCGTGACGTGCTTCTCGCCGAATTCGCGGGTTTCGCCCGGTACGAAATCTTCCCAGTAGAGTTCCGGCTCGCTCATGCCACCCTCTTAGTTTGCGAAGCGGAAATGCATCACGTCGCCGTCATGCACCAGATATTCCTTGCCTTCGAGCCGCATCTTGCCCGCATCCTTCGCGCCGGTTTCGCCGCCCAGCGAAATGAAGTCGTCATAGGCGATGGTTTCAGCCCGGATGAAGCCCTTCTCGAAATCGGTATGGATGACGCCCGCCGCCGCCGGCGCGAGCGTGCCGCGCGTGATGGTCCAGGCGCGGGTTTCCTTCGGGCCGCAGGTGAAATAGGTGATGAGGTCGAGCAGCGTGTAGCCCGCGCGGATGAGGCGGTCGAGGCCCGCTTCCTCCAGCCCCAGCGTTTCGAGATATTCCGCGCGCTCCTCATTGGGAAGCTGTGCAATCTCTTCCTCGATGCGGGCGGAGATGACGACGGCTTCCGCGCCTTCGGCGTTTGCGCGTTCCATCACGCGTTCGGAGTGCTTGTTGCCGGTGCCGGCGGCCTCTTCGTCCACATTGCAGACATAGAGCACGGGCTTTGCCGTCAGAAGCTGCAGCATCTCCCATGCCTTGCGGTCTTCCTCGGAGATCTTGCCGTCCGCCATCGCGGTGCGGGCAGGGCGGCCCTCGCGCAGATAGGTCAGCGCGGTCTCAACGAGGGCGAGAAGCTGCTTTGCTTCCTTGTCGCCGGTCTTCGCCTTCTTCTCGAGCGTAACGGTGCGCTTTTCCAGGCTTTCGAGGTCGGCCAGCATCAGTTCCGTCTCGACGATGTCGGCATCTTCCAGCGGGTCCACCCGGCCTTCGACATGGGTTACGTCGCCGTCTTCAAAGCAGCGCAGCACATAGGCGATCGCGTCCACTTCGCGGATATTGGCGAGGAACTGGTTGCCGAGACCTTCGCCCTTAGAGGCACCCTTCACCAGGCCCGCAATGTCCACGAAGGTGAGGCGGGTGGGGATGATCTCCTTGGAGCCCGCCGTTTCGGCGAGTTTGGGGAGGCGCGGATCTGGCACCGCCACTTCGCCGACATTGGGCTCGATGGTGCAGAAGGGATAGTTCGCGGCCTGGGCGGACGCGGTCTGTGTCAGCGCATTGAAGAGCGTGGACTTGCCCACATTGGGAAGGCCGACAATGCCGCATTTGAAGCCCATGATGAGGTCTCTTTCGTTTACTCGTTCGGTTTCTTGTCGCTTGCCGGTTTGGCCTTTTTCGGCGGCTCCGGATGGATCGCCAGATGCACCTTGTTGGCGAAGGTCGCATCCTTGCCTTCCGCCAGCATCGGCGCTGCGTCCGCGATGGCATCCAGCATGGCGTCGAGCCAGTCGGCATGCTGCGCCTTTGAAAAATCGCCCAGCACGTAAGGCATGACCGCGTCCTTGTGCCCGGGATGGCCGATGCCGATACGGACCCGGCGAAATTCGGGGCCGATATGCGAGGCGATGGAGCGGATGCCGTTATGACCCGCCGCGCCGCCACCCGTCTTTATACGGATCTTTCCGGGGTCGAGGTCCAGCTCGTCATACATCACCACCACATCGGCGGGGGATAGCTTGAAGAAGCGCATCGCCTCGCCGACGGCGCGGCCGCTTTCGTTCATATAGGTGTTCGGTTTCATCACCAGCACCTTCTCGCCGGAAAGCGTGCCCTCCGAGACCATGGCCTGGAAGCGCGCGCGCTCGGGCGAAAAGGAATGGCGGCGGATGATCGCATCCGCCGCCATGAATCCGACATTGTGTCTGTTGCGGGCGTATTTCGCGCCCGGATTGCCAAGGCCGACAAGGAGCAGCATGTCGCCCCGCGCCCCCGGCCGCCCTTACTCTTCCGAGCCGGAAGAGTCTTCGCCGCCTTCTTCCGCGGCAGGCGCTTCTTCCGCGGCTTCGGCCTCTTCGGCCCCTTCCTCGGATTCGGCAGACTGCACGGAGGCAGGCATCGCGATGGTGGCGATGGTGAAGTCGCGGTCGGCAATGGCCGGTTCCACCTTGGTCGGCAGCTTCACCGACGAGATGTGGATCGAATCGCCCATTTCGTAGCCGGCGAGGTCGATCTCGATGGCTTCGGGAATGGAGGAGGCCGGGCAGACGAGGTCCACTTCATGGCGAACGACGTTCAGCACGCCGCCGGCCTTGAGGCCCGGCGAGGCTTCTTCGTTCACGAAGTGAACCGGGATCGCCACGGTGATGGTGGCGTTCTTGCCAAGACGCAGGAAATCGATGTGGATGATGAAGTCGCGCACCGGCTCCAGCTGCACGTCACGCGGAATGACATGTTCCTTCTTGCCGTCGACCTCGATGTCGAGCGTGTGCGAGAGGAAAGTACCCGTGTGATAGAGCTTCGAGACCTCTTTGTAGCTGAGGTCGATCAGGATGGGGGACTTCTTGTCGCCGTAAATCACGGCGGGGACCCGGCCTTCGCGGCGGAGAGAACGAACAGCCCCCTTGCTGGTCTTCTCGCGCGAACGGGCCTCGAGCTTGAGCGTCTCGGCCATTTCAATTTCTCCAATAAAAACGGGGCCTTGGCGGCCCTCGATGATGTCTGCATATCTCCTCCAGGGGTGTGGAAGTGCAGACAGGCCCGCCTTATAGCGCCGGAGAGCGGAAAACTCAACCGGCAGCGGGAGTTATCCGAAATCGGGAAGATCAGTCGAACAGGCTGGAAACCGAGCGTTCCTCGGCGGTGCGCAGCATCGCTTCGCCGATCAGCGGGGCGATGGAGACGACGCGGATATTGGAGGACACGCGGACCGCTTCGGTTGCATGGATCGAGTCGGTGATGACGAGTTCCTTCAGCGCCGAGGCGGAGACGCGGGCCACCGCGCCGCCCGACAGCACGCCATGCGTCACATAGGCGGAAACCTGCGTCGCGCCCTGATCGAGCAGGGCCTGGGCGGCGTTGCAGAGCGTCCCGGCGCTGTCCACGATGTCGTCGACCAGGATACAGGAGCGGCCCTTCACGTCGCCGATGATGTTCATGACTTCCGACTCGCCCGCGCGTTCGCGGCGTTTGTCCACGATGGCAAGGTCCGCGTCGATCCGCTTGGCGATGGCGCGGGCGCGCACCACGCCGCCGACATCCGGCGAGACCACCATCAGCTTTTCGCCGTCATAATGGTTCTGGATGTCGCTGGTCAGCACCGGCGCGGCAAAAAGGTTGTCGGTCGGGATATCGAAAAAGCCCTGGATCTGCCCGGCATGGAGGTCGAGCGTCAGCACGCGGTCGGCCCCCGCCGTGGTCACCAGATTGGCCACCAGCTTCGCCGAGATCGGCGTGCGTGCCTGCGGTTTGCGGTCCTGACGGGCATAGCCGAAATAGGGCAGAACCGCCGTGATGCGTTTGGCCGAGGCACGTTTCAGCGCATCGATGATGATCAGCAGTTCCATCAGATGGTCGTTGGCGGGGTAGGAGGTCGACTGGATGACGAACACATCCTCGCCGCGGACGTTTTCCTGAATCTCCACGAATACTTCCATATCCGCGAAGCGCCGAACGACCGATTTTGTCAGCGGCAGGTTGAGGTAAGCGGCAATCGCCTCGGCGAGCGCCCGGTTCGAGTTACCAGCGACGAGTTTCATGGCGTTCCCCCTGCCCGTCGGTCAGGGAATGTCCCCCCGACGCGAGCCCCAACAGAAAATCGCCGCCCGGACATGACGCTTGAAGACGTGACGTTCCGATGACGGCGCGAGCGCGTTTTAGCAAGGGGGCCGGGAGGTGTAAACATATGTCCGGCTCCGCTTTCCATGCTTTCGTCAGCCCTGAGCGGCTATTTTGTCCGGGGTGGGCGCGATGAGCTTCAGAATTCCCTCGGCGGCAGCGCGGGCGGCCTGATCGGCAAGCGGGCCCCACCGGCCTGCGATGGCGGCGGCCTTGACGGCACGGCTCTGGCGAACTTCGCCCAGTTTCGTGCCCTGCGGGCCCGTGAGCACCCAGCGGATGGAGACATCCGTCTGCCCGTCATTGCGCGAGGCCGTCACGACTTCTCCCGTTACCTTGTAGGGACCGCCCGTCATATCCGCCAGACGGCCCTTCAGCTTTTCGGACAGCGCCTTTTCCATGGCTGCGGTCAGCGCGCGGTCGCCATCGCCGGGGGCGGGGGCGACGTCGATGCGGAAGGGCGAGGCGGAGGCGAGCCTTTGTCCCGGTCCGCCCTTGCCGTCGGGTGTCGTGTCCGGCAGGTCGGGCCTTATGCTGCCGGTCACGAGAGCGTCGTCGGCGTCATTTCCGGCCGGGGCTTTCATGGCCACCATGCTGGCGGCGGCGGTCGCCGGGGCTTCCCGGTTCGCCTCATACCAATGCGACAGCCGGGCCATGCTTTCGCTCGCCAGCCGTTCCATATCTTCCTGCCGGACCCGCTGCCAGACATTGGATTGGGCGGATCCGGCGCCGTCTCCGCCCTGCGAGGCGGGTTTTACCGCCGCCGGTCCGGTGGCGCGGGCTTCCGTCACCACGCGGTGGAGCCGGACATCGCCTTTCCCGTGAAGGTCGATGACGGCAATCAGGTAAACGCCTTCCAGCCCCTGTCCGGCGCCCAGGGCGCCGCGCAGCGTGTAGTCCCCGCCTGCTGCCGCGTCATCGGCTTCCAGAGGCAGCTTGTCCTGCCGGGCCTGGCGGGTGAGGAGGGTGCTGAATATCTGCGCAGCGGCTTCCGGCGTATCGCGCACGGCGCGGATCTCAACCGGGTCGGAGGATTTCGTTTGCGCCGTGGCTGCGTCCGGCGGTGTGGGGGAAGCGGCCCCTGCCGGGGCGGCATTGTCGATACAGGCGGCAAAGACCATCAGCGCCAGCGCGCTTGCCATGCTGGCGCGGCGCGTGGCGGGCGAATTGTGCCGGTGCCGCTTGCGGCGGCCCTTGCCGATCCTGCCTTTGCTTGCTGCCGATACGGCCACGCCGGTCGTCCCCCTGAATGTGCCGGGCCTCGCCCTGTCTTTAAGGGGACGGCACATTTCGTCGATTCGGTTCGAATCTTACCGCGATTCGGGGGAATTCGACCGTTTGCCTCCTAGTCGGCGGGGCGCAGCATGATCGCCGATATCTGGCGGCCGTAATCCTTCTCCTTCCGGTGGACCGCCCGGCGATAGGAGAAAAAGCGTTTTTCTTCCTGATAGGTGCAATGGCCCGTCACCGCCACGCTCGCCAAATCGGCCTTGTGCAGGCGCGCTTCCACATATCCGGGCAGATCGAACATGAAATGCCCGTCCCGCGCGGAGAGCTGGAACCATTCGGCATTGCCGGGATCGGCGTCCATGAAATTGTCGTGGAACTCCGGCCCGACCTCATAGGCGTCGAAGGAAATGCAGGGGCCGACCGCGGCGGCGATCCGGTTGCGCTGCGCGCCGCGTTTTTCCATCTCGGCGATCGTCGCTTCCAGTATGCCGGAAAAGGCGCCCTTCCAGCCGGCATGGGCGGCGCCCACGATCCGGGCCTGCTTGTCGGCGAAAAGCACCGGTGCGCAATCGGCGGTCAGGATACCGAGCGCGATCCCGGCCCGGTCCGTCACCATGGCGTCGGCTTCCGGTCCCTCGCCGGGCGCCCAGGCTTCGTCCACATAGACGCATCTGGCCGAGTGGACCTGATGCAGGGAGATGAGCTTCTCGCTGTCTCCGTGGAGCGAGGTGGCCACACGTTTCCGGTTTGCCTGAACCGCTTCCTTCTTGTCGCTGGAGCCGAGGCCGCAATTGAGCGAGGCATAGATGCCCTTCGACACGCCGCCTTCACGGGTGAAGAAACCGTGCCGGAGATGCGACAGAACTTCCATGGCCTTGGCGGTCACGGGGCGGGTTGCAAGCGCCGTTTCGGCGGATGTCAAACGAGTGGACATGGGCTTTACTCCAATCGCCACGAAGGCTCGCGGGTCGGTTCACGCACCGGTAAATCCGGCCGGCGGTTCCGCGCCGGCAGGGAGCAGCCCCAGCACCTTGAACAAGCTGCCCATCTGCTTCGGCGCGGTCAAGCGGTCGAGTGCGGTTTCGATGTCGCGGGCCTGGGAGGGCGATGCCTTGCGGGCCAGCGCTTCGGCGCGTGCCTGAATGCCGATTTTGGCGAGAAAGCGCCCCTGTTCGACGGGGCCGAATGTCGCGCAGCCGCCGGCCTGTGCAGCTGTCGCGATCATTTCGAAATCGACATGCGCCGTAATGTCCGCCTCGCCGGGATTTTCCAGCGGGTCGGTAAAACCGTGGCCCCGCATCGCCTGGAGCGTATCGCCCGCCGCGCTTCTGGCATGACCGTAGTCGATGATGAGCGCGGCCCCGCCATGGCCGGTGATGCGTGTGGCGATCTCCTGGGCGATGGCGGTGGAGGCGGGGGAGAGTTCGGCGATGCTTCCTTCCGCTGCGCTGCGCGCGCCTTGCGGGATCGCGCTTTCGTCCTTCAGCGGAACGGGGGAGAGCGCAAAGGCGAAGCGGGGCGCGTCGGCGCTTGCGCCGTCTGCGAGCGCCACATGCCGTTCGCACCAGCCTTGCGCGGTCTTTACGAATTGCCGGACGGGCAGTGCGTCGAAGAACTCATTTGCGATGAGGAATGTCGGGCCCGCAGGCACATCGGCCAGGCGGTCGTGCCATGTCGCATCCGGCACGCGGGCTTCCTGCTCTGCGCGCAGCGCCGGGCTCGTCTCCACGAAATGGATCTGGGCGGCTTCGGTCATGCCGGGCACGCTTTTCATGGCGCGCAAGGCGTCGGCCATCAGCGTGCCGCGCCCCGGTCCCAGCTCGACAAGGTGGAAGGGAGAGGGGGACCCCGTATCCGTCCTTTGACGTATCCAGTTGTCGGCCAGCCACAACCCGACCAGTTCGCCGAACATCTGGCTCACTTCCGGCGCGGTGATGAAGTCGCCTTTCGCGCCCAGCGGGTCGCGCGTCATGTAGTAGCCATGATCGGGATGGCCGAGCGCGATGCCCATGAATTGCGAGACGGTGATCGGTCCCGTTTCCTCGATGAGCCGGGCGATATGCAATGCCAGCGGCGTCGGCGCGCCGCTACTTTGTGCCGTCATTTCTTGTCGCTTGATTTCGCTTTGGCCGTCGCTTCGCTCTTCTTGTCGCCGCTTTTGCGCCATTCGAGGCCGAAGCCGCCCAGATAGGCAAATAGCCCCAGCCCCAGCAACACCATGGGGGCGGAAAGCAGCATGCCCATGGTCAGCCAGTGGCCGTAAAGGAAGCCGAGCTGCTCGTCGGGCTGGCGGAAGAATTCGACGAAGGTGCGCGCCGCGCCATATCCGACGAGGAACATGGCGGCGACGGTGCCCGGTTTCCGCAGGGCGGTCGTCTTGTGCGTGAAAATGCGCAGCACGATAAAGAGCAGGATGCCCTCCAGCGCCGCCTCGTAGAGCTGGCTTGGATGGCGCGGCAGGTCGCCCGCCGGGCAGAAGCCGCCATGGGTGAGCGCAATGCGCTGGTTGCAGAAGATCACGCCCCATGACACGTCGGTCACGCGGCCCCAGAGCTCGCCATTGATGAAATTGGCGAGGCGGCCGAAGAAGAGGCCGATGGGGGCGGCGGCCGTCACCAGGTCCAGCATGGTGAGTGGCTGGATTTTCCGGGAGCGCGAGAAGAGCCACATCGCCACGATCACGCCCATGGTGCCGCCATGGAAAGACATGCCGCCATGCCAGACCTTCAGCGCATCGAGCGGATGTTCCCAGTAGAAAGCCGGATTGTAGAACAGCACATAGCCGATACGGCCGCCGAGAATGACGCCGAGCGCGGCCCAGAGCAGCGAATCGTCGACCATTTCCCGGTCGAGCGGCGCGGGGCCTTTCCACAGGCCCGGCGTCTCCACCATGGAGACGATGTAGCGCCAGCCGATGACGAGCCCTGCGATATAGGCCAGCGCATACCAGCGAATGGCAATGGGGCCCCATGAGATCAGCACGGGATCTATGTCGGGGAAGACGATGGCGGCGCTGTGCATGGGTTACGGTCCGGCTGGGTGGGGGCGGGCGGCGCTAGTTTGACTTTGGGCGTGGCCGAGTCAACCTCGGCTCCCTATCTATGGATAAGGCGCGTCGAATAGCGGGGTTCGCAGGACGCCGCCTGCGAGCTAGAGTGCGCGCCAGTCCCAAGGAGCCAGACCCATGACGCAGACCCAGAACAAGATTCTCGAAGAAATGAGCCGGTTTTTCACCAATGCCGCCGGTGCCGCGCAGGGTGTGCGCACGGAAGTGGAAACGGTGATCCGCTCCCAGGCCGAGCGCCTCATTGCCGATATGGACCTCGTCCATCGCGAGGAGTTCGAGGCGGTGCAGGACATGGCCCGGCTGGCGCGCGAGGAAAACGAGGCGCTGAAGAAGCGTATCGAGGCGCTGGAAAAGGCGGCCAAGCCGGCTGCGAAGAAGCCCGCCGCCAAGAAAGCCGCCCCGAAGAAGAAGCCCGCGGCCAAGACGGCCGAGTAAGCGGCGACTATCCCCAGCTAATCGCACTTGTCCCCAGCCTTGCGGGCTTTTCGGGGTCGCGCGGGCTTGCGCCGACTCAAAGCATCGGGCACGGTTAATTTGTGTTTCGGGGCCGGGTCGCCCCCCATATATGGGGTGGCCGGGCCGCAGGGGACTGCGTTTGATGCGGGGACATATATGACGGGCTCTGTGCTTCAAGCCGATGATTTCGACGCCAATCCACTCGATCTTCTTGAACAGGTAGCCTCCATCCGCGACTGGTTTTTCGAACGCAGTCACGAGGACGAGTTGAATATCTGCGTCGCGGGCGAGTGGCGCGACTACCAGATTTCCCTCAACTGGCGGACGGATCTCGCAGGGCTTCATATCGCCTGCGCGCTGGATGTGCGCGTGCCCGCCGACAAACGCCCCGCCATCCGTCATCTGCTGACCCTCATCAACGAGCAGCTCTGGTCCGGCCATTTCGACATCTGGTCGGAGGACGGGGTGATCCTGTTCCGTAATTCGCTGCTGCTTTGCGGTGGCGCGTCGGCGACGCCGGAGCAATGCGAAGCGCTGCTGCGCCTCGCGGTGGAGGCCTGCGAGCGTTATTATCCCGCCATCCAGTTCGTGATGTGGGCCGGCAAGACCGCCGACGAGGCGATTGCCGCGGCCATGTTCGAAACAGAAGGCAATGCCTGAGCAATCGGGCCCAAGCGATCAGAGATAATCGTCATGGCAATCGATCTTGAACGTCCGCTGGTCCTTGTGGGGGCCGGCAAGATGGGCGGCGCGCTTTTGGCCGGATGGCTCGATGGCGGCGTCGCGCCCGGCCTTGTGGCCATCCGCGATCCCCACCTGTCGGACGACATTGCCGCGCTGGCCAAGGAGCGCGGCGTGCGTCTCGATACGTCCATCGACGATCTTGCCGCGCTGAAACCGGCCGCCGTGGTGCTGGCGGTGAAGCCTCAGGCCATGCCGGATGTGCTGCCGGCGCTTCAGCCTCTCGTTGCGCCGGAAACGCTGTTCGTTTCCATCGCGGCGGGGATGGGGGCGGACAGGCTCGACGAATTGCTGGGCGGCGGCGCGGCGATCGTGCGGGCCATGCCCAATACGCCTGCCTCCGTGGGGCGTGGCATCACCGGCGGTTTCGCCAATGCGCGTGTGACACAGGATCAGAAAAAACTCGCCGATGCGCTTCTGGCGGCAGTCGGCGAGGCGGTCTGGATCGAGGACGAGGCGCTGATGGACGCCGTCACCGCGATTTCCGGCAGCGGTCCGGCCTATGTGTTTCATCTGGTCGAGGCGATGGCCGCCGCAGGCGTTTCGCTCGGGCTGCCGGAGGAAACCGCCATGCGGCTCGCCCGCGCCACGGTGAGCGGGGCAGGCGAAATGCTCCATCGCTCCGATCTCGATGCGGGCACGTTGCGCAAGAACGTCACCTCGCCGGGCGGCACGACCGCCGCTGCGCTCGACGTGCTGATGGGTGGCGAAGCGCTGACCGAGCTGATGAAGAAAGCCGCTCTGGCCGCGCGCGACCGGGGCCGCGATCTGGGTAAGTAATCCTCTCGGCTCGTTTTCGGCCCGCTTCCCGACTATCCTCCTTCCCTGAACGAACAGGAGAGGCGTCATGGCGCGTAAATTGACCCCGGAAGAAAAGATCGTGAATGCCGCGCTTCGGCTTGCCGGGAAGCGCGGCTGGGCGGATCTGTCGCTCGCCGACATCGCGAAGGAAGCGAAACTCGGCCTGGGCGAGCTGTCCGCTCTGTATTCCTCCAAGACGCAGATCCTTGCGGCCTATGCGCAGCGTATCGATGCACAGGTGCTGAAGATGGCGGATGAGGAAGGGCTGGAGGACGAGCCCGTCCGCGACCGGCTTTTCGACGTCATCATGCTGCGCTTCGATGCCATGGCGAAGGACAAGCCGGCGCTGAAGCGCATTACCTGGGATTTGGAGCGCGATCCGGTGGCGGCGCTTGCGCTCATGCCCTCCACGCTCCAGTCCATGGGGTGGATGCTGGAGGCGGCGGGGATCGACAGTTCGGGCTGGCGCGGGCTTATCCGCGTGCGGGGCATGGCGCTCTTCTGGGCGCGCATTCTGAAAGTCTGGTTCGATGACGACGAGGATCAGGCGCGCACCATGGCCGCGCTCGACAAGCGGTTGCGGCAGGGCGAGGAGTGGTTCGCCCGCGCGCAGGATTTCATGTCGAAGCGTCCGCGCCCGGCCACGCGCCGCGGGAAGCCCGGAAATGACGATGCGAAGGATGCGGCATGAGCGGGGAAGCGGCGCCGGAGATTTCCTTCGACGATTTTCTGAAAGTCGATATCCGCATCGGCACGGTGGTCGAGGCGGAGCCTTTTCCCGAGGCGCGCAAACCCGCCATCAAGCTCCGCATCGATTTCGGTGCCGATATCGGCGTGAAAAAGAGTTCCGCGCAGATTACCGATCGCTATGCGCCGGAGGCGCTTGTCGGACGGCAGGTGATGGCGGTGGTGAATTTTCCGCCGCGTCAGATCGGTCCCTTCATGTCGGAAGTGCTGACGCTCGGCTTTCCCGATGAGGAGGGAAAGATCGTGCTGGCGGGCGCCGACGGCAAATTGCCGGACGGGGCGCGGCTCGCCTGATCCCTTTCAGAAGTGAAACACCCGGCAGGAGGTGATCCTGCCGCCGCCCCATTCCATCGTTTCCATCACACGCATACGGTTTGTCTCGTCGCCGTTCAGGATGCGCCAATATTCCACGGCGGCGCGGCCTGTCTCGTCATCGCCGTCCGCGATGACGTTGAAAATGTCCGCGCGGAAACTCTTCAGCGCCTTGGCCGAGGCGGTCGCATATTCGAGCACTTCTTCCGGTCCGTGCAGCGTGGCGTCTTCCTTGCCCAGTCTCTCTCGCACCACGCCGCTCATATGCGTGCCGTCCGGCGCGTAAAGAGCTGCGACCGCTTGCGGGTCGAGCGCTTCCCAAGCCGCTTTCCAGCGGGCGACCATGGCGGGCAGGGCGATCATACGGGGACATCCACAATGGCGCGCAACCCGCCGGCTGGGCTTCGCGATAAGGTGATTTCGCCGCCATGGCCGCGCGCGATGTCGCGGGCGATGGCAAGGCCGAGGCCGGAGCCGCCTTCATCCAGATTGCGGCTGTCGTCGAGCCGATAGAAGGGGCGGAAGACTTCTTCCAGCTGGTCGTCGGGAATGCCCGGGCCGTCATCGTCCACCACGATTTCGATATCGGCGCCCGGATCGCTCATATCGCGGAAGCCGGTAATCCAGACCGTGTCGCCATATTTGCAGGCATTGCCGACGAGATTGGCAAGGCAGCGTTTGAAGGCGCTTCGGCGCAGCGGTACGCGCAGATCGCCCTGCACGGTGACGGTGACGTTGCAGCCCTTGCGTTGCCAGTCATTGCAGGTCTCGCGCAGCAATTCGCCGAGGTCGGTTTCCTCCGTCGCCTCGCCGCGATGGCCGCGCGCGAACTCCAGATAGTCGTCCAGCATGCGCTGCATCTCGTCGATGTCCCTGCGCATTTCCTGGACCTGCGGGTCGTCGCCCATCATGGCGAGTTCGAGGCGCATGCGGGTGAGCGGCGTTCTCAGGTCGTGGCTTACGCCCGCCAGCATGGCGGTGCGCTGGGCGATCTGGCGTTCGATACGATTGCGCATGTCGAGAAAGGCTTCCGCGGCGCGGCGGACTTCGGAGGCGCCGCGCGGGCGGAAGCTCGGCACGTCGCGCCCCATGCCGAAACTTTCCGCGGCTTCGGCGAGGCGTTCGATGGGGCGGATCTGGTTTCTCAGAAACAGGATCGCGACCACGACCAGCACAAAGGATGTGCCGACCATCCAGACGAGGAAGATATGCGAGTTGGTCGCGTAGACATGGCTCGCCGGCGACAGCGTCCGCATGACGCCGCCATTATAGGCGACGCGGATGTCGATATAGTCGGTGTATCTGCTGGTATCGATCCAGAAGGGACGCTTTACCTTTTCGCGCAGATTGGCGCTCAGCGAATTTTCCAGCAGGCCGCCCGAGGACGCAGGCCTGTCGGGCAGCTTCTCGCCCGGCAGGAAGGCGACCGACAGCGTCAGCGTCTCGCGCGCTTCCTTCGACAGCGTTTCGGCACGTTCCTTTGTCGGGTCGCGCTCATACTCGTCCAGCAGCAGGGCGATCTCGGAAACGGCGCTGGCCGAGAGCCGTTCGGTGACGAGTTGCCAGTGCCGTTCCAGAAACATGTAGGTCACGACGATCTGCAAGAGCACCATCGGCGCGACGATGATGATGAGCGACCGGCCGTAAAGGCCTCGTGGCAGCATGTTCTTGATGAAACGGGTCATCGACACTCTATTCGCTCCGCTTCTTCTGTGCGCATCAATCCGGCATCAGCACGTAGCCTTCGCCACGCACGGTCTGCAGGTAAAGCGGATTGCGGGGATCGTCCTCGACCTTGCGGCGGAGCCGGTTGATCTGGACGTCGATGGATCTCTCGGCCGCTTCGTTCTCGCAAAGATCGAGGCGGGAAATTGTCTGGCCGGGATGGGCGGCGAAGATGCGCAGGAGCTGCACTTCGCGCGTCGTCAGCCGGACGAGCTGTCCGTCGCGGCGCAGTTCGCCGCGCTGGGGATTGAATTCGCAGCCGCCGAAGGTCATCGCGCCGGAGGCCGCCTTGCCGCCCGCGGATCGGGTCCGGCGCAGAATGGTTCCGACGCGCAGCAGCAATTCGCGCGGTTCGAAGGGTTTGGCGAGATAGTCGTCCACGCCGCGCTCCAGCCCGTCGATCCGGTCGCTCGCATCGCCGCGCGCGGTCAGCATCAGGATCGGCACATTGGAGGTGCGCCGGACGGAGGTTGCGAAGTCGAACCCGTTTTCGCCCGGCATCATCACGTCGAGGACGATCAGGTCGAAGGCAAGCCCTTCCAGCCTTGCCCGCGCTTCGCCTGCGTGCTCGGCCACCGTGACGCGATAGCCGTTTTCGCTCAGGAAGCGTTTCAGCAATTCGCGGATGCGTCGGTCGTCATCCACGATGAGCACATGCGGTGCGTCGTCGCCCGGCAGGGGCCCGGCGGCGGTTTCGGGCTCCCCGGCGGCGTTCATGGCTTGCGTCCTTTCGGGCGGTCCCGGCCGTCGGCGAGGCGGTCTTCCACCTCCGAACGGTTTTCCTTGTTCAGCAGCGCCAGCATCACCTTGCGCCAGGCGTCCTCGGCATCGCTGCCGGCTTCCGCACCGGCTTCCAGAAGCGCGCGGGCGACGCGCTCTCGCTGCGGAGCGGCCAGCCTGTCGTTCAGGTCGCGCCCCGCCTCGGTGAGGTAGAGCAGGCGCTGGCGGCGGTCCTTGCGTCCCGTTTCCTGCGCCACGAAGCCGCGCTCGATGAGCTGCTTCAGCACCCGTGCGAGGCTTTGCTTGGTAATACGGAGAATATCGAGGAGTTCGGCTACCGTTATGCCGGGGTTTCGGCCGACGAAATGGATCACGCGGTGGTGCGCCCGGCCGAAATCATATTCCGCCAGCAGGGCATCGGGATCGGAGATGAAGTCCCGATAGGCGAAAAACAGGAGCTCGATCGCCTCCACAAGGCGTGTCGCATCATCGGCCTCGCCGGCCGCGTCCGCGCCTTTTTCAGCGGGGGCGGTCTCTCGGGCTCTTTCGGGGGCGGGCGTCTCCTTGGTCACGTGCTTTTTCACCGGTGTCGCAATCGGCATGATTTTATGTCAGCCATATTGACATATTTTTTCCGCAGCGCTAGCCTCTGATCGCTCGCTGGGTTGAGTAAATGCATGCCCCCGAAGGGCGGGTGGCATCCTCGATTCTTCCAGACGATAATATAGACAGCCCCATAACACCCAAGAGGGATATGCGGCCGGGCCCTTAAGAGGCTCACCGGATAGACCGAAAGAGGCAAGAGGCGGCCTGATGTCTATGGCGAAATCGAGCCAAGCGAGCCTCACAGCATAACGCCAGGGAGCGGAATCATGGCAGATATTCCCTTCGACAAACGCGACGGCTACATCTGGTTCAACGGCGAATTGATGCCGTGGTCGGACGCCAAGGTGCATGTACTGACGCATGGGATGCACTATGCCAGCAGCGTATTCGAGGGCTGCAGGGCCTATGGCGGCGAGATTTTCAAGCTGCATGAGCATTCGCAGCGTCTGGTCGATTCCGCGCGCATTCTCGGCTTTGAAATTCCCTATACGGTGGACGAGATCGACGAGGCCTGCCGGGCCGAGCTTGCCGCGCAGAAACTGGAAGATGCCTATATTCGTCCGGTGGCCTGGCGCGGCAGCGAGATGATGGGCGTCTCCGCGCAGAAGAACCGCATTAACCTGGCGGTCGCGGCCTGGGAATGGCCGTCCTATTTCGATCCGGAGCAGCGCCAGAAGGGCATTCGCCTCGACATTGCCGAGTACAAGCGGCCCTCGCCGGAGACGGCGCCATCCGATGCGAAGGCGGCGGGTCTCTACATGATCTGCACCATCTCCAAGCATGCCGCCGAGGACAAGGGCTACGCCGACGCGCTGATGTATGATTATCGCGGCTATGTGGCCGAGGCGACGGGCGCCAATGTCTTCTTCGTCAAGGATGGCGTCATTCACACGCCGATCCCCGACTGCTTCCTCGACGGGATCACGCGCCGCACGGTGATCGATCTGGCGAAGGCGCGCGGCATCGAGGTGATCGAGCGCCATATCTTGCCGGAAGAGATGAAGGATTTCTCCGAGTGCTTCATTACCGGCACGGCGGCGGAAGTGACGCCGGTGGGCGAGATCGGCCCGTACAAGTTCACGCCGGGCGAAATCTCCGCCAATCTGTACAAGGATTATATGGCCCTGGTGTATGCGCATCAGGAAAAGGCCAAGGTCGCCAACGGCTGACATGGCCGGAACGGACTGAAGACAGGGCCGCCTTCGGGGCGGCCCTATTTTTTTGTCCAGCGCGCCGCCGCCGTGTCGTCGCTGTCGCGCGCATCCACCCAGTCGCCGCCCGAAGCCGTTTCCTCGCGCTTCCAGAAGGGCGCACGGGTCTTGAGATAGTCCATCAGGAACTCCGCCGCCTCGAAGGCCGCCTGCCGATGGGCGGAAGCGGTGACGACCAGCACGATATTTTCGCCGGGGGCAAGGCGACCGACGCGATGCACGATGAGGCTCGCTTCGAGCGGCCAGCGCTCCTGCGCTTCCCGCTCGATGCGCACGAGTTCCTTCTCGGTCATGCCGGGATAATGTTCCAGTTCCAGCGCCAGGAGATCGCCGGTCTTGTCGCGCACCGTGCCGGAAAAGGTCACGACCGCGCCGATATCGTGGCGGTCTTTCGAAAGTGCGGCCACTTCGGCGCCGATATCGAAATCCTCTGTCTGGACGCGGATCATGGGGCTACCCGCCCGTCACCGGCGGGAAGAAGGCCACTTCCTGCGCGCCTGCGATCGATGCATTTAGATCGGCGTGTTCCTGATCGACGGCGCAGCGTATGACTTTCAGATCCTCGAAGGCCGCTTCATAGCCTTCGTCGCGCCGGCGCAGCCAGTCGATCAGGCCGGTGACATCGGTCACCTCCGGCGGCAGCGTCACATCTTCCTCCGCCGTGCCGGTCTTCTGTTTTACCCAGGCGAAGTAAAGAAGCTTCATGGCGCGGCGTCTCCATTGGCCGCGCTCCCGTCGGGGGGCGCCGGTGCGCCGGCAGGGCGTTCCGGCGGGTGCGTATCGTCGATATGCCTCAACCCGGCGCGGAAATAATCATAGCCCGTATAAAGGGTCAGAATGGCCGCGGCCCAAAGCAGGGCGAGGCCCAGTTCGGTAATGCCCGGCACGATATGGTCGCCCGCCGGGCCCAGCAGCAGGAAGGCCAGTGCGATCATCTGGATCGCGGTCTTCCATTTCGCAAGCTGCGTCACCGGCACGCTGACGCGCAGGCCCGCCAGATATTCGCGCAGCCCCGAGACCAGAATTTCCCGGCAGAGAATGATGATCGCCGCCCAGAGCGAATAACCTGCGATCGTGCCCTGCCAGGTCAGCGCCAGCAGCACCACGGCGACCAGCAGCTTGTCGGCGATGGGATCGAGCATCCGGCCCAGATTGGAGGTCTGGTTCCAGGCGCGGGCGAGATAGCCGTCCAGCCAGTCGGTAATGCTCGCGATCGCAAAGAGCGCCAGCGCCGTCCAGTTGCCCGCATCCTCTTCCAGATAAAGGGCGATGACCACGAGGGGCACCAGGAGGATGCGGAAATAGGTCAGCAGGTTCGGAAGATTGGTCGCCATGGTCGTATGGGCTTTTCTTGAGCGCGGCAAAATGCGGTGTCTTCGCCGCGCACTCTATCACCCGGAGCGCATTTGTTGAGGCCGGTTCGCTATTTTCCGGCCGCGTCGCCACTTTCGTGTCCGGCGCTTCCGTTGAAATGGTCGTAAATGGTGCGGGCCAGCGTTTCGGAAATGCCGTCCACCGCCTCCAGATCGGAGATTCCGGCGCGGGAAACGGCCCGTGCCGAACCGAAATGGCGCAGAAGTGCGCGTTTGCGGCCCGGGCCGACGCCCGGGATCTCGTCCAGCGGATTGTTGCCGATGGCCTTTGACCGTCTGGCGCGGTGGCTGCCGATGGCGAAGCGGTGCGCCTCGTCGCGCAGGCGTTGCAGGTAATAGAGAACCGGGTTGCGGGGCTCCATCATGAAGTCGGGCTTCCCGCGCATGAAGAAGCGTTCCCGGCCCGCATCGCGTTCCGGCCCCTTGGCGACGCCGACGGCGGTTACGCTGTCGATGCCCAGCTCGTCCAGCACTTCCAGGGCGATTTTGAGCTGGCCCGCGCCGCCGTCGATCAGGATGAGGTCGGGCCAGGCGCCGCTGCGGTCCTCGCCTTCTTCCTTTTCGCCTTCCTCCTTGAGCAGCCGGGTGAAGCGCCGCGTCAGCACTTCGCGCATCATGGCGTAATCGTCGCCGCCGAACTCGCCGGCCTCCTGGCCTGCGTTTTTGATGTTGAACTTGCGGTACTGGTTCTTCATGAAGCCTTCGGGGCCGGCGACGATCATGCCACCCACGGCGTTCGAGCCCTGAATATGGCTGTTGTCATAGACTTCGATGCGCTCCGGCGCGCTTTCCATGCCGAAGATTTCCGCGACGCCTTCCAGCAGAGTGCGCTGGGTAGAGCTTTCGGCAAGACGCCGTCCCAGTGCCGAGCGGGCATTGGTCATGGCGTGCTCGACAAGCTCGCGCTTCTCGCCGCGCCGGGGGACGCCGACGGCGACTTTCCGGTCCGCGCGAAGGGTCAGCGCCTGCGCCAGCAGCTCGCGGCCGGGTATGTCATGGCTCAGCAGCACCATGCGCGGGGGCGGGCGGTTTTCGTAAAACTGGGCGAGGAAGGCGTCGAGGACGTCCTCGGGCCCCATTTCCTTGTCGTGGCGCGGAAAATAGGCGCGGTTGCCCCAGTTCTGCCCGGCGCGGAAAAAGAAGACCTGGACGCAGGTTTGGCCGCCTTCCTGATAGGCCGCGAAGACATCCGCCTCGCCCACGGTTTGCGGGTTGATGCCCTGATGCTGCTGGATTTGCGTGAGCGCGCGGATGCGGTCGCGATAGACGGCGGCCGTTTCATAATCCATTTCGGCGGCGGCTTCTTCCATCAGCCGGGCCAGCTCGCCTTGCGTCTTGCGGCTGCGGCCGCGCAGAAAGTCATGCGCCTCCCGCACAAGCTCGGCATAGTCCTCTTTCGAGATTTCACCCGTGCAGGGCGCGGAGCAGCGCTTGATCTGGAAAAGCAGGCAGGGCCGTGTGCGGCTCTCGAATACGCTGTCGGAGCAGGAGCGCAGCAGGAACGCCTTTTGAAGCGCGTTGAGCGTGGCGTTCACCGAACCGGCGCTCGCAAAGGGGCCGAAATAGTCGCCCTTTCGGGAGCGCGCGCCGCGATGCTTCACCACTTGCGGGAAGTCGTGATCGCCCGTTAGCAGGATGTCGGGGAAGGATTTGTCGTCCCGCAGCAGCACATTGTAGCGGGGCTTCAGCCTTTTGATGAGATTGGCTTCGAGGAGCAGCGCCTCGGTCTCCGTCTCCACGGTGATGAATTCCATGGAGGCGGTGGCGAGGATCATGCGGGCGATGCGGTTGGTATGCCCGCCCATTTTTGCGTAGCTCGAGACGCGCTTCTTGAGCGAGCGCGCCTTGCCGACATACAGCACGTCTCCCTTGGCGTCATACATGCGATAGACACCCGGGCTGTCGGGCAGGCGTTTCACCTGATCCGCGATGACCTCGACGCCGGTCCTGGTTTTCTCACCGCCGGAAGGGCTGTCGGGGCCGCTGTTTTCGGTTTCGTCGGTCATGCTGCGCGCAGTCTAGCGGGAGACCCATTTTGGGTCCTTATCTCGTCAACAAGAGCTGTGGATAAGTTTGTGGGTTATTCCTGCAAGGATTAGGTCAACATCCTGTAATCTTTAGGTTTTGTGACAGATGCTGTCACACACTGCGAATCGTAAGCCCTTGAAATAGATAAAACTTTTCGTTTTTTTCAAGGGAGGATGACAGGCGCGGGCGATTTATGGCAGCCGCGGATATGGTTAACGCCGCCCGTCTGCTGCTGTGCAAAATTTATCCGTGTGCGTCGTCACGCCGTACCAAGCCGTTGAATCCATTAGCGCTTTTCGGAGGCCTTTTGAGCGTTGCCGGAGAGCGTGGTTATGGCGAGCGCGCATGCGGTGGAAATCAGGGGTGGGGACGGTGCCGTTCGATCTCCACGCCGACGCCGGCGGCCTCCGGGATTACGGCAAGTTTTTCAACACGCACACGCGCCGTCTGGACGCGCTCGTCTTCCAGGCAGACGGCGGCGATCCGTTCGGCCAGCGTCTCCACAAGGTTGAGATGGCCTTCGTCGACAATGGCCTTGATGCGATCCACTACGGTGGCGTAGCAGACGACATTGTCCAGCGCATCGCCATGCGGGGCTTCGCTCACCGACAAATCCACATTCACGCGGATGGGCTGGGCGCTGCCCAGTTCATGCTTGTAGACGCCGATATGGGCATCCAGCAGCAGGTCGCGCACGAAGACATGCCGCAACCCGCGTTCGGCATCGGCAATCTTCAGCGGCGTTACATTGTCGGGCTTGTTCATTCGGTTCATTCCAGGCTCTTGGGGTCGACGCATTCTCGAGCCGCGAAAGTCTACTCACCTTCGCCGAAAATGCTTAAAGGGCGGTCCGCCTCCCCAACGGGCCTTGATCAGCTCATTTCGCGATTATTCTTTTATGCCTACGACGTCCGGGGTCTCCCAGGCAAGGTGCTGTCCGCCATCAAGGGCAATCATCTGGCCGGTCATGGCGGGCGAGGCGAGGATGAAATGCAGCGCGGCGCAGATTTCCTCCGGCGAGGTGCCCCGGCCGAGGATGGTGCCCTTGACCTGTTTGGCGAAGTCCTCGGGAGACTGACGCGCATTGCGCATGGCCGGTCCCGGCCCGATGCCGTTCACACGAATGCGCGGGGCCAGCGACATCGCCATGACCTGCGTCATGTCCCACAGCGCCATCTTGCTGACTGTATAGGAGAAGAAATGGGGGGTCGGGCGCCGGACGCGCTGGTCGATGAGATTGACGATATTGCCTTCCACGCCGTCGGGAAGCTGCATGGCGAAGCTTTGCGCCAGAAAGGCGGGGGCGCGCAGATTGGTGTCGAGATGCGAGGTCCAGCTTTCTGCCGTCATGCCCGAGGCGGTGTCGTGCTCGAAGAGCGAGGCGTTGTTGACGAGGAGCGTGAGCGGCCCCAGCGCCTCCGCGGCGCGGGGCACCAGCCCGTCCACGTCGCGGGGTGAGGCGAGGTCGCCGGCGAGCGCGGCCGCCCGGCCGCCCGCCGCCTCGATATCGTGCACCACGGACGCCGCTTCGTCGGTCGAATGGTGGCAATGCACCGCCACGTCATAGCCCCGTTCGGCAAGCGATAGCGCCATGGCGCGTCCGAGGCGCCGTGCGCCGCCCGTCACCAGCGCCGTTCCCTTTTTCCCGTCCTGTCCCGTCACTGTAAGATCGTCGTCCCTGTCGCCGGCATGTCCATAAGGGGGAGCGCCGGTACGCTTCCCACCTCGATCGTCAGCCCCAGATAACCCGCATAGAGCAGGATGAACAAGACGCCCGCCAATCGGGTCACCCGGCCGCGCGTCATTACCATGGGGAAGATGCTGGCGCCTGCCAGGATCATGATCCAGAGATAGTAGTAGAGAAATTCGCGCTCTACCGGCAGCGGCGAGATCAGGGCCGTCACGCCCAGAATGGCGAGAATGTTCATGATGTTGGAGCCGACCACATTGCCGACCACCATGTCGTCGTTCCTGCGGATCGCGGCGACCATGGCCGTGGCGAGTTCGGGCAGCGAGGTGCCGATCGCCACCAGCGACAGACCGATCACGGCATCCGATACGCCGAAATAGGAGGCTATTTCGGTGCCGCTGCTGACGATGAGGTTCGCCCCGATGGGCAGGCCGATCACGCCGATGGCGATCATGCCCCAGATAAGGCGGCGCGAGGTCTTGGCGGTGCTGAGTTCGGTATGGGTGACCGCTTCGAGCGTTTCTTCCAGCTCGGTCTCGACCTCCTGCACGCCGGTCACCATGCGATGGACGCGGTCGACCAGTATCGCGCCGCCATTGCGGCGATGGCTGCGCGCATCCCAGCCGGAAAAGAGCAGGTAGGCGGCCAGAAGGCCGATCAGGATCACCCCGTCCCATTTGCCCAGGCTGCCGAACAGGCACAGAAGCACCAGCAGGAAGCTCACGCCCATCATGATGAGGGCGTTCATCGGGATGGAGCGGCCCTGGCATGAAATCGGATAGATCAGGGCGGGGATGCCGAGTACCAGCCAGATATTGGCGATGTTGGACCCGACGACATTGCCCAGCGCCATGCCTTCCGCGCCTTCCAGCGCGGCTTTGACCGACACCAGCAATTCGGGAAGCGAGGTGCCGAGTGCGACGACGGTGAGCGCGATCAGCAAGGGGGAGAGGCCGTAGCGGGCCGCCAGCGCCGTTGCGCCCCGGACCAGAATATCGCCCGAAGCCAGAAGGATCACGAAGCCGAGCAGGAGCAGAAAATAGGTCATGCCGCTCGACATCCTTTCGGGGCGGGCGTGGACGGCATTTCGCCGGGACGCGTCTTTACCTGGCTTGTGGCGATTTCAGAACCCTCCTGCTTTCCCCCATACCCGTTCCATATATGGTGCCGCCGTCCCCCGGGCAACAGCGCCGGGAGCCGGATTGCGCCGGATTCCTGCAAAAAACCGGGCCGGGGAGGCTTTCAAATGCCTCTGGCCGGTGGCGCATTGCGCGCAAGGTTGCGATAGTTCCGGGATGATTGCGGAAAGGGGAAGCGCGCCTTGGACGAGTTGAGTAGCGCAGCGATCGCCGAGGCGGCGGGCAACATCCATGTGCCATATATCAGGGAGGTCATCATCTTCCTGATCGCGGCCGTGATGGTGATGCCGCTGTTCCATTATGTTCGGGCGAGCACGGTTCTCGGCTATCTCGTTATCGGCGCCCTGATCGGACCGCATGGGCTGGCGATCATCCAGAGTTCGGACGGCATTGCCGCGCTGGGCGAGCTGGGCGTGGTCTTTCTGCTTTTCACCATCGGCCTGGAGCTTTCCTGGACGCGCCTGCGCGCCATGCGCACCCTTGTGCTGGGGCTGGGCGGTGCGCAGGTGATGCTGAGCGGGATCGTGCTGACCGGGGTCTTCATGCTGTTCGGCGTGCCGGGGGCGGGCGCGACGGTGATCGGTTTTGCGCTGGCGCTTTCTTCCACGGCCATCGTCACGCAATTGCTGATCGAGCGAGGCGAGTTCGCCTCCCGGTCGGGCCAGATCTCCTTTTCGATCCTGCTGATGCAGGATCTCGCCGTGGTGCCGCTTCTCGTCATGGTGACGATCCTTGCCGATGTGGCAAGCGGCGAGGATGTGAACATCTTCATGCTGGCGCTGTTTGCGACGCTGAAGGCCGTGGTGGCAGTGGCGCTCATCGTGACGGTCGGCCGTTATGTGCTGAGTACCGCCTACCGCTTCATCACCTGGACACGCAATCCGGAGCTCTTTCTCGCCTTGTCGCTGCTCGCGGCCCTGCTTACCGCTGTGGCGACGGGGTCGGCAGGACTTTCCATGGCGTTGGGCGCCTTTCTCGGCGGGCTGCTGCTTTCCGATACCGAGTTCCGCCATCAGGTCGAAAGCGACATTCAGCCCTTCAAGGGCTTGCTGCTGGGGCTCTTTTTCATCTCGGTCGGCGTCGGCATGGATTTCGGCGTGCTGGCCGATAATTACGGCCTCGTCTTCGGCATTCTGGGCGCCTTTCTCGTCATCAAATCGCTCCTAGTCGGCGGGCTGGCGCTGGCTTTCGGCCAGTCGCGCATCTGTTCGGTGCGCGCGGCGCTGCTGCTTGCCTCGGGCGGCGAGTTCGCTTTCGTGGTGATTTCGTCCGCCACCGCCGACGGCGTGGTGTCGGCCAGCGTGGCGCAGCCCGTGCAGCTGGCCACCGCCATCTCCATGGCGCTGACGCCGCTGCTTGCCATGGCGGGGGCGCGGCTCGAGGCATGGCTCGATTCGCAGGCGGGCGAGCGCGAGCGCGACGAGGCCGCGCTGGGCGAACTGACCGGCCATGTCATCGTGGCGGGATATGGCCGGGTGGGGCGCACCATCTCGTCCATGCTGGAGGAGTTGCACATCCCCTATGTCGCGCTTGATCTCGATGTCGCTCGCACGCGGCTCGCCCGGCAGACGGGTGCGCATGTCTATTACGGCGATGCGGGCCGCCCGGAAGTGCTCTCGCGCCTCGGGATCAGCCGCGCGGCTGCCATCGTCGTCACGCTGGACGATGTCGCCGCGGCCAATCGCACGGTCGAGGCGGTGCGGCATCAATGGCCCGGGATCGCGCTTTTCGCCCGGGCGCGCGACAGGGCGCATATGAAGCAGCTTGTCGCCGCCGGGGCGACCCATGTGGTGCATGAGGCGCTGGAAGTCTCGCTTCAGCTTTCAGGCCATGTGATGCGCGCCATCGGTGCGCCGGTGGAGGCGTCCTCCCAGATGATCGAGCGAATCCGCTCCGAAGTAGGCGAGGACGAAAACAACGGTTCGGCCGGATCGCATACGGACAAGTCGCGGTCCGGGAAATAGCCCGTTTTGCGCCGTGGCGTCCCGGAGTTGGACATAAACCCCGTCCGGCCCGGCATTCTGCTCGTTTTTTCATCATTCGACGCGGTATTTCCATCTGGCAGAGGGCTTGCGAGGAGAGGGCAAGCTTCATTTGCGCCGTCCCAGAACGGGACGGATCGGCGCCCGTCAGGGCAGAGCGGAGAGGGAAGAATGAGCAAGCCGAACGAAAGTTCCGCAGGGGCGCTTCAGCCGGGTTTCGGCGTGTCTCCCCGTCCGGTAGCGCGCCGGGGGGCGCCGGTTGCTGCGGGCATGGCACAGCGTATCGCGCATGCGTCGGGCATAAACGTCTATTCCAGTTTTGCGCAGGCCGAAAAGGCGTGGCGCGAGATGGAAGCGGAGGCGGCGGGCACCGCGTTTCAGAGTTTCGACTGGCTGTCGATCTGGCACGAGCATGTGGGACAGCATGAAGGGATCGAACCGGCCATCATGCTCATCTCGCGTGGCGGGCACCCCGTCATGCTGGCGCCTTTCGGCATCGAACGTCATCTGGGGTTGAGCCGTCTCGTCTGGCTGGGCGGAAAGCTTGCCGACTACAAGGCCCCGCTCATTGCGCGCGATTTCTGGACGCTGCTGCCGGAGGGCGGGTTCCCGGTACTGTGGAAGCAGATGAAACGCGCGCTGCCGGCCTTCGATTACATCGTGTTCGAAAACCAGCCGGCCATGCTGGGCGAATTGCGCAATCCCTTTGCCGTCCTGCCCGGGGCCGAGGCGCCGGACGAGGCCTATCTTTTCGATTTGCCGGACAGTTTCGAGGAGCTGACGCACCGCTACCGCGCCGAGACGCGCCGCATGGACCGTTCCAAGCTGCGCAAGCTCGAAGCGCAGGGCGAGGTGACGTTCGAATTTGCGGAATCGCAGGACGAGCTGGTCGAGATGACCGAGGAAATTCTGATGCGCAAGGCCGACCAGCTTGCCGCGCAGGGGATTTCGTCCATCTTCCAGGATCCGGCGCACCGCGCCGCCTGGCGCGCGCTGGCGGCTCTGCCCGAAGAGCGCCGCCTGCTGGAAGTGGCGGTGCTGCGTCTCGACGGCGAGTTCCTGTCGGGCTCCATCAGCCATGTCTGGCATGACCGCTCGACGCTGATGGTCCATACCTATGAGATGGGCAAGCATTCGAAGCTCTCGCCCGGCCGGCTTCACCTGTTGAAGCATCTCCAGTCGAGTATCGACCGTGGGCTGACGGTTTACGATCTGTCCGTCGGCTATCTGCCCTACAAGGCGAGTTTCTGCGACGAGCCGATGCGCATGGTGAACCATATCGCGTCCGCCAGCCTGCAGGGCATGGTGCCGGTGCTTGCCATCAATGGCGGGCTCGCCGCCAAGCGGCGGATCAAGCGCAACCCGAAAGTCTTCGGCACACTGCGCAAGCTCCGCGCAGCGGTGAAGGGCAAGTAGGGGCAGTCCCTCAAAACCCGGCCCTCAACCCGGCCGTTTGTCCCAGGGCTCCAGCGTGCCTGCGATGCGGCGCGGAATGGGATCGTCCAGTTGGGCTGCCGCCGCGGCGCTGATTTCGTGATGGTGCAGCCAGCGCGACGAGCCGTCCTCTTCGATCACGAAGCCGAGGATCACCTGCGCATAGGTCATGTCGGGTTGCGCGGCCAGTGCCTGCGCGCGCGTTTCCGCGATGGAGGGCGAACCGTCCTCCCCGAGCAGGATGGAGCGCGAGCCCATCACTTCCACCAGCAATCCTTGCGGCGCGATCATTGCGTCGAGCGCGGCGCGCATCAGTTCCGCCTTCGGGCGTATCCATGTCAGGGCGACGTCGTAGGGCGCATGCTTTTCAAGCTCGGTGATGAAGCCGGCCGTATCCTCATAATCGAGCGACAGCGGCACCAGCTTGTCGTCGAGTTCCGGCTCGCCGAACAGAAACTCGTCCGCCTTGCGCGCAACGAGCACGGCCTTGTCCGCCCGCGCAATCGCTTCGCGCGCGGCTTCCGCCAGCATGCCCGTCGTGCCGATCAGAAGGGCGGTGGTTTGTTTGTCGGTCATATCCTGCTCATTCCCTCTTGCCACTCCCGGCGGTCGTCATTTGCCGCGTTGTGCGTTCGACCTCGCGGGCCAGCTCGCGCAGCGGCTCCAGATGGGTTGTCGCCACTTCCTGCTCGCTGATGACGGCATGCATGTAGCGCAGGCTCAGACAGGCAAGCACGCGGTCGCCGCGCATAACGGGCACGGCCATGCCGGTTACGCGCTGGCGCGCATCGGACGCGCGTTTCGGCATGCCGCGTTTCATCTGCCGCAAGCCGCCGCTTGTCAGGGCATATCCTCTTCGGCGGATGCCCCGCAATATCTTCTCGAATTCTTCCGGGTTTTTCGCGGGCTGGTCGATGGATCGCCTGGAGCGGCCGAGCCGCGCGACGATGAGCTTGCGTTCCCAGTCCGGGCAGAAGGCAAGATAGGCCTGTCCCAGCGCGCCGAGCAGGAAGGGTGAAGGCGCTTCATAGACCAGCGGGTCGATCGCGACGGGGCTTTCGGCCACTGTGCCGTAGCGCACGATCATCTGGTCGCCATCCACCACGCCGATGAAAAGCGGCCAGCGATATTCTTTCGTGAAGTCGCGCATCAGCGGTTCGGCGGCTTCCACTACCGCGTCGGACAGGCGGAAGCCCCAGGACAGGCGTTGCACGCGGGAGGTGAGGCGGTAGCCCGCACTGCGCGAGAGTTTTTCCACATAGCCCGCTTCGATGAGCTGGTCGAGCAGGCGCACCGCGCTCGATTTCGGCAGCCCGGCGCGTGCTGCAATATCGCCCAGATGCAGCGAATGCGCGGCATTCATTGCTTCCAGCACGCTCAGCGCGCGCGCCACCGGCGCTCTTGTCGCTTCGCTCATTCGGTCGCCTTCCCGAGAGGTCGTTCCGTTCAACGGAATAATGGGACTTATGGCTGACGCTTTCCAGTCCCCCGGGATTAGCCTTGCGGCCAATGGATGCCCGAGTTGGAGGAAACATCATGGCCAAGGCCCAGATCCGGGTCGCCCGCACCGATGAGAAGCGGGACTACAAGACGATCGAAGTCGCGCCGCTGACGCCTGTGCTGGGCGCAGAAGTGGAGGGGCTGGACCTGACGCAGCCGCTCGATGACGAGCAGCTCATGGAAGTAAAACAGGCTTTTGCCGATCATTCCGTGCTCGTCTTCCGCGATCAGGAAATTTCGCGGGAGGACCACAAGCGTTTCGCCGGCTATTTCGGCACGCTGCATACGCATCCCTACCACAAGAAGGGTTCAAAGCCCGGCCATGCGGGGCAGGAAAGCGATCCGAACATCCTGCCGATCATCGCCGACCAGAACTCGCGTTATGTGGCGGGCGAAGGCTGGCATTCCGACGTGACTTGCGACGAGGAGCCGCCTTTCGGTTCCATGCTCTACATCACCGAGACGCCGGAGATCGGCGCCGGCGGCGATACCTGTTTCATCAGCGCCTATGAGGCTTACGAAACGCTGTCGCCCGCGATGAAGGCGTTCCTCGACGGGCTCGACGCGGTGCATGACGGCGCCAAGCCCTATTCGGGCAGCTATGGCATTGCTGCGCCGGAAGGCGGCTGGCCGCGCACGAAGCATCCGGTGATTACGCGCCATCCGGAAACGGGCCGCAAGCTCCTTTACGTCAATCGCGGCTTTACCACGCATATCGACGGGCTCGCCAAAGCGGAAAGCGATGCGCTGCTGGAAATGCTGTGGCGTCACCTGGAGGTCAATCCAGTGTTTCAGTGCCGTGTGCGCTGGACGCCCAACACGCTCACCTTCTGGGACAATCGCTGCGTGCAGCACCATGCCGTGTGGGACTACTACCCCTATTCGCGGCGCGGCGAGCGCGTCTCCATTGTGGGCGGGCGGCCGTCGCGTTAGTCCCCGACGCGTCATGCCCCGCTTCATGCGGGGCATCCACGTCTTTGCGGCAGCACAGCAGCCCGTCGCTCTGGACCCCGGGACGAAGCCCGGGGTGACAATCTTCTATGCCGTTCCTGCTCAATAACGCGAATGTGATTTGCAGCCATCCGGCTCTCTTCCTCTGATGTGACGCACAATTAAGGGGAGGAGACAGGGATGGCTGATTTCTTTTCGGCGCTTCAGGCGGCGCAGGCTTCGCAGGACGCCTATATCGCGGCGCTGCCCTATTGGGTGCAGCTCTGGATGTATTGGATGATGGGCGTGCTGTTTCTCGGCAGCTTCGTCGCGTCCTTTTTCCGGGTGGAAGCGCGCTGGCTTTTCCTCTCTTTCGTGCTCACCATCATCGCCACCATGGCGCTCGGCATGACCGTCGGCTGGAACAAGCTCTGGGGCGCAACGCATCTCGTGCTTTGGACGCCGGTCGTGATCTACTTCTTCAAGCGCTGGCCGCAGATCGAGAAGCGCAGCCTTTACGGCGTCTGGTTCACGCTGGCGCTCGCCACCATGTGCATCTCGCTCGTCTTCGATGCAAAGGATGTCGTGGAATATGTGATGGGGATGTGAAGCGCTTCGTCATGGCCCGGCTTGTCCGGGCCATCCACGTCTTCCTTCATTAAACCACGCCGAGCGGTTCCCTTGCGCCCTCGGGCATTTCCACTCGGATCGTATCGCCCGCGCGGATCGTCCCGCCCGCGCGCACCACGCCCATGATCCCGCATTTGCGGATCGGGTTTCCGTTCGCGTCGCGGCCCAGCACGGCGCGCATCAATCCCGGTGCGATGCCGTCGAGCTGCGTGCAGGGATTGCGCAGCCCCGTCACTTCCACCACCGCTTCATCGCCCAGATGCAACAGCGCGCCGCGGGGCAGGGCGAGGAGGTCGAGCCCCTGAGTGGTGACGTTTTCACCCAGCAGGCCCGGCGTTATGTCGAAGCCTTGTCCGCGCAGCTCGTCGAAGAGTTCCGAATGGATCAGATGCACCTGACGCAGATTGGGCTGCGAGGGGTCGCGCGCCACGCGGGAGCGATGCTTCACCGTCTCCCCCGCATGTGCATCCCCCTCCACACCGAGCCCCGCGATCAGCCGTAGCTCAGTCTCCGATTGCTTGGAGAAGTCATGCACGGGCGAGCGGTGCAGGGCGAGGATGATGGGCATGTGCCTTACGCCTCATAGATCGCGTAGTGCTTCCGCGTTTTCGTCACCACTTCCCATGTGCCCTTGAAGCCCGCCGGGATGACGAAGGCGTCGCCGGCGCGGACGCGGGTTTGGGTGCCTGCCTCGTCAGCGATCACGCTTTCGCCCTCGATGATGTGGCAGAACTCATGCTCGGTATATTCGATCCGCCATTTGCCCGGCTCGCTCTCCCATATGCCTGAGAAGAATTTCCCGTCACCGGATTCATAGACGTTCCAGGTGCTGCTCACCGGCTCGCCTTCCAGCACGCGGGCGGCATCGGGTGCGCCGGTTTCGGGCGTGGCGGCAGTGTTTACGGGGATGAGGGCGGTCATGGCGGGTTCCTGTCTTCGGGCGTCTGCGACAGGTTTCGTTCTCTGCCGCCGTCAATACATTCGCTTGTAGATAATACGGGTAAACCTGAAGCCGCGGAAAGGCGAGAGAACACGATAGGTGATTTCATTATCGGTTGCGTTTTCCACCTGTACCCTCGCACCGTTCACCGAGATTTCCCGGCTGTCCCCTTGGGGGAGATCGAATGAGTAGTATCGCGAAAAATCGCCGGTCTCGCGTCCCGAAAAAAGCCCTGCTTTGCGATGGATGAGCACGCCGTGATAGCGGAAGCGGATATTGTCGCCGTCGCGGCCGCGATAGCTCAGCTCGGCGCGACCGTTGAGCAATGAGCCCGCGGGCTCTTTCTTTTCATAGGGAATGGGGTCGATTGCCATGCCCATGGCGCCGATTTTTGTGAAGTAGTCGACGCGGTTCCCATTGGGTCTGATGCGGTTGAAGGTGCCGTCCCGCTTAGTGTCGAAGAAACAGGCGGAAACTGACAGAGGAAAGATGGGTTCGAGCGAGCAATACATCGGGACGGGTGCACCTGTCATGGCGACGAGTTCCAGCCCCGCCGGTGCATCGAAATGCGTTTCGATGAAGGTGATCTTGTCGTCCGGCAGGTAGGAGCCGCTGACACCTTTCAGAAGCTTCGCCCCGTGGCGCGCGCCTAGTTCTTCCGAATAGATGATGCTGTCTTTCGAGGCCGTCAGGGTCTCGCTTCGTGGCGAGGTTTTCGTGGTCCGGAGTTCGGGCATCACCGTCGGCCCGTTATCCATTTTTGTGCCGATGGCGCATCCGCCGAGTGCGGCGGCAAAAAACAGCGCGCACGCCGCCTTTTGAAATGGCTGCATGACAATCCCCCCCTGTTGGCCCACGACTCAAGAACGCGGACCGTCCCTGCCGTCAGTCTAGAAAGTGTTGGTGACGGGATGCAACAGACAAGACGCACTCCTCCTGCAAAATCGGCCCGCACTCAACCTCGGTAGCTCAAAACTCTTGCGGCCTGTCCTTGAAACGGCTCCAATGAAGAGGAGGGATAGGGGGGAGATTTACAATGAAGTTACAGTCTTTTGTCCTTGCGCTCGCCTTGGGCGTGCTGCTTGCCGCGTGCGGATCTCGCGATCCGTATCAGACAAAATATGTCTATGACGAAACCAATGCGCTTTATCACGAGGTCTCGCTGCGTGATGTCCACTTCGCGCCGAGCGCCGAAGAGGTCTATCCGGTCGAGGGGGAGCGGATGCTGGTGCCGTGGGATCAGACCGAGATGCAGGCCAATGCGAAGAAGTGGCTGCAGCACTATCTGGAACAGAAGCAGCTTGCGGCGGCTTCCGCGGAACAGGCCCGCTACTTTCTCGACGTTGATGTGGAGATGCTGGAGGTCATTGGCGAGCCGAAGGGCATGGCCTACCGGACGCAGTTCGTCTATCACGTCACGCCTGCGGGCGATAAGGACGAGCTCTTTAACAAGAAGCTGGTCGACGGCGGCTACACGCAAAAGCCTGACAATCTGACATGGGGAAACGTCATCGCCGCGGCGGGCGCCGGCCTT